>CAYPDY010000029.1:4005-21824 GCA_964409515.1 uncultured Dehalococcoidia bacterium
AGAGGGAACCTTGACATTATGGTTTGATGGCCTTACAATGCTGGCAGGCACGCGGGGACATGCACGACAGAAGAAAGATGGGCGCCGAGGCGATGCTGGCTCTGAACAGGGTCATCGATCAAGTCCTCGCCTTTGACAGGACGCCGCGGGATTTCGGGGGCGGGGATCTTCTTTCTCTGACTGAAATCCATGCCATCAACGCCGTCAGGAGAAACGCGGGCATCAACATCACGGGGCTGGCGAGAGAGCTGGGCCTGACGAAGGGGACCGTTTCCCCCATTGTCACCAGGCTGGAAGATAAGGGATACCTGAGCAAGCGCGGCGATACCCGCAACCGGAAGACGGTCCTGGTGGACCTCACCGAGAAAGGCGTGGCGGCCAACAGAGGGTTCCAGGAGTTCTACACCAGGTTCAATTCCGAGCAGGGCGCCGACATCACCTTCGGCCAGTACGCCGTCTTCGTCGAGGTGCTCCAGAAACTGGAAACCTTTTTCAGCAGCGTGATGAAAGAGGGCAGGTGACTGGCGGGGGGCTCATTGTTGGTTTGGCAGACAAACTCATTGCGGGTTTCTGCCGCGACAGCATAGGTATGAGGAAGATCATCATCGGAATAGGAGCGACATGTCCCAGATAGTTGAGGGCCCTGCGAAGCTGGAGAAGCTGTTTACCCCGATCAGAGTGGGCCGGCTGGAGCTGAAGAACCGGATCATCATGCCGCCCATGATCGACAGGCTGGCCACCGATGGCGTTCCCAACGATGCCGTGAGGGAGTTCTACGCGGCCCGGGCCAGGGGCGGCCTGGCGCTGATTGTCCTGACGCCGGGCATTGTTGACATAAGCATGGCTTCGCCGATCCAGCTGGGCATATACGACGACAGGTTCATCCCCGGGTTCAGGCAGTTCACGGACCTGATCCACTCCTGCGGGGCCCGGATGGGCATCCAGCTGATGCACCTGGGGCGCCAGGGCGGGGAGATCCAGGGCTACCGGCCGGTGGCCCCGTCCCCGATACCGCTCACACCGAGGGATGAGGTGCCCCACGAGCTGACCCCGGGAGAGGTGGACGGGCTGGTGGAGGAGTTCGCCGAGGCGGCCCGCCGGGCCAGGGACGCCGGGTTCGACATGGTCGAGCTTCACGGCTGTCACGGCTATCTGCTGAGCAGCTTCCTCTCGCCCCTCACTAACCAGCGCCGCGACAGGTACGGCGGCAGCGTGGCCAACCGGGCCCGTTTCGTGGTCGACATCATCAAGCTCATAAAGGAGCGGGTGGGCAAGGACTTCCCGGTGAGCGTCCGGATGAACGGGTCCGACTACATGCCGGGCGGGACCACCGCGGACCTGGCGCGGGAGACGGCGGCGCTGCTGGTGGAGGCGGGCGCGGACATGATCGGAGTATCGGGTGGCGCCTACGGGTCCTACCCGGTCATCGTTCCCCCTTATGACCAGCCGCGGGGCTGCAACGTGCCCCTGGCCGCGGCCATCAAGGAGCTGGTGAAGGTGCCGGTGTCGGTGGCCGGCCGCCTCGATGACCCCTTCATCGCCGACGGGGTGCTGGTATCGGGGAAGGCCGATGTGATCGCGGTGGCCAGGGGGCTGCTGGCGGACCCGGAGCTGCCCAACAAGGCGGCCCGGGGCGACTTCGCCGGGATCCGCCGCTGCATCGCCTGCAATGTCTGCATCGACGGCGACCCGACCGCGGTATCTCCGATCACCTGCACGGTCAACCCCGAGGCCGGGCGCGAGCGGGAGATGGCCATCACCCCCGCGCCGCGGCAGAAGAAGGTCATGGTGGTCGGCGGGGGACTGTCCGGTTTGGAGGCCGCGCGGGTGGCCGCCGTCCGGGGCCACCAGGTCACGGTCTACGAGGAGAAAGCGGAGCCGGGCGGCCAGTGGCTGCTGGCATCCAAACCGCCGCACAAAGAGGACCATATGCTTCTCCTCAGGTACCTGCTGGGCCAGCTGGACCGTCTGGGCGTGGAACTCAGGTGCGGCGTCAAGGTCACGGCCGCCACGGTGGTGGAGGCCGGACCCGACGTGGTGCTGGTGGCGACGGGGGCGAAGCCCCTGGTGCCGCCGATCCCGGGCGTCGACCGGCGGGAGGTGGTCACCGCGTGGGATGTCCTGGGGGGCTTCGAGGTGGGGAAGCGGGTGCTGGTGGTGGGCGGAGGCCTGACCGGGCTGGAGACGGCGGAGCTGCTGGCCGAAAGAGGCAGGGAGGTGGTGGTGGTGGAGATGCTCAAGCGCGTGGGGGCCGATATGGGAGGCACGGTCCGCTGGCACCTGATGAACCGCACGAAGGGCCTGAGCATGAAGACGTTCGTGTCGACCCAGATCAGGGAGATACGCCCGGGAGGCGTCGTGGTGGTCTCCCGGAAGGGGGCCGAGGAGACCTGGGAGGCTTTCGACACCATCGTGCTGGCCTGCGGTGTAAAGTCGAGGGATGAGCTGTCGCCGCAGCTGGCGGGGACGGGCCGGGAGGTCCACGTGATCGGCGACGCGGCCAGAACGCGGCGGGGGCTGGAGGCCATCCGCAGCGGCAGCGAGATGGGGCGCAGGCTATAGACAAGGCCTCTCCAATCGTGCATAATGTGGGGCGGATCATGCGCGCGAAGGAAAATGGTATAATTAGGAGCACATGGTAGAGCGTCCCGCGGAAGGCGACAACAACCACAGCGACAGCGCCAACTACACAGCTGAAGATATCCAGGTCCTGAAGGGGCTGGAGGCAGTCCGTCGCCGGCCCGGGATGTACATCGGCAGCACCGACCACGTTGGGCTTCATCACCTCATCTTCGAGATCGTCTACAACAGCATCGACGAAGCCATGGCCGGCTGGTGCACCCAGATCGATGTGACCATCCTCGAGGGCGGCAAGGTCCGCGTCCAGGACAACGGCCGCGGCATACCGGTTGACACCCACCCCCAGACGGGCGTGTCGGCGCTGGAGACCGTCATGACCATCCTGCACGCCGGGGCCAAGTTCGGCGGCAAAAGCTACCGGGTATCCAGCGGCCTGCACGGCGTGGGGGCTTCGGTGGTCAACGCCTTGTCCTCCTGGATGAAGGTGGTCAGCGAGCGTGAGGGCACGCGGTATGTCCAGGAGTACCTGTGCGGAGTGCCGCAGGGGCCGGTAAAGCCGGACGGACCGGCGCAGGGCAACGGGACCATCACCGAGTTCATACCGGACAGGGGTATCTTTGGCGACTGGGACTACGACTTCGACTACGTGGCGCAGAGGCTGCGCGAGCTGGCTTACCTTCAGCCGAACGTGCAGATCGCCATACACGACGACCGGACGGGCCAGGATTCCGCATTCTACTTCGAAGGCGGCATAGCCTCCTTCGTGCGCTACATGAATCGGGGCCGGACTGTCGTCCATCCCACCGTCATCTACATGGGCCAGAAAGTGGACAGCACCAGCGTCGAAGTGGCCATTCAGTACAACGACGGCTACAACGAGCTGCTGGTCTCTTTTGCCAACTGCGCCAACACCATCGACGGCGGCAGCCACCTCACCGGTTTCCGATCGGCACTGACGCGGGTCCTGAACGACTTCGTGCACAAGATCAAGCAGGACAAGGGGAACGAGCTGAGCCTGGTGGGGGAGGATGTCCGCGGCGGGCTGACGGCGGTGATCAGCGTGAGGCTGAACGAGCCGCAGTTCGAAGGCCAGACCAAGGGCCGGCTGGGCAACCCGGAGACCAGGGGCCACGTGGAGTCGGTGGTGGCCGAGCAGCTGACCTTCTACCTGGAGCAGCATCCCAACGAGGCGAAGTCGATAATCGAGAAGTGCCTCACTTCGGCCAAGGCCAGGGAGGCCGCGAGGAGGGCCCGGGAGCTGATCCTGAAGAAGGGGCAGCTCGAGGGCTTCACGCTGCCGGGCAAGCTCGCCGAATGCGCCGACAAGGACCCGGCGGCATGCGAGCTGTTCATCGTGGAAGGTGACTCCGCGGGCGGGTCCGCCAAGCAGGGAAGGGACCGCAAGTTCCAGGCTATCCTGCCGCTCAAGGGCAAGATCCTCAACGTGGAGAAGGCATCCTACGAGAAGATGCTGTCCCACGAGGAAATCAGGGCCCTCATCACCAGCCTGGGGGCCGGCATCGCGGACCAGTTTGACCTCAACAAGCTGAGGTACCACCGGGTTATCATCATGACCGATGCCGACGTGGACGGGGCCCACATCCGGACACTGCTGCTCACGTTCTTCTTCCGGCACATGCATGACGTGATCCTGCAGGGCTACCTCTACATCGCTCAGCCTCCCCTGTACCGTGTGCAGGGGGGGAAGGAGCAGCACTGGGTCTACTCCGACAAGGAGAAGGACGAGCTGGTGCAGAGGTTCAAGGGCAAGAAGGTGGAGGTACAGCGGTACAAGGGCCTGGGCGAGATGAGCCCGACACAGCTGTGGGAAACCACCATGGACCCGACCTCCAGGACGGTGCTGCAGGTCAAGATCGAGGACGCGGCCCGGGCCGATGAGGTCTTCCGCATGCTCATGGGAGAAGAGGTGCCTCCGCGCAAGGCCTTCATCCAGGCCCATGCCAAGAGCGTCCGGAACCTGGACATCTAGCCCGCGCTTGGCCGGCCCCGGCGCAGAGGATCCCCGTGAAGGAGGCGCAATGAGACGTTTCTGGTGCAGGCCCCTCTTGTGTGCCGCGGTCCTGATGCTTTTCTCCGTGACCCTGGTGCTGATCGGCTGTGGCGATGGCGGGGGTGCCGGCGGCGGTTCGGCTGAAGCATTGGCCATGATGAAGATGGTGCCGAAGGGCACCGGCGACTTCACCTACGTGGACCTCGAGGCGCTGCGGGCGGACGATGACCTGGGGGATATCTACGAAAGCGTGACGGATGAGCTCTCCGATTCGGAGGATGCGGGGATACCCACAGACAATGTCGACCGGATGGTGCAGGCCGGGTATCTGACGATACTGGAAGGCCGCTTCAACCTGGCGTCGCTGGGGTCGCGGCTGGAGGACGGCGGATATGAGGAAAGCGACCACGACGGGACGCCCATCTGGGAGGGCTCCTTCTCGTCGGTCGCCCTGGTGAGCGCGAGCTGCCTGGTGACCGGGTGGGATATCGACAAACTGAAGGACGGTGTCGACGTCATCAAGGGCGATGGCGAGTCGCTCTACGATGACGCGGATGTCAAGGAGCTGATGGACAGACTGCCGGGCGGGTTCACGCTGATGGTCTACTCGGGGGGCGAGGGCTTCGACCAGACCTACGGGGGCGTGGAAGCGATAGGCTACTCGCTGGCCAAGAAGAGCTCCGACAAGGCCCGGATGACGGTGATATTCGCCTTCTCCGATGCAGCCTCAGCCGGTGACGCTGAAGACGAAGTGAAGCAGCTGCTGACCTACGAGGGCGGCGAGGATGGCGTAAGCGACATCTCGGTGACCCGGGACGGCAAGTACGTGACGGCCACCGCCCAGATGTCGATGGAGGACGCGCTCGAGTAATCCGGTCCGGCGGAAAGGCGTACCGTGTCTGCTGAAGACAAGCTTCTCCGGCTGAAGCAGGCGCTTTCGGACCTGGAGAGCGTAGTCGTGGCGTTCTCCGGGGGAGTGGACAGCACGTTCCTGCTGAGGATGTGCTGCGATGTGCTGGGGGACGGGGTGCTGGCGGTGACGGCGGACTCCCCTGTCCGCCCGGTGAGGGAAGTGGAGGAGGCGGTGAAGGCGGCCCAATCGCTGCGGGCAAGACACCTCGTGGTTCGCACTGCCGAGATGCGGGACCCGCGTTTCACGTCGAATCCCCCTGACCGCTGCTATCACTGCAAGAGAATCCTGTTTCAGGATCTGAGGGAAGTGGCCGCGGCGAACGGGATCCTCAACGTAGTTGACGGCTCCAATGCGGATGACCGGGAGGACTACCGCCCCGGAGCGCGGGCCGCCGATGAGCTGGGAGTGCGGCGCCCGCTGCTCGAGGCCGGATGGACCAAGGCCGAGATACGGGCCGTTTCCAGGGACATGGGCCTGGCGGCCTGGAGCAAGCCGTCCCTGCCCTGCCTGGCCACGCGCATCCCCTACGGCAGTCCGATAACGCCGCAGGCCCTGACTTCCATCGACGCCGCGGAGACCTTTATCAGGAGCCTGGGGGTGGGCCAGGTGCGGGTGCGTCACTATGGCCGGATGGCCAGGATAGAGGTGGAACCGGAAGACATAGAGAGGCTGGGAAACGAGATCACCCGGGGGCGGATGGTCAGTCATTTGAGAGGGCTGGGCTACCGGTTTGTGGCCCTGGACCTGGAGGGGTACCGCGCCGGCAGTCTGAACGAAGAGGTGCTTTCGTGAATTCCGAAGAGCTGCGCCGCCTGCTGGAGCTGGTCAAGTCGGGTGATATCGGCGTGGCCGAGGCCCTGGACCGGCTCAAGTTCATGCCCTACGAGGACATCGGCTTTGCCAAACTGGACCACCACCGGCTGCTGCGGAGGGGCTTTGCTGAAGTCATCCTCTGCCGGGGAAAGACGCCGGACCAGGTGGCCGGCATTGTCCGGCGGATGGCCGCCTCCTCGGGGACCACGCTGGCCACCAAGGCCGGCCCCGAGGTGTTCGAGGCGGTGCGCCAGGTGGCGCCGGGCGCCCGCTACCACCAGCCGGCCGGCCTGATCGTCATCGGGGAGCCGGCGCCTGCAGCAGCGGAAGGATATATCCTGGTGGTCACCGCCGGCACAGGGGACATACCGGTGGCCGAGGAGGCGGCGGTGACGGCGGAAACTATAGGGAGCCGGGTGGAGAGGGCCTACGACGTGGGCGTAGCGGGGCTGCACCGTCTGCTGGACTGCAGGGACCAGCTCCTGGGAGCCAGCGTCGTGGTGGCTGTCGCCGGAATGGAGGGGGCCCTGGCCAGCGTCGTCTCGGGGCTGGTCGACGCGCCGGTCATCGCGGTCCCCACCAGCGTGGGGTACGGGGCCAGCTTCCAGGGATTGGCCGCGCTGCTGGGCATGCTGAACTCGTGCTCCCCGGGGGTGGCCGTGGTGAACATCGACAACGGCTTCGGGGCCGGCTACATGGCCGGGCTGATACACCGGAGGACCGGGGTGAGGCATTGAGGACCGCCTATTTCGACTGCTACTCGGGAATCAGCGGGAACATGGTCCTGGGCGCCCTGGTCGATCTGGGGCTGGACCTGGAGCAGCTGCGAAGGGAGCTGGGCCGGCTGCCGCTTGGCGGATACGGCATCGAGGCCGCCGGGGTGGCCAGGCGCGGGATCAGGGCCATGCACGTGGAGGTGATCACGGCCGGCCCCGACCCGCCCCGGACCCTCGGAGACATCATGGGCCTGATCGAGCGGAGCCGGCTGGATGATGGTCTGAAGCGGCGCGGGGGAGCGATATTCACCCGCCTGGCCAGGGCGGAAGCGAGGGTGCACGGCCAGGACCTCGATGCGGTTCACCTGCACGAGGTGGGGGCCACCGATACTCTGGTGGACGTCTTCGGCAGCCTGATCGGGCTGAGGGCGCTGGGCATTGAGGAGGTGTACTGCTCTCCCCTGAACCTGGGCCGCGGCCTGGTGCAGTGCCGCCACGGGTGGCTGCCCGTGCCGGCCCCGATCACGGCGGAGCTGGTTCGGGGCGTGCCGGCCTATGCCGGCGAGGACGAGGGCGAGCTGACCACCCCCACCGGCGCGGCGATCGCCATCGGGGTGGCCGCAGGGTTCGTCAGCATGCCGCTGATGAAGGTGGAAGGGGTCGGATATGGTGCCGGCAGGCTGGACACCCGCGTTCCCAACTCGCTGCGGGTCTTCGCGGGTGAGCGTGTGGGCGGCGATGGCCCGGCCCTGGCCGCCGAGCCGGTGACGGTCCTGGAGACGAACATCGATGACATGAACCCGCAGTTCTACGATCACATCATGGAGAGCCTTCTGGGCGCGGGGGCCCTGGATGTCTTTCTGACGCCGGTGCAGATGAAGAAGAACCGCCCGGGCGTGCTCCTCTCGGCCATCTGCCGGCGGGAAGACGCAGGGGGCCTGGTCGCCGTCATGATGCGGGAGAGCACCACCCTGGGGGTGAGGATCGTTGAGACGCAGCGGGTCTCCCTGCCGCGCTCATTGGGCGCGGTCGATACCAGGTTTGGCCGGATCAGGGCGAAGACGGCCCGGCGCGGTGACGGCTCCAGCACCATGACCCCGGAGTACGACGACTGCAAGAACGCGGCCAGGGAGCACAACGTGCCCCTGAGCCTGGTCTACTCCGAAGTGCAGAGGGCCTGGGAGGAGTCGGGCGCCGACGGGACCGGGTAAGGCCCGGCCGGCCGGGGCAGCGGCCCCGGTGCCGGCGGCGAAGGAGCAGTACATGTCCAAAGTGGCCTTTCTCGACTATTCCAAAGAACCGGACATCCTCTCCGGCATCGAGAGGCTGTGCGCCGAATCGGGCATCCTGAAGGCCATCACCCGGGGCGATGGGGTGGCGGTCAAGCTCCACATGGGCGAGCGGGGCAATGTCACCTACATACGGCCGGCCTTCGTGCGGAGCGTCGTGGACCTGGTGAAAAAGCGGCGGGGCTGGCCGTTCGTCACCGATACCGTGTCGCTCTACCCCGGGGGCCGGGACACCCGGAGCAAGTACCTCTCCACCGCGGCTTACAACGGCTTCGTGCCGGAGAGCATGGGGGCGCCCGTCGTGATCGCCGATGGCGACGGGGATGAGGGACAGGCGGTGCCCGTGGCGAAGGCGGTCGAAGGCTGCACCCTGAAGGACGTGGAGGTGGCGGCCGCGGTCCGGCGGGCGGACGTCCTGCTGGCGTTGTCGCATGTGAAGGGGCACATGATCACCGGCTTCGGCGGGGCGGTGAAGAACCTGGGCATGGGATGCGTGACGAAGCGGTCCAAGCGCGAGCAGCACCTGGTTAACCCGCCCCTGCTCAACGAGTCCCGGTGCGATGGCTGCGCCGGCTGCCTGGAGGCGTGCCCGGCGGATGCCCTGGCGATGCAAGGCGGACGGCCGCGGCGGGACCCGGAGCGGTGCATCTACTGCAGCACCTGCCTCTTCGCCTGCGGGCGCGGGGCCCTCCGGTGGGAGCGCCAGAACAAGGAGCGCTTCCAGGTGTACCTGGCCCATGCCGCGGCGGCGGCCGTGAGCGGCTTCGGGCCGAAGCGCGGATTCATCAACTTCATACAGGACGTGACTCCTCACTGCGACTGCGCGGCCCCGGCTGGCAGGGCGCTCTTTCCGGATATCGGCATCGTGGCTTCCATCGACCCGGTGGCCGTGGACAAGGCCTCGC
The DNA here is from genome assembly GCA_964409515.1 of uncultured Dehalococcoidia bacterium. Classification (GTDB taxonomy): domain Bacteria; phylum Chloroflexota; class Dehalococcoidia; order UBA2247; family RBG-13-53-26; genus JAFGCL01. The sequence goes on from CAYPDY010000029.1 coordinate 13,233, forward strand.
TGGACTTGATGGACCGGGCCCGCTTGTGGAGGGCCCCCAGGCGCATCTCCGGCCCGGACAAGCTGGGGCAGTGGCACCAGGTGGACAGCCTGGTGCAGCTTCGGGTGGCCAGCGAGCTGGGCCTGGGGAGCCTGGAGTACGAGCTGGTGGGGATCTGAGCAGGCGGCACTACCATGATGCATAGTAGTCCGAGGTATGGGTGACGAGAGACGCGCGGTGAGGGAGGTAGCCATCATCGCGGACAGCATCGGCTGCATCCCCCGGGACATGGTCGAGGCCTACGGGATCGAGATAGTGGCCCCCAACATCTACTGGAACGGCGCCGTGTATCGCGACTGGCTCGACATCACGCCCGGCCAGGCCTACGAGCTTCTGCAGAGAGACCCCGAAGCTTTCTCCACAGCATCTCCCTCCCCGGGGGACCTGGCCCAGACCTACCGCAGGGTTGGCCGGACGGCCCGGAGCCTTCTCTGCATCACCCTCTCCTCCAAAGCCAGTACTCTTCACGACGCGGCGGTGGCGGCGAAGGGACTGGTGAAGGACGATATGCCCGGGACCTGGGTTGAGGTCCTGGATTCGCGCACCTGCACGGGCGCCGAGGGTTTCGTGGTCATGGCCGCCGCCCGGGCGGCGGCGGAGGGAAAGGGCCTGCGGGAGGCCCTGGAGGCGGCCCGGGGCGTGCGGGACCGGGTGGACCTGCTCTTCGTGCTGGATACCGTCAAGCATGCGTATCGGACGGGCCGGGTGCCGAAACTGGCGTCCCGGGTAGGGTCGATGCTCGAGGTGAAGCCGGTCCTGGGATGGTCGCAAGGGATGGCGCGCCTGGTGGGGATGACCAGAAACCGGGAGAAAGGTGTAGATCAGATCCTGGACGTGATGCGCGCGCGCGTGGGCGGAAAGCCGGTTCATGTGGCGGTCCATCACACGGATGCCCTGGAAGAGGGGGAAAGGCTCAGGGACCGGGTGCGGCAGGAGTTCGAGTGTGTTGAGCTGTGGCTGACGGAGTTCAGCCCGATAATGGGCTACTCCGCCGGAAGGGGTGCCCTGGGTCTTGCATTCTACGCTGAGAAGTGAGATTCTAGTGAATGAATCGAAGGGGAGCCGAGGGAGAACGACTAGGGGGGACGGTACTATGGAGTATGGCAAGGAGCTTCTGAAGGGGAGCACTGACACCCTGCTGCTCTCTCTGCTGAGAGCACAGCCGATGTACGGCTACCAGATCATCAGGGAGATGGACAGCAGGAGCCGGGGCTACTTCAAGTTCAGGGAGGGAACGCTCTATCCGGCCCTGCACCGCCTGGAAGGGTCGGGGCTGGTAAGCGGGAGCTGGCGGAGGCTGGCATCCGGGAAGGAAAGGCGATACTACCAGCTGACTGAGAAGGGGCAGCGTCTGCTCGAACAGAAGCTGGCCGAGTGGCAGGGCTTCTCGTCGGCGGTGAACCTCGTCATGCAGCCGGCCGGCTGAAGGGATTCCGGGAAATGCTCGGTGGTGTGAAGGACTGCCTCAATGCCGTCAGGATACAGCTGAGGCTGGATCCGGCTTCGGAGAGAGAGATTCTCTCCGAGCTCTACACCCATTTCGAGGACCGGGTGGAAGAGCTCCGGGGGTCGGGGATGACGGAGGAGGAGGCCGTCCGGGTGGCCTCGCAGGAATTCGGGCCCTGCCGGGGTGTGGCCGAGGAGCTGTACGAGGCGCACAGCGTCAGCAACTGGCCTCAGGCGGTGATGGCCGCCCTGCCCCATGCGCTGTTCGGGCTTCTCTTTGCCTTTCGCCAGTGGACCAACGCCTTCTGGCTGTCGATCATCATCATCTCCGTAGTGGGTGCGGTGGTCTACGGGTGGAGGCGCCGCCAGCCGACCTGGTTCTTCACCTGGCTGGGCTACGCCCTGACCCCGCTGCTGGTCGTCGGGCTGCTCCTCGTGGACAGGGCGCTGGGCGCGCCGTTCCTCGGCGGCGCGTGGTGGTGGTGGTGGGGCTGCACCGTGGTCTACTTCTCCGTGGCGGCGGCAGTATACGGCATCATACTGGCGCACACCTGGCGGCGGGACTGGCTGCTGGGCTCGCTTTCCACCCTGCCGGTCCTGGCCGTCGTCGGCTGGGTCACCACCGACCGCTGGAACGGCGGGCTGGTCCCGGAGGGAGGCCTGCTGGGCGCTGTGCCGTGGGTCGCCCTCAGCTTCCTGGCGCTGGCCGGGATGGTCATCATCTTCACCAGGCTGCAGAAGCGCTGGCTGAGGGTCGGCGTGCTCCTGGTGGCGGCCCTCGTCGTTCTGGTCATGATGGCCTTCTCCGCGGGCCGGGGCATCAACGTCGCCACTCTGGCGGGCATCGCCATCATTTCCCTCGTCCTGGTTCTGGCCCCGGCGCTCCTGGACCGCCGCTTGGGTCCCCGGGGAGAAGACGGGTGGGCGGACTCCGTGGAGCAGCACCTTCACCATTAGCGGCGCCGTGCGCACCGCAGCGGTTTCGGAATCCGAATGCTGACCAGTATACTGTGGGTTGTCGGTGCGTACCTGTACGGATCGGTTCCGGTCGTCTATCTCATCGGCCGGCTCAGCGGCGTGGACCTCTACCGCGAGGAGGACATGCACATCAGCCTGTGGCGGAAGGTGGGCCGCTTCGAAGGCTTCCTGGGCATAGTCTGGGACCTGTTCAAGGGCGGGATCGCCGTCCTGGTGGTCGACCGGGGGGTGCACCAGGCCGAATGGGTGGTGGCCGGGGTGGGGCTGGCCGTCGTGCTGGGAGAGCTGTGGCCGGTGTTTCTCAAGTTCCGGGGCGAGAAGTCCAACACCACGGGCATGGGTGTGGACGCGGCGCTGGTGTGGCAGGCCATCCCATTCCTGCTCGGGCCGATCGTCATCGGCGCTTTGATCCGCACCGCCCCCAGGGTGCTGCGGCGCGGGCAGAGCCTGGACGAGCGGATGAAGCTGGGCGGTCCCCCCAGCCTCAGCCTGCCCCTGGGGATGTTCTTCGGCTTCGCCCTGTTCCCGGTGGGGTGCTGGATCATGGGGGCGGGGTGGGAGAGGATCGCGGTCGGTATCGCCCTCTTCGCGCTGATCGCGGCCAAGCGGGTGACCGCCGGGCTGGCAGACGATATCGGGAAAGAGGGCCTTCGTCCCGTCACGTTGATCAACCGGCTGCTGTTTGACCGCGGCCGCATTTGAACTGCCGGCCGGCAGGCCGGGTGGACCGCTCGTTTCCAAAGGTGCCCAAATGCCATATAATGGCCCATATGATGGGGTACGATATGGGGCCCCGTGATGGGGCCTGACGGGGCCATGATGAACGCCAGCCGCGGCACTGACGATGTCGGCGTGCTCAAGGAGGGGCTTCCGCCGCTGCCGGAGCCGGTGGCCAATCCGGCTCTCATCGTGGTCAGCGGGCTGCCGGGCACGGGTAAGTCCCACTTCTGCCGCCGGCTGGCCGGGAGGCTGGACCTGGTCATCCTGGAGAGCGACAGCCTGCGGAAGCGGCTCTTCCGCACTCCCTCCTATGCCAGGGAGGAAAGCGCCCAGCTCTTCCGGGCGTGCCATTGCCTGGTGGAGGAGCTGCTGCGGAAGGGCATCAGCGTGGCGATGGACGCCACCAATCTGGAGGAGCACAACCGGGAGCGCCTCTACCACATCGCGGACCAGGCCGGGGCGAGGCTGGTCATCGTGCGGATGGAGGCGCCGCCGGAGGTGGTGCGGCAGCGCCTGGAGCGGCGGTCGCGGAGAGAGGACCAGCGGGACCAGTCGGATGCCGGCTGGAGTGTCTACAGCAAGATGAGGCCGACGGCGGAGAAGATAGGCCGAAGCCACTTCGCGGTGGACAGCTCGAAGGACATCGCCCCGGTGATCGATAGGATCGTGCGTCTGGTTAACCGGTAGCCAGGGAGTCCTGATCAGGGGAAGAGAGGAGACCCGAACTGGAAATCAAGGTAGTTATCGGCGACTGCACCAAGGTGGACGCGGACGCACTGATCGTGAATCTGTTTGAGGGGGTGACCCAGCCGGGCGGCGCGACCGGGGTGGTGGATCGGGCGCTGGACGGCGCCATCACCCAGCTCATCTCCGCCGGTGAGATAAAGGGGAAGTCAGGGGAGCTGACCCTGGTTCACAGCCTGGGCAGGATACCGGCCAGCCGCGTGATCGTGGCCGGACTGGGGAAGCAGGCCCAGTTCAACGTGGACTCCATCCGGCGCGCCAGCGCCGAGGCCAGTCGCTTCGCCCGCAGCCGGGCTGCCAGGAAGGTAGCCACCATCCTACACGGCGGCGGCAGCGGCGGCATCGAGGCGGACAGGGCGGCGCAAGCCATCACCGAGGGCGCCATCCTGGGCCTCTACCGGTTCCGCCGGCACATGTCGAAGGAGCCGGACAATGGCGACGTGCAGGAGCTCCTGATCGTCGAGAGGGACGAGGGCAAGCGCGGGCAGCTGGAGAGGGGCTGCACGGTTGGCCGGGCCACCGCCGAGGCGGTCTCCTCCGCCCGCGACATGATAAACGAACCGGCCAATTTCATGACTCCCGGCATCATGGCGGACATGGCCCGCGACCTGGCCCGGGATTGCGGCCTGGGGCTGACCGTCCTGGAGCGGGCGCAGATGAGGGAGCTGGGGATGGGTGGCCTGCTGGGAGTGTCCCAGGGCAGCCACCAGGACCCCAAGTTCATCGTCCTGTCCTACCGGGGCGACCCTGGATCGCCGAAAGCGGTGGGACTGGTGGGGAAAGGCATCACCTTCGACTCCGGCGGCATCTCGCTCAAACCCGCCGAGGACATGGGAGACATGAAGGGTGATATGGCGGGAGGAGCGACGGTGATGGCCGCCATCCGCGCGGTGGCACAGCTTGCGCCCAGGGTCAATGTGACGGCCATAATACCGGCCACGGAGAACCTGCCGGGCGGCAGCGCCCTGAAGCCGGGCGATGTTGTCACGGCCATGAACGGGAAGACCATCGAGATTATCAGCACCGATGCCGAGGGAAGGCTGATCCTGGCCGATGCCCTCTCCTATGCGGTGAAGAACGGCCTGTCCCCGGTGCTGGACGTGGCCACGCTCACCGGAGCGGTGCGGGTGGCGCTGGGCGACGTGACGGTAGGCGTCTTCAGCAACAACGAGGAGTTTGCCGGGAAGGTCATGGCCGCGGCCGCCGAGGCCGGCGAGCGGATGTGGCAGATGCCCATGTTCGAGGAATACAGGGAGCAGTACAAGAGCGACGTGGCCGACGTCAAGAACACCGGGGGGCGGTACGGAGGGGCCATAACGGCGGCCCAGTTCGTCGGTGAGTTCGCGGGCGACACGCCCTGGGTGCACCTGGACATAGCCGGGACCTCTCTCGCCAGCAAGGAGAAGGGCCACGTGGTGAAGGGGGCCACCGGAGTCGGGGTGCGGACCCTGGTTAACCTGGTGATGAACCTGGCGGCGGCCCGCACATAGGCGGAGGTAACGAGCATGAAGATCAAGTGGGTGGGGCATGCCTCTTTCCTGATAACCTCCGAAAGCGGGGTGAGGGTGATCACGGACCCGTACTCCCGTGGTGGCGGGATCAACTACGGCCAGATCCAGGAGGCCGCGGATATCGTGACCGTCAGCCACCAGCACCCGGACCACAACAATGTGGGCGCGGTGAAGGGCCAGCCGGCGGTAGTGGACACGCCGGGGGCGAGGAACGTGAAAGGGATCGATTTCCTGGGGGTGTCCTGCTTTCACGATGGTGCCGGGGGGGCGCAGCGCGGGACGAACATCATCTTCTGCTTCGGCATGGATGGGGTGCGCGTTTGCCACCTGGGCGACCTGGGACACGAGCTGGACGCCGCCAAGGTCAGGGAGATAGGCCCGGTGGATGTCCTGCTGGTCCCGGTGGGCGGGTGCTACACCATCGATGCCTCGCAGGCGGCTGCGGTCTGCGAGTCCCTGAAGCCCAGGGTGGTGATCCCGATGCACGTCAAGACGGCGAAGTGCGACTACCCCATCACCCCGGCGGAGGATTTCTTCAAGGGCAGGAAGAACGCCAGGCGGGTGGATGCCAGCGAGATCGAGATCAGAAAGGACCGGCTGCCGGCGGAGACCGAGACCATTGTCCTGCGCCACGCGCTGTAGGACGTGGGACAGCCAGCCCCGCGGGACGTGGCGGGCCAGGGATCCGCGGTGCGGCAGGTGAGGGCTTTTATTGAAGATACTGCGTGATGTGAAAGAGGCCAGGGCCACCCTCCTGCGGCGCGCTCCTCCGGAAACGCAGGAGGCGCCTCCCTGGCTGAGGGAGCGGATAGCCGAGACCTTCGGCCGGCCCATGGGCCTGCAGGAGGTAGTAGAGCTCATTCTCTCCGAGGTGCGCGCCCGGGGGGACGAAGCCCTCCTGGACCTCGAGTGGCGGCTGGACGGCGTCCGTCTGAAGCGTCTGGAAGTCACCCGGAAGGAGATGGCCAGGGCCCGCTCTGAAGTGGACCCGGGGCTGGCCGCTGCCCTGGAGCTGGCGGCGGAGCGTATCCGGTCATTCCACGCGAAGGGGCGTCGCCAGAGCTGGGTGGAATTCGCCGAGGGCGGCCTGGGGCAGTGGGTCCGGCCGCTGGAGAGGGCGGGCGTCTATGTCCCCGGCGGCCGGGCCAGCTACCCATCCACCCTTCTCATGACTGTCATTCCGGCCAGGGTGGCCGGGGTGAGAGAGGTGGTGGTTGCCACCCCTCCCGGACCGGATGGGGCCGTGGCGCCGGCGACGCTGCTGGCGGCCGATATCGCCGGCGCGGACCGCGTGTTTAAGCTGGGAGGGGCGCAGGCGGTGGCTGCCATGGCCTTCGGCACCAGGTCGGTTCCGAGGGTGGACAAGATATGCGGCCCGGGCAACATCTTCGTGCAGCTGGCCAAGAGGGCCGTGTACGGCACGGTGGGCATAGACGGCTTCTTCGGTCCCACGGAGACGATCGTGGTGGCGGATGAGTCGGCCGACCCCGCCTGCTGTGCGGCTGACCTCCTGGCTCAGGCTGAGCACGATGCCATGGCCTCCGCCATTCTCATTACCACCTCCGCCCGGCAGGCGGAGGCGGTCAGCCGGGAGGTAGACCGGCAGGCTTCGGCATCGGAGCGGCGCGCCGTGATCCAGCAGTCGCTGAACGACAGGGGCGGCATAGTGGTGGTCCGCGACCTGGACACCGCTGTCGGCCTGGTCAACGACTATGCCCCGGAGCACGTTTCGCTGATGGTGGAGGACGCCTGGGCCTGGGCGGAGAAGGTGAGAAACGCCGGCGGGATCTTCATCGGCGATGACTCTCCGGAGGTCGTGGGGGACTATGTGGCCGGTCCCAGCCACGTCATGCCCACCGGCGGTACGGCGCACTTCAGCTCACCGGTGACGCTGGATGATTTCCTCAAGGTGACCAGTGTGGTGGGCATCGACCGGAAGACGCTGCGGAAGATAGGCCCGGCCGCGGCCACCATGGCTGCCGCTGAAGGACTGGATGCCCATGCACGGGCTGTGGAGATTAGGCTGGCCAGGAGACGAAGGAAGAAGCATGATGGAGATGGAACGCCCGGCTGAGGGCGATGTCACTGGTGACTTGGTACCCGACCTGCCTCCGGTGGAGGCGCCGCCGGCAGTCATGCCGGGGGCGGAAGTGCCCCCGGCAGAGGTGCCGCCGGTAGTAGTGCCGGCAGCGGCCGGGCCCGGGGCACCCGTGCCCGTACCGGAACCGGCCGCACCCGCGGAGGTCAAGCCCGATGAGCCGAGGGACGTGGTCGGGGTGCGTTTTCAGCGGGCCGGGAGGGTGTACTACTTCGCACCCAACGGCCTGGACCTGCAGGTTAACAACCAGATAATCGCGGACACCGAGCGCGGCCTGAGGATGGGCCGGGTGGTGATCGCTCCCAAGCAGGTGATGTCCAGCCAGCTGACGGAGCCGCTGAAGCCGGTGCTCCGCCTGGCGACGCCGGAGGACCAGGCCCGGCTGGAGAGCGTGCGGGCGAAGGAGCGCGAGGCCCTGTCCAGGTGCGCTGAGCTGGCCACCAAGCTCCAGCTGCCGATAAAGGTCCTCACGGCCGATGCCAGCCTGGATTGCGGCCACGTCACGGTCTTCTTCAGCGCCGAGGGGAGGGTGGACTTCCGCCAGCTGGTGCGGGAGCTGGCGGCGGCGGTCAGGGCCCGCGTCGAGCTGCGCCAGGTCGGCCCCCGGGACGAGGCCAAGCTGATGGGTGGCGTGGGGCGGTGCGGCTTCACCCTGTGCTGCTCCTCGTTCCTCACCGAGTTCAATCCGCTGTCGATCAAGACGGCCAAGGAGCAGGGGCTCTCCCTTGAGCCCGCCAAGATTTCCGGTACCTGCGGGCGCCTGCTCTGCTGCCTGGGGTACGAAGCGGAGTTCTACCGTTCGATGAAGGGCAAGCTGCCGGGGATGGGCAAGCAGGTGACGACTCCGCTGGGCGACGGCATCGTGGTGGGGGTGAATGCCATCAAGGAGACGGTGATGGTGCAGATGGAGAGCCAGGCGGCGGTGGAGCTCCCGGCCAGCAAGGTTACCCTGAAACCCCCCAGCGAAGCCCAGAAGAAGGGGCAGCCCAAGCCACGCAGGCGCTAGCCCAACTTCCGCAGTTTGGGGTCTGCAGAAAGTCTGATCTTTCTTTTCCC
>CAYPDY010000030.1:0-20603 GCA_964409515.1 uncultured Dehalococcoidia bacterium
GTGGCGCCGGCCGGTCCTGCGTAGGTCAGTGTTGTGGTCCGGCTGATCGTCCCGGAGGAGTTCGCCCATGTAGCGTACGGCGGCCGGAACCTCTTTCTACCGGTCAGGCATTCCTTCAAGCGGCCCGACTACACCATCATCATGTTCGCCGATGAAGCTTTCGAGACCAACAGGTCCAAGGCACTGCCCAGCAAGGACATCACCATCAGGCTGGCCATGCTCAGTGACGGCCGGGTGGTCAAGATAGTGCGCAACTCCAACTACATCGGCGAGTACAAGAAGGGGGTGTTCGCGGCGGAGGACTGGGCGGCCAAGACCAGGAAGGGCGGCATATTCCTGCACGCCGGCTGCCGGGAGGACTACCTGCAGTCATCGCGCGGCGACTACCGCACCACCAGAACGCTGCTGGCCTCGCTGTCCGCCAACGGCAAGACGACTACCTCGGGCAAGGTCCTGGCCCGCAAGGGCAAGGAGAAGTCCTGGCTGGTACAAGACGATGGGGGCACACTGATGCCCGACGGATCGTTCCACGGGTTCGAGGCCGGCGGCATATTCGTGAAGACCGAGGGCGTGAACCCCGGTGAACAGGCCGAGATATACTACGGTCTGTTGAACCCGGAGACCTTCGGCGAGAACATCCACGTCACCCCGGACGGGGACCTGGACTTCTACAACCTGAGCCTGACCTCCAACGGCCGGGCCGTCATCCCGCGGAGGGACTTCATGCATGCCAGCCGCCACATCGACGTCGAGAGGGTGGACAACCTCATCCTGCTGACCAGGGGTCCGCTCATTCCGGCGATAGCCAGGCTGACGCGTGAACAGGCGGTGGCCCTCATGATCCTGGGGCAGGCCATGGAGTCGTCGGCCGGGGACCCCACCAAGGCCGGCCGGATCAGGACGGAGTTCTTCTACGACCCCTTCATGGCCGGCAACAAGGCGGAGCACGCCAATATCCTCTACGAGCTGGTAGAGGGCCTGCCCCACCTGCAGTACTACCTGCTCAATACGGGCGGCATCGGCGCCGGGGAGGAGTACCGGCAGATCAGGCTGGAGCACACCCTGGCCATCCTGGACTCCCTCCTCAGAGGCGGACTCGAAGACTGGGTGGATTCCCCTTCCGGCTTCCAGGTCCCGGCCGCCGTGAGGGCCGTGGATGATATCTACTTCCACCCCGAGCTGCTCTACTCGGGCAACCGGTTCGCCACCCTGCAGAAGGAGCTCGACCGGCTGAGGCACGAGACCATCGAGCAGGTGGGCGGGCGCCTGAACCGCCGCATTGGGTCCGTATTCTAAAACACGGGCCGATACCCTTGCGCCGCTCTCCCGGTACGGACGACGACTGATGCTCGGCCGCACGGGGCCTCCGGCTGGCACTTTGTGAGGATTGCAGCCCGTTTGACTGACACATCGTCGTCCTTTATAATTCTTTTGCTAAATCTCGACAATCTGAACTGAAGGGGGGCACTCTATGGCTGGTTTTGAAGGCAAGACACTCGAAATCGACCTCGGCAGCAGCAAGATCTCCAAGGGCACACTCGACAAGGAAATACTGCGCAAGTTCATCGGCGGGAGCGGACTGGGGGCCAAGCTCATGTTCGACCGGGTTGACCCCAAGGTCGATCCCCTGTCCCCAAAGAATCCATTCTTCATTCTGACCGGGCCGCTCTCCGGCAACAGCCTGCCGGGCGGTGCGCGCTTTGCCGCGTGCGGCAAGTCGCCGCTGACGAACGCCTGGGGAGAGGCCAGCAGCGGGGGCGATTTCGCCAGCGAGTTCAGGATGGCTGGCTGGGACGAGATCATCTTCACGGGGGCCTCCGACAAGCCGGTCTACCTTCTCATCCAGGATGACAAGGTGGAGCTCAAGGACGCCTCCGACCTGTGGGGCAAGGGAAACTTCGAAGTGCACCGCCTTCTCAAGGAACGTCACGGGGGCAGGAAACCCAAGGTAGTGACCATCGGGCAGGCCGGCGAGCAGATGGTGAGGTACGCCGCCGTCTGCAACGGGGAGAAGGACTTCGCCGCCCGGTGCGGCCTGGGCGCCCTCATGGGATCCAAGAAACTCAAGGCCATCGTGGCTGTCGGCAGCGGCAAGATACCCCTGGCTCAGCCCGAGAAGTTCGCCGAAAGGCGCAAGATCGCCATCCAGAAGGCAAAGGAGAACATCATCACCATGGTGCTCGGCATGAGCGGCACCGTGGCTGCAGTGGAAGTGAGCATGGCTACCGGGGACATCCCGGGGAGCAACTGGAGGATAGTCGGCAACCCCGCTGCCGGCAAGATCGGCGGTGTGGTTGAGAACAGTGCTGCCTTCCTGGGCGGCACGGAATCCTGCCATGGCTGCGTGGTCGGGTGCAAGCGGGTGATGGACATCAAGGAAGGCGCGTTCAAGGGATTCAAAGGGCCCGGGCCGGAGTACGAAGGGGTTGGCTCCCTGGGCAGCAACCTCATGATGGAAGACATGGGCGCGGTCATCAAGATGAACGAGATGTGCAACGACTACGGCCTGGATGTCATTTCGTGCGGAGGGGTGATAGCCTGGGCCATGGAGTGCTTCGAGAAGGGCATTCTCAAGGCCAAGGACCTCGACGGCATTGAGCTGAAGTGGGGAGATGCCGACGCCGCCATGAAGCTGATCACGAAGATAGCCAAGCGGGAGGGCATCGGGGACCTCCTGGCTGAAGGCTCCAAGCGGGCGGCGCAGAAGGTCGGCCTGGGATCATCCGACTTCCTGGTAGAGGTCAAGGGCATGGAGGTCCCCATGCATGATCCCAGGACTAACCACGGGCTGGCGCTCTCCTATGCCACCGGTGCGCGCGGAGCCTGCCATACCAGCGACCCGCTTTACAGCGTCGGAACGGGCGTCTACGCCTTCCCTGAGTTCAATTTGACCGGGGCTCTGGCAGCCCAGGTCAAGAGCAGCAAGGGGTGGGCCCCGGCAGTAAAGGGCGCGCAGGACTACGGCGCGGTATACAATTCGGCCATACTCTGCTACATGGTGACGGGCGCCATCAACGCCGAAGACCTGGTGGACCTCATGGTCACGTCCAGCGGGTTCGACTACACTTTCCCGGAGCTGGCGGAGTGCGGCGAGCGGATATGGCACATGAAGCGCGGCATCAACAACCTCATGGGGATGACGGTCAAGGATGACAAGCTGCCGGTGCGGCTCCTGACGATGCCCACGGAAGGCGGAGCGGCCGGATCAGTCCCGGACGTGAAACTGCTGATGGACGAGTTCTACCCGGTGAGGGGATTGGCCCCGGACGGACGCCCGGCTCAGGAGACACTGGCCAAGCTCGGGCTGAACGACCTGTCGGCCAAGCTGTACCAGTAGCGTCCAGACAAGGCAAGCATCCCGCAATTTGGTGACCCCTCGCCCCTGAGCGAGGGGTCACTTTCAAAACAAGATCGAGGGTGAGCGGTCAGATGAAAGTGAACGTCAAGCTTTCGAGTCTGCTGCGGCAGTTCAGCGAGCTTCAACAGGAACCCGAGGTGTTCGAGGTGACGGGATCCAACCCATTGGAGTGCCTGCGCGTCATGGTGGAGCGGTATCCCGCGATGAGGAAATGGGTGTATGACAAAGAAGGGAAGCTGCTGGGACTGATGCAGTTCTTCGTCAACGGTGAGAAGCTCCTCATGAGCGAGTACTCGAAGCCGCTCCAGGACGGCGACGAGCTGTACATCTTCTTTGCCACTGGCGGAGGGTAGGGCCGCAGCCGGGGCCGGCCCGCCGCTGGCCCGCTACAGCGCCCTCAGGGCCTTGTACTTCCCGAATGTCTGGTAGATCTGCCACACGTCCTGGTGGGCCTTGACCCACTCGCGGGCGCTCCGGCAGTCCTCACAGTCGCAGTAGCGGCTGTCCCGGGGGTCCTCGACCACGCAGTGCGGGTTCTGGTCAATGTACTCGACTGTCTGGCGGCTGTTCATGGCTTCCTCTTTCAGCTAATACCATGTCCGGGCCGCCCGGTCAAGCCTGCGCAGCTAGTTGATCTTGAACACCGCCACAGACCGCTCCATCTCCTCGGACATGTCGGTCAGGGACTGGGCGGCGGCCAGCGTCTCCTCCACCTGGGCCGACATCTCCTCCGTTGAGGCTGACACCTCTTGTGCGGCGGCGCTGTTGTCAGCAGCTATGCCGGCCGAACTGGCGACCGCCTCGGAGACGGACTGGGAGCTCTGGGTCATCTGCTGGGTGGCCGCGGCATTCTGCTCCACCACCTTGTTGATTCCGTCGATCGCCCCCACCATCTCGGAGCTGAAGTCATTGAGGACCTTGGCCGCGACGGATATGCGCTCCACCTGCTTGGCCACGGACTGCGATTTCTCCAGGATGGCATCCAGGGAGGCCCCGGCATCGGCCGCCAGGAGGTAGCCGCTCTCCACGTCCTTGCTGCCCTGCTGCATGGCGTTCACCGCGTCCTGGAGGCTGGCCTGTATGCTGCCCACCAGCGTGGCGATCTCCTTGGTGGCCAGCGAAGAACGCTCCGCCAGCTTCCTCACCTCGTCGGCCACCACGGCGAAACCGCGGCCCTGCTCGCCCGCCCGGGCCGCCTCGATGGCGGCATTGAGCGCCAGCAGGTTCGTCTGGGCGGCGATGTCGTCTATCGTGGCCACGATCTTGCCGATCTCCTGCGATCTCCCGCCGAGGTCACTGACCCTGGTCGAAACCTGGTCCATGGCCTTCTTGATCTGGACCATCCCCTGCACCGTCTCGTGGGTCTTGCGCGCGCCTTCGGCGGCCGAGGCCGCCGTGGCGCCCCAGGACTGGTTGCCCGCCTCGGCATTGGCGGAGACCTCCGCGATGGCCACGGAGACCTCCCTGACCAGCCGCGACGCATCCTCGACGCCCCTGGACTGCACCTGGGCGCCTTCCGCAATCTGCCTGATGGCCGCCGTCAGCTGCTCCACGCCCTGGGTCGTCTGCTGGAGTGAGATCGACTGCTCGTTGGCTCCCCTGGCCACGTGCTGTATGGTGGCCGTTATCTGCTGCGTGGCTTGGGCCGTCTGCTCGGAGGCCTTGGTCAGCTGCTTGCTGGCTTCGGCCACATTGGCCGCCGACGCCTTCGTCTTCCCGATCAGCTCACGCTGCCGGACCACCAGCCGGGAATGGGCATGCCCCAGCACGTCCCTGTCCGACCTGGGCCTGGCGTCCAAGGTAAGGTCGCCATCGGCCAACCTGCCGGTGGCTTCCGCCATTTCCTTCATGTAGTCAATGACCCGGGAGTAGGCCGCCGCCAGGTCACCCACCTCATCATTGGACTTCACGCTCAACTGGCGGTCCACGTCGCCCTCGGCCAGGGCCTCGGAGGTCCTGACCATCGAGGCCAGCGGCTGGGCCACGGTCGTCCTCACCACCAGCCAGAACAGCAGCAGGGAGGCGAAGAATATGCCCCCGAGGGCCCAGCCCAGGGCGTCCCTCCAGGACCGGTACTCAGATACGATGGCCTCCACATCGGCCCCGTTGGTGCCCACCACCCAGCCCCAGGGCTCGAAGGACTTGACGTACGTCGTCTTGGTCGCCACGCCACCCCTGCCGTCGGCCAGGGGATACTCGTATTCCCCCGCGCCCTCATTCTGGGCTATGGACACGAGCACGGGGTAGACCGGGCGGCCGTCCTCATCCAGGACGCCGGACACGTTGGTGTTCACCAGGTCCGGGTTAAGGGGGTCCACCAGCAGCACGGGGCGGCAGTCATGGACCCAGAAGGTGCCATCGCCATGCCCGGTATCCCACCTGAGGCTGCCCACCGCCACCAGCGCGTAGGCCTGGGCCTGGTCCGTGGTCATCATCCCCGCCTGCTCCATCTGCTGAACGAAATCGAGCGCCCCCCAGGCCAGCTCCACGGCGTTCTTCGTCTTGTCTTTCGCGTCCTGCATCTTGTCCGCCTGGAACTTGGGCAGGGCCCAGTAGCCCCAGAAGCACCCGATGGTGGCCATGACCGCCAGGAACACCACGAGCAGCTTGAACAGGATGCTGACCCTGATCTGCCTGCCTCCTATTCTCATCTCGTCGGTCCCCCTTTCGGTTTGGTGCAAAGGCATACTTCGGCGCAGCCCCTCCTTGCTCCCCTGAGACACCTTCACCGCGACAGGACGGCCGGATTACGTGCAATGCCCGGCGCGTCCCAGGCATAATAGATCGTGCCAGATGCGATCTCTAAAGCCAATGAGATCATAGGCCAGGCCCGTCACCGAAGCATCACAGTGAAATGTGAGGGCGTCTCGCTAACCTCTCGGTTGGCGGCGATGGAGTCTCACTCGGGTCTCAGGGGCGCGCGGCATCAGCCCAGCAGGACGGTTCCTATCTGGCCCATATCCGACAGGCACTGCGTCCAGGTCTTGCCGTTCGACAGACCCCCATCGACAGCCAGGTTGGCGCCGTTTACGAAACCGGAGTCATCGCCGGCCAGCCACAGAGCGGCGCGGGCGACGTCCTCCGGGAGGCACGCCCGCCGGATCGGCTGGAAGGCGGCGAAATGCTCCTTCAGCCTCGGAACCCTCAGGGCATAGGCCTCCCGCGTCATCCCGGCCGCCTTCTGGAAGGCGCCGGTGATCACGAACCCCGGCGAGATACAGTTGACCCGGATGTTGCTCTCCCCCAGCTCCATGGCGGCCATGCGGGTCAGTTGGATGACTCCCGCCTTGGCGACAGCGTAGCTGTGATCGGAGTCGCCGGTGCGGCCACCGGCCACACTGGCCATGTTGATGATGCTGCCCGAGCCCCGGGCCTTCATTACCGGGGCGGCGTACTTGATGCCGATGAACGCCGCGCGGAGGATCTGCGCCACCGTCCGGTCAAAGGCCTCCACCGGAATGTCCTGAATGGGGGCAAACGCACCGGCGCCGCCCGCGTTGTTCATCAGGCAATCGAGGCGCCCGAACTCGCGGACCGCGAGATCGATGGCCGCCTTTATGTCAGCCTCCCGGGTCACGTCGGTGTGAAGATAGGCCGCCTGGCGGCCAAGGGACCGGGCCACCGCCAGGCCCCTCTCGTCATCGATGTCGGCGATCACCACGCGCGCACCCTCTTCAACAAAGAGCCGCGCCGAGGCCTCCCCAATGCCGTCCGCGGCGCCCGTGACTACAGCTGCTCTACCATCCAGTCTGGCCACTTTCTTCACCCCCATGCGTCAGTCTGGGCCTGGCCCGCTTCCAGGCCGCAGTCAGGCTATCTCAGGTGAGGCAGGCTGTATGTCGGGCAAACCCCGACAGAGACCGCGGGCCGGGCCCGGAAAGCAGCGGAGGTGACACATTCGTGAAGGGCCTAGCGGCCCTCGAGATGCAGTTGAGAGGCCGGCGGCGCATAATGTCCGAACGGCTCAAGCGCCCTTCGGGGTTCTGGGCCTGGAAGAGGGGATGGCCGAAGAGATAGAGATGTAGTCCTGTCAGGGGGTCGAGACGTGGGCCTTGAAGAACGCGACTACGTGAAGGAAGAGCACTATCCCAGCTGCACCTGCGTGGCGTGCTGCCGGAAGCGCTCCGAGAGAGCGGCCAGGGAGCACTGGTGCGACCGGCACAACCGGCCCATGGGACCATCAGGCTGCCAGCTGTGCCACCTTGAGGGCGTAGACGACGAGGCTCCTGGCAGCGGGCAGGACGGAAGGCCCGCGGCGACAGAGAAACCCGCCGGCGATGACAGCCGGGCCCAGCATGGGAATCGACTCGGAGACACGCTCAGGGGCATCCTGAACAGGAAGCACCCTGCTTGAGGCCCTCCGGCAGCAGAGCGTCTGAAGCCCTCCGGAGGCTTCACCCTGCGACCGCCAACCGGCAGCCCGCTAAACGAAGGGGGAATCATGATGGACCTGGATGAGCTTCTGCAGCTGATGGTGGAGAAGGGGGCCTCGGACCTGCACCTGACGGTGCCCAGCCCTCCTGTCATGCGCATCGATGGTTCGCTGGCGCCGGTGCCGGACATGGAGCCGCTGGACTCCGCCGGCATGACCAAGCTCTTCAAGCAGGCCACCATCACCAAGCAGAGGACGGCCTTCAAGAAGGAAAAGGAGCTCGATTTCGCCTACAGCCTGGAGGGGGTCGCCCGCTTCCGGGTCAACGCCCTGCTTCAGAGGGGCTCGGTAAGCCTGGCCTTCCGGCGGGTGCTGGTGGACATACCGACCATCGAGGGGCTGGGGCTGCCCCCGATCCTGAAGGAGGTCATCTCGAAGCCCCGGGGGCTGGTCCTGGTGACCGGCCCGGCCAACAGCGGCAAGTCCACCACCATGGCGGCCATGATCCGCCACCTCAATGAGAACGCCGCCAAGAACGTCATCACCATTGAGGACCCCGTCGAGTATCTCCATCCCAACAACCGGTGCATCATCCGGCAGAGGGACCTGGGGGACGATACCCTGTCCTTCCACGCTGCCCTGGTGCATGCCCTGCGGCACGACCCGGATGTGGTCATCATCGGCGAAATGCGGGACCTGGACACCATAAGCACGGCCATGACGGCAGCGGAGACCGGCCACCTGGTCCTGGGCACCCTGCACACCGTCGACGCCGCCCAGTCCATCGACCGCGTGATCGACATGTACCCCTTCGGACAGCAGCAGCAGGTAAGGCTGCAGCTGTCCCAGGTTATCGAGGCGGTGGTGTCCCAGGCGCTGCTGCCCCGCACCGGAGGCGGCCGGGTGGCCGCGGTCGAGATCATGCTGGCCAACAACGTCATCCGGCGGCTCATCCGCGATCACAAGATATTCGAGATCCCGCCGAACATCGAGATGGGCAGCCGGGAAGGGATGCAGACCCTGGACATGGCCATGGCCGACCTGGTCAAGAAGGACGTGGTCGCCCAGGAGGCTGCCATGGCCAAGAGCAGCAACCCGGCCAGGTTGAATGAGCTCCTCTACAAGGCCCCGCCAGTGACCAGGGATGCCGGACTGGCCGGCATACCCCGCGACCCCTTTGCCGGCCGCGGGGCGCGCGGCTAGTAAACGGCGCTACTTCGGCGGGAACCGGACGGCCCCGTCGAGACGGATGACCTCGCCGTTGAGGAACGCGTTCTCCACGATCTGCTGGACCAGCATGGCGAACTCGTCCGCCCTGCCGAAACGTTTGGGGAACGGGATGTGCTGGGTGATGCCATCCTTCATCTCCTGAGGCATCAGCGCCGTAAGCGGGGTGTCAAAGGTCCCCGGGGCGATGGTGCAGCAGCGGATGCCGCCGCGGGCCATGTCCCGGGCCACCGCCAGGGTCATCCCCACCACTGCCGCCTTGGAGGCGCAGTAGGCCACCTGCCCCATCTGCGGCTCGAGGGCGGCCACGGAGGCGGTGTTGATGATCACCCCACGCTCACCGTCCGCGTTCGGCTCGTTCTTCTGCATATGAAATGCGGCCCAGCGGGTGCAGTCGAACGTCCCGACGAGGTTCAGCTCAACGATCTTCTTGAAGGCATCCAGGTCATGCGGACCGTTCTTGTCCGCCGTCTTCCCGATCCATCCGCTGCCGGCGCAGTTCACCAGGATATGAATGGCCCCGAAGGTCTTGATGGCCGATTCGACGCCGGCCTTCACCGTCTCGGTCTTGGTCACGTCGAGCTCCACAAAGGCGGCCCTGGCCCCCAGCTGTTTGCAGAAGGCTTCCCCATTCTGGCGATTGAAGTCGGCCACTACGACATTGGCCCCGGCACCGTGGAGCCGCCGAGTCGTGGCTTCGCCAAGCCCGCTGGCTCCTCCGGTCACAAAAGCGGTCTTTCCTTTGACGTCCATGCACTTCCTCCCGTCTTCAGTGATAGGTCCAGAGAATAGGATACCTGATCGGGGGGGTTCTGGACAGGCAGGCGGCCCCCCGGCCCTGGCCTGTGCCGGGCGCTTCCGGCGCTGGCGCAAGCGCGGAGGCTCCGTCTCGATCCGGGGACGAGGACGAAGGTCGCCGTGAGGGGTTTGACCGGGCCCGCCGGCCATAGTAGAGTCAGAGTAAGACTGGCATATTGTGTGGAGGTGCAGACCGGCCGATGGACATCATTGAAGTCATTGAGAAGAGAAAGAGCATTCGCGCCTTCAAACCGGACCCCGTCCCGCGTGACGTGCTGAACAAGATAGCCGGGATGGCCCTGCGCGCCCCTTCGTGGGCCAACACCCAGCCCTGGGAGCTGGTCATCGTGTCCGGGGCCAGGCTGGAGGCCATCAAGAAGGCCTTCGTTACACAGCGCGGGACGACGGCCCAGCCGGACTTCCGCGGGCCGGAGCGGGTCACGGGCATATACAAGACCCGTTTCCAGAACCTGGCCACCAAGATGAGCGAGGCCGCCAGGAGAGGGACGCGAGACGAGGACCCGGGGGACTGGTTTCTCCAGGGCCCCCGGCTGTACGGCGCGCCGGCGGCCATCTATATCCTGATCGACCGGTCGTTCTACGAGCAGGCCGGCGGCCTCAATGTCTGGCCGGTGTTCGACTGCGGCCTGGTGGCGCAGAACATCATGCTCCTGGCCACTCACTACGGGCTGGGGACGATCGTTCAGGCGCAGGCAGTCCACTACCCCAATGTCCTGCGGCAGATGCTGGGCATTCCCGCCTCCAAGCTGGTGCTGGTGGGCATAGCCATCGGGTACCCGGACTGGAACAACCCCATAAACCAGGTCCGCTCCGAAAGGGAGACCATGGAGACGCTGGTGAAGTGGTACGGGTTTGACTGAAACCCTCCGGCCTGATTTGTATAAGCGTCTCACGATCGGATATACTATTCGTTGACTACTCGCGGGAGGTGGTTTTGTGGAGCAAGTAAGTCTGCCCAAGTGCCAGAAGTGCAATGCAGGCGATCTGGTGCCTCTGTCTGACTTCGGCAGCCAGGGCGCGCCAATTCACTATAAAGCGTGGGTCTGCACCAATCCCAACTGTGGCTTCAACCTCAAGATCAGAAACGGTGACGTCTACATCAACGAGCCGGTTATCAGCGGCGCGATGCACAACTCCCGGGTGCGCTAGGCGATCTTGATCAGTATCAATAGAAGACGCGTGTTCACGGCCCGACTGGACGAAGTCAAGGGCAAATTCATCGATTTTCTCTTCCCACCCCGATGCGTTGGCTGTGGAAGCGAAGGGTCTTTTGTCTGCGCCTTCTGTGAGGCTTCCCTGCCGCGGCTGGCGTCTCCCATCTGCCCCACGTGCGGCAAGCCGCTGGCCCGGGAAGACACCTGTCGGCACTGCCGCGAATGGAAGCCGGAGATCGACGGCATTCGATCACCCTTCGCTTTTGAGGGTGTCATACGCCAGGCCATATATCAGTTCAAGTACGGGCATTTCAAGGCGCTGGCCGCGCCTCTGGGGCAGCTGCTGGGCAGCTACCTGGAAAGGGAGCCGCTGCCGGCCGACGTGCTGGTGCCGGTGCCGCTGCATTCCAGCCGGCTGCGGGAGCGGGGCTACAATCAGTCAGCCCTTCTGGCGGCTGAACTGGAAAGGCGGACCGGCGTGCCGCTGGCCGGCGATTCGCTGGTCAGGCTCCGCCACACCAAGCCCCAGGTGAAGACCGCGGGCGCCATGGAGCGGCGGCGTAACCTGGCCGGGGCGTTCGGCTGCCGGGACCAGAGGCTGGCGGGGAAGCGCATTCTGCTGGTTGATGACGTGTGCACCACCGGAGCCACTTTGAGCTCCTGCGCCATGGCCCTGAGGGAGGCGGGGGCCTCCCTGGTCTGGGGCCTGGCACTGGCCAGGGAAGCATGAGCAACGTAGCGGACAGAGACCCACAGATCGCGGATGTGATCCGTAAGGAGGAGGAGCGCCAGCGGCACAAGCTGGTGCTGATCGCCTCTGAGAACTACGCCAGCCGCGCCGTAATGGAAGTCCAGGGCTCGGTGCTGACCAACAAGTACGCCGAGGGATACCCGGGACGCCGTTACTACGGCAGCTGCGAGTGGGTGGACGAGGCGGAGCGGATAGCGATAGACCGGGTCAAGCGGCTCTTCGGGGCCCAGTATGCCAATGTCCAGCCGCACAGCGGAAGCCAGGCCAACGCCGCGGTCTATCTGGCCCTGCTCAAGCCGGGCGACACCGTGCTGGCTATGAGCCTGGCTCACGGCGGGCATCTCACGCACGGCAGCCCGGCCAGCTTCTCCGGGAAGCTGTACAATTTCGTGCACTACGGGGTCAACAAAGAGACCGAGCTCCTGGACTACGAGGAGCTGGAGCGGCTGGCCAGGGAGCACCAGCCGAAGCTGATAGTGGCCGGGGCCAGCTCCTACCCCCGGAGCATGGACTTCGAGAGGATCCGGCGGGTGGCGGACGAGGTGGGGGCCAAGGTGATGGTGGACATCGCCCACCCGGCGGGCCTGATCGCCGTGGGCATCCATCCCTCGCCGGTGCCCTGGGCCCATGTGGTGACCGCGACGACACAGAAGACGCTGCGCGGGCCGCGGGGCGGCTTCATCCTGGCCAGCCAGGAGCTGGCCAAGAGCCTGGACTCAGCCGTTTTCCCGGGCACGCAGGGCGGCCCGCTGATGCACGTCATAGCCGCCAAGGCCGTCTGCTTCCACGAGGCCCTGCAGCCCGACTTCGTCCTCTATCAGAAGAATCTGGCGGAGAACGCCAGGGTCCTGTCTGCCGAGCTAGCCAGGCTGGGTTTGCGAATTGTGACCGGCGGCACAGACAACCACCTGCTGCTGGTGGACCTGCGCACCGCGGGCATAACCGGGAAGGTGGCCGAGGAGGCGCTGGACGCGATAGGCATATCTGCCAACCGCAACGCCATACCCTTCGATCCACTCCCGCCCAGGCAGGCCAGCGGGCTCAGGCTGGGGACGGCCGCCGCGACCACCAGGGGGCTGGGGAGGCCGGAGATGAAGCAGATCGCTCAGATAATCCACCGGACGCTGACCAGCCTCGGGGACGACGCGCGCTCAGGCGCGGTGAAGAGGCGTCTGGCCGAGGAGGTCCGGGACATCTGCGACAGATTCCCGGTCCCGCTGGGTTGAGGGTGCCGCGGCTTCTGTGATATAGTTTGTCGGACAATAACGAGAGTTATTGTCTAGTGCTGTTGGAGGGAACATTAAATTGCGTGACTACGAACTGACGGTGATTTTCAGGCCCGAGATTGCGGAAGAGGAGATACCGGCTGAGATCGAGAAGGTGAGCCAGATGATCAGCCAGAAGGGAGGGGTGGTGGGAGAAGTCAATCGATGGGGCCGAAAGAGGCTGGCCTATCCCATAAAGCACTGCCGGGAAGGCAACTACGTGCTCACGCCGTTCAAGATGGACCCCACCCTGGCACTGGATCTGGACAAGAGCCTGCAAACCTCGGACCGGATTCTGCGGCACCTGCTGGTGAGGCTGGGGGAATAGGGCACCAGGGGACCTGAGAGAGGGCGGGAAGAAATGGCGAATTTGAACAAGGTGATGATCATCGGCAACGTGGGAACGGATCCTGAGATGCGGTTCACGCCCAATGGAAACCCGGTGACCAGCTTCCGGGTGGCCACCAGCCGGTTCTTCACCAGCCCGGAAGGCGAGCGGAAGCAGGAGACGGAGTGGTTCACGGTCACCGCCTGGAACAAGCTGGCGGAGAGCTGCAACCAGTTTCTGGCCAAGGGCAGGCGGGCCTACATAGAGGGCCGTCTGCGTAGCCGCGTCTGGGAAGGGCAGGACGGCCAGAAGCGGACCCAGGTAGAGATAGTAGCGGAACGGGTGCTGTTCCTTGACAGGCAGGCGGCGGCGGCCCCGCCGGTGAAGGAAGAAGGCAAGGCCGGAGAAGAGATAGAGGCAGAGGATCTGCCGTTCTAATGAAGGGTGAGAAGAATGGTTAATGCGCCAAGGAGACCAATAAGGAGATCATCGAGGCCGAAGTACATTCCGAAACGGAAAGTATGCGCCTTCTGTGCCGACAAGGTGAAAGAAATCAGCTACCGGGACACCCCCTTGCTGCGGCGGTACATCTCGGACCGGTACAAGATAGAGCCCCGGCGCCGCAGCGGCAACTGCGCCAAGCATCAACGGGCGCTGTCCCAGGCCATCAAGAGGGCCCGGCATATCGCTCTCATACCACACACCCCGGCGCAGATGCGCAAGGCGGTGGTCAGCAGCCTGCGGTGATGGGGTCCTCCTCCGCCAGGTGAAGCTGTCCCTTAGCGCCGGCGTGCAGTGGAGTCCTCGTTCCTGGCAGGTTAGGCCTTGAGTATGCTGGGAAAGTCTCTGGATCGGTCCAGCCAGAAGAAGCCACGCCGTCCGCGCACGAAAGCAGAGACGGAGAAGAGGCGGCGCCTCTTCATTGTCACCCTGATCGTGCTGGCGGTGGTGTCTTCCGTTGCTGTCGTCGGCTACGGCTACTATGACACCGTCGTCAAGCCCTGGCGCCAGCCCATCCTCAAGGTGAACGGCACCACTTTTGACATGCGCTACTTCGTGAAGACGCTGCGCATGAATGGCCTGACCAGTGCCCAGTACGCCGAATACGCGATCGAAATCATGAAAGGGAACGAGCTGAGGAAGCAGTACCTGGAGAGCGAGTTCCCCGACGTCGACCTTGGAGCGGTCATGAGTGACGAGGCCGTTGACGCAGAGATGGTAGAGCTGATGGGCCTGGCGGACAACTACACCCAGGAGGAGTACGACCAGCAGTACCAGGAACTGGTGACTAACCTGAAGACCTACGAGCTGTCGGCCGGGGATCTCCGGGACCTCTACATAGAGCCATTGCTGATCAGCAAAGAGCTGACGAAGCAGATCGGCGACAGGGACTATCCGGCCACGGACAACTACGATCACGCCCGGGTGCAGGCACTGCTGATCACCGGGGCGGACAACGCTTCCCTGATGAGGACGAAGTGGGAGAACGGCGCGGCGTTCGACTCCCTGGCCGACGAAGCGTGGGTGTCCGACTCTTTCGCGGACACCGACACGGACAACATCACCCCGAAGTGGGTGGCCCGGGGTATCCAGAGCACCACCTTTGACAACTGCACCTTCAACATGCCCCTGGGGATGATGGGCGACCCCGTCCAGGACGGTGACGGCTCAGGGAACTACTGGCTGATCAACGTGCTGGCCAGGGAGGCCAGGCAGCTCAGCGAGGGCGACAGGGACACTCTGGTCAGCAGGGTGCTCGAGAAGTGGCTGGAGGAAGCCGAGGCCTCCCCGGACAGCGTGATCGTGAACTACCTCAACGAGGAAGGCGGCGCGGCCAAGCTGGCCTGGGCCGTCGAGCACGCCGAGGTAGGCACGAGCTGAGGCGGGCATGAAGAGCATCGGCATCGGGTTGATGGGGATGGGCACCATCGGCGGCGGTGTGTTCCAGGCCCTGTCCGAGAGGGAGCAGACCATCGCCGAGGCCGTCGGCTGCCCGGTCGTCCTGCGGAAGGTGCTGGAGAAGCGGCCGGTGGCCATCGATCCGTCTCTCCTCACCGCTGATTTCCAGCAGATACAGGCCGACCCGGAAATCGACATTGTCATCGAGCTGCTCGGCGGCGAGCACCCCGCGGTGGACTTCATCAAGGAAGCCCTGCTGGCCGGCAAGCACGTGGTCACCGCCAACAAGGAGGTGATCGCCAAGCACGGGGCCCAGCTGCTGGCCCTGGCCCGGGAGAAGGGCGTGGCTCTGCAGTTCGAGGCCAGCGTGGGCGGCGGCATTCCCCTGCTGCTGCCTCTCCAGCATGGCCTCCTGGCCAACGAGATATCCACCATATACGGGATCATCAACGGCACGACCAACTACATTCTCACCAGGATGTCCCAGGAGCGCATCGGATTCGGCGAGGCGTTGAAGAAGGCGCAGGAGCTGGGATATGCCGAGGCCGATCCCTCCAACGATATAGAGGGCAGGGATGCCGCCTACAAGCTGGCCATCCTGGCCAGCGTCGGCTTCCACACCACGGTCCATCCGGAGCAGATCTACTGTGAAGGGATCTCGCGCCTGGCCGGGCCGGATTTCCTGTACGCCAGGGAGCTGGGCTATGAAATCAAGCTCCTGGCCATCGCCAAACAGGCAGGCGATGTGGTGGAGGCGCGGGTGCACCCCGTCTTCATCCCCCAGGACTTCCTCCTGGCCAAGGTCAGCGGCGTCTACAACGCCATCCAGGTGGAGGGGGACCTGGTGGGCAAGCTGATCTTCTACGGCCGGGGCGCGGGGGCGCAGCCGACGTCGAGCGCGGTGGTATCAGACGTAATTGCCATCGGCCAGGCGATCGCCTCCGGCAAGAAGGTCCCATCCGTCATGCGGCAGGCCAGGCCGAAGGCAGTGAAGCCGATGTCCGAGCTGCAGACGAGGTACTATCTCAGGATCAGCCTGGCCGACAAGCCGGGCGTGCTGGCCCAGATCGCCCGGATACTCGGAGACCGCGCGATAAGCATCGCCTCCGTTATTCAGAAGGAGACAGATGAGACCAACCAGACGGCGATGATCGTACTCATGACGCACACCGCGCGGGAGGAGTCCATGCAGTCCGCCCTGGCGGACATGAGGAAGCTCCCCGCGGTGAGAAAGATAAGCAATGTCATCAGGGTTGAAGAATAGGCGGTGATGAAATGACTTGGATTGCGGGCCTGATTGCCACCGGCGAAGTGAAGTGCGACGGGTGCGAGAAGATCATGAGGCATCCTGACCGGTACGCCTACGTGGCCGAAGACGGCCAGCCGGCCCTGCGCCTGTGCGAAAAGTGCTCAGATGCCAGGGGCTACATGAGGAAGAGAAAGGACGAGAAGGGGCGCGAGTCGGCCTCCTTCCTGTAATCACCCGACATGGGTTTGGGAGTCCTCCCGAGATACAAGCAGTACCTGCCCGTGACCGCGGCCACCCCGATGGTCAACCTGGGAGAGGGTGACACCCCGCTGGTACGGTCGCAGTACCTGGAGAAGGAGCTCGGCTGCGGCGAGCTGTATTTCAAGCTCGAAGGCTGTAACCCCACCGGGTCCTTCAAGGACCGCGGCATGGTGGTGGCGGTGGCCAAGGCCGTGGAGGCCGGGAGCCGCGCCATTATCTGCGCCTCGACCGGCAACACCAGCGCCTCGGCGGCGGCCTACGGAGCGCGGTGCGGCCTGCGGACCATTATCGTTATCCCCAAGGGCAAGATCGCCCTGGGCAAGCTGGCCCAGGCTATTGTCTACGGCGCCCGGATCGTGGCCATCGGCGGCAACTTCGACCAGGCGCTGGACATCGTACGCTCGCTGGCCGACAAGTACCCGGTGACTCTGGTGAACTCCGTCAATCCCTTCCGCATCGAGGGCCAGAAGACCGCCGCCTTCGAGGTGGTGGATGTGCTGGGCGACGCACCCGACTACCACTTCATTCCCGTGGGGAACGCCGGCAATATCACCGCCTATTGGAAGGGATACGTCGAGTACCGCCAGCTGGGCAAAGCCAGCAGGTCCCCGAAGATGATGGGGTTCCAGGCGGAAGGCGCGGCGCCTATCGTCAGGGGGCACAAGGTGGAGAAGCCGGAGACGGTGGCCACCGCCATACGCATCGGCAACCCGGCCAGCTGGAAGGGAGCGGAGGCGGCGCGGGACCAGTCCGGGGGCATCATCGATTGCGTCAGCGACGCCGAGATCCTGGCCGCCTACCACCGGCTGGCAGCCGCGGAGGGCGTCTTCGGCGAACCGGCCTCGGCGGCCTCGGTGGCGGGCCTGATCAAGCACGCCCGGCATCTGGACCTCGCCGGCAAGCGGGTCGTCTGCGTCATCACCGGCAGCGGGCTCAAGGACCCGGACAATGCCATGAAGGACGCACCGTCCATCACCGAGCTCCCGGCCGACCTGGAACAGGTAGCCAGTGCTCTCGGGCTAAACTGAACAAGGGAGGCAGCCATGTCTCCTCAGCGCGCCAAGGTCATTGTCAATCCCACCGCGGGGGCCAGGACGGCAGAGCGCAGATGGCCCCGCATCAAGGCTATGCTGGAGGAAGCTGGCCTCTCCTTCGACAGCGCGCTGACCGAAGGGCCGATGCACGCGGCTGTGCTGGCCGGAGAGGCCGCCGACCAGGGCTATGACCTGGTGGTGGCGGTGGGCGGCGACGGGACCATCAACGAGGTGGTGAACGGACTGATCGGCCCCGGGGGCAAGGGCATGGTGGACCTGGGCATCATCTACAACGGCACCGCCAACGACTTCGCCCGCAACCTCGACATGCCGCGGAACCTGGAGCGGAACTGCCAGCTTATGGTTTCTCCCCGGAGGATGGATGTGGATGTGGGGCTGGTGGAGTGCGCCAGGGAGGGACAGACCAGGCGGCGCTATTTTGTCAACGTTTCCGGCGCGGGATTCGACGCCGACTGGATGGAGGAGGCCAGGAGGACCATCCTGCCTCTCGGGCCGAAGGGTCACTACCTGGCGACTTTCCTGAAGATGGCCCCGACCTACGAACCCAAGGACTTCGTCCTGGACTTCGGCGACAGGCAGGAGGCCCATCGCGCCTACACCGTTCTGGTCAGCAACGGCAAATTCGCCGGGCGCATCCCTTTCAACCCACAGGCTGACCTATCCGACGGCCAGTTCGAGGTGATGGCCCTGGACCTGCCCACCTTCGTGGAGGCCCTGGCCTCAAACATCTTCTCCCGTCCGGAATCGCATCCCAGGATCGAATGGTCCCGGGCCGAGACCATCCGGATGGAATCCAGGCAACGGCTGTCGGTGCAGGCGGACGGGGAAGTACTGGGGGAGCTGCCGGCCCGGTTCCGGGTCCTGCCCGGGGCCCTGCGGGTGGTCTCCAGGCACTGGCCGAGCACCGCGCCGGAGCCCTGACGCGGATGTGAGACGACAGACAGGAGGACGGGATGGTTGACCAGGCCAAGATCAGACAGGCGGTGGCGCTCATCATAGAGGCCATCGGCGAGGACCCCGGGCGCGAGGGCCTGGTGAAGACGCCGCAGCGCGTGGCGGAGATGTACGCCGAGCTGTTCAGCGGCCTGGACCAGGACCCCAAAGAGGAGCTGGCCACGGGATTCGGCGAGGGGCACCGGGAGATGGTAGTTTTGAAGGACATCCCATTCTACGCCATGTGCGAACACCACCTCCTGCCGTTCTACGGCCTGGCCCACGTCGGCTACATCCCCAACGTGAACGGCCGGGTGGTGGGGGCCAGCAAGCTGGCCCGGGTGGTGGAGATCGTGGCCCACCGCCCCCAGATTCAGGAACGGATGACCACGCAGATAGCCGAGGCCATCGTCGACGCCCTGAACCCTGACGGGGTGGCGGTGGTGATCGAGGCAGAGCACCTGTGCATGACTATGCGCGGCATAAAGAAGCCGGGGAGCAATATCGTGACGTCCGCCAACCGGGGGGTGTTCCGCAAGAGTGCGGCCACGAGGGCCGAGTTTCTGTCGCTGATAGCGCGGAAGTAGGCTGCGCCGCCGGTCCGCTCGGACCGCCGTCATGAGGCCGGTCCGCGGCTACTTCAGGCCGGCCAGCTCCCGCTTGTACTCGTCCAGCAGCTGGTTGTACTGGGCATCCATCTGGGACAAGGTCATGTGCCACTCCTCCTGGAACTGGGGCTGGCTCTCGACGTTGATCCTGGTGTTGGCCGGTATGCCCTGCTGACGCATCGCCTGCTGCAGCTTCACCTGGAAATCCTGCTTGAGCATCTCGTAGGCCTGCTTCCGCTGCTGCTCCCCTTCGTTCCCGTAGTGGTCAAAGACCCGCCTCATCTTGGTGAAGACGTTCTCGACTGCGGTCTTGTCCTTCTTGATGGCCTTGATGGCATCCATGGCCTTCTTGTTGTTGTTCTTGGCCGTATCGTGGACAGGGAGGACGATGTTCCGCAACAGCACCTCCTCCACGCCTCTGGCCACGTAGCGCCTCTCTTCGTCCTTGAACTTGCCCATCTCGACCGCCAGGTTGAACTCCTCCCTGAGGAAGCGCACGGCCATCTTCTGTCCTTCGGGGACGAACTTCCAGTTGAGGACCTCCTCTTTCGAGGGATCCTCCAGGTCCTTTATCCGCTCCATGGCTCTGTCGTAAGCGCTCTTCATCTCTTCGGCCATCGAAAGTCCTCCGGCTCATCGGTCGTTGGGTGTCTGTCTATTATATACCTACACACCGGTTTCGGGCACGCGTGCTTGACTGGGAGGCTCGGAATCTGCTAGGTTGTTGTGAGGGGCGGTTAGCTCAGTGGTTAGAGCGCTGCGTTGACATCGCAGAGGCCATTGGTTCAAGTCCATTACCGCCCACCATTCATGTCCACTTGTCACAATCTGCAGCCGTCAAGCAATGGTGAGGCAGCAGTCTGCAGGGCACTGGCGCCTAGCTGACATTCTCTGGTCCCCAGTAGGATCTCATGTGTTGAATCTTGCCATCGGCGTTGAAATCGAACACATCAATTGGGCTCACGGTCATCTTCTTCATCACGCCGTCAAAACTGAACGCGACCGAATTCCCTGCGCACCGTACCTTCCCGGTCAGTTTCAACTTCATCCCCATGGCAATCCCGCCTTTGTAGACCTTCTGCATTGCAGCAGCTTCCACAAGCCCTCCTCTACTATCGATGGTCAAACCAAGATTATACAGGAACGGCGGGCACCTGCGTACACTGCGGCTCGTCGGATGTCAAACTGAGATTGACGCTCCCTCCAGCCCATGCTAGAGTTCATAGCGAATCCCATTCTGGAGGAAGCTGACAGATGGAGCCTTTTGAAAGAATCAGGAAAGATCTGGGCATAAAGCCGGAGGCCGTGGGGGTGAAATACACCG
>CAYPDY010000031.1:0-20565 GCA_964409515.1 uncultured Dehalococcoidia bacterium
CTATATCTTCATGGCGATCCGGGCGCCGTCCTCGATGGCCCCCAGTATCAGGCGCACGTTGGCGCAGTCGCCGGCCTGGTGCAGCTCCGGCAGCTTGCCCTCCAGCGCCTGGAACAGCCCCGGGTTGTTCTTGATGCCCTCGGCGATGACCACGGTGTCGGCCGGGATGGTCTGGGTCTTCTTCTCCTTGTCCGAGAAGACCACGCCCTTGTCGGTGAACTCCCCGTACCGGGCCTTGTTGTGCATGACAACACCGTGCTGGCGCAGTCCCCCAAGGACCCTCCAGCGCCTGGCGATGGACATTTCGGGCGCCATCGACCTCTCGGTCGAGACCATGGTCACCTTCCGGCCCCTCTCCACCAGGAACTCGGCCAGCTCCACGGCCACCAGGTCACCGCCAATGACGACCACATTCTTGCCCACGGGCATCCAGCGGCGGGTGAACGCCGCCGCGGCCGACGGGCTTATGCGCTGCAGCACCGGCTTGACCAGCGGCAGGCCCAGCTTGATCCACCAGGCCATCTTGCCTGAGAGGTCCCGCCCGTTCATCATCTCCCGCAGGTCCTTGCCGGTCATGACATTGCGCCGTTCGCCGCCAGGGATCTTGGGGGCATCGATGTTGGGCCCGACGGCCACGATGGTCACATCGGGTTTGGCGGCGATGATGGACGCAGAGGTGACCTCTGCGCCCATCCTGATGTCGATGGGCAGCTTCTTCATCTGGCCGATCATCCAGTCCAGGAGGCCCTGGTTGTCCTCGCTGACCACGGAGGCGAAGACCAGGGACCCGCCCAGGCGGCGGTTCTTCTCGTAGAGGGTCACCTTGTGGCCGCGCAGGGCGGCAATGCGGGCGGCCTCCATGCCGGCCGGGCCGCTGCCGATGATGGCCACGTTTCGCGGTTTGGCCGCCGGCGCAAACCTGAACTCGGCCTCCCGGCCGCAGGCCACGTTCACGGAGCAGATGGTGGACATGCTCTCCACGTGCGCGCTGGCGCACTCGTAGCAGCGAATACACGGCCTGACCTCGTCCCGTTTCCCCGCGGCCAGCTTGTTGGGCAGCTCGGGGTCGGCCAGCAGGGCCCGGCCCATGGCGATGAAGTCGGCCTGGCCCTGGCGCAGCACCTCTTCGCCGAGCTCGGGGCTGATCCGGCCCACCGCTATCACCGGTATCTTGACCGCCCTCTTGACGTTCTCCGCGTCCGGCACCAGGCGCCCGGGCAGATAGGTGATGGGGGCGTCGATGAAGGTGCCGGGCACGGCGCCGTACCCGCTGACGTGGATGGCATCCACGCCGGCTTCCTGCAGCATGATGGCCAGGGTGCGGCTGTCTTCGGGGGTGATGCCCCCGGGCACGCCCCACTCCCGGCCGTCGATGCGGCACCACACCGGGTAGTCCGGGCCCACTTTGGCCCTGGTGGCCTGGATAATCTC
Organism: uncultured Dehalococcoidia bacterium; assembly: GCA_964409515.1. Lineage (GTDB taxonomy): Bacteria > Chloroflexota > Dehalococcoidia > UBA2247 > RBG-13-53-26 > JAFGCL01. The sequence continues at coordinate 1,432 of CAYPDY010000031.1, forward strand.
CAGGAGGAAGCGCGCCCGGTTCTTCAGGTCGCCGCCGTACTGGTCCGTGCGGTGGTTGGCATAGGGGGACAGGAAGGAGTAGATGAGGTAGCCATGGGCGGCGTGGATCTCCACCCCGTCGAAGCCGCTCTTCCGGGCCCGCTCCGCCGCTTCGGCAAAAAGAGCGACGTAGTGGGGGATCTCCTCCAGGGTCATGGCCCTGGTCTTGAAATCCTTGGGCATGTTGCTGAACCGCTGCGCCATGCGCATGATCTCATCCAGGTTCAAGTCCACGGCGGCGTTGGCGTCGGCGGCCGCCATCTCCGAAGCGGTCACCGGCTGCACGGCCAGGCACACGTCCACCGTGGCTATCTTCCCGGCGTGCTGCAGCTGGGCTGCAATCCTGGCCCCGTGCCGGTGCACCGCGTCTGTGAGCTCCTGGAGTCCCGGGACGTACTTGTCGTCCGCGATGGACAGCTGGTCCGACGCGCAGCGGCCCCCGGCGGGATCGACGGACAGCACGCCCGGGATGATCAGGGCGGCCCCGCCTCTGGCGCGCTCCTCGTAGTAGTCCTTCAGGCGCTGGGTAACCGTCCCTTCCACGGTGGCATAGCCGGTCCCCATGGGGGCCATGATGATGCGGTTGCGCAGCTCCATCTTGCCGATGCGTCCCGGCGCGAGGAGCCTGGCGTATCTCGGGTCTGTGGCCATGATCAATCTCCCTTCAGCGTTCTCTGTCGCTCAAACTCGGCAACTGCTCTCGTAGCCTGAATGCGGACGCCATGATCTCATATCTGGCGCCCCGCGGCGCCACGGTCTCATACCTGGCGCCCCGCGTCATACCCGGTGGCGATGGCGGCCATGATGGTGCCTTGCTCCTGGTCGGCGACACCGGCGGCATCTCCGACAATCTTGAGCTCGATACCCCTTCGTTCCGCCACCTCGGCCAGGAACAAGTTGGGCCGCCTCTGGGCGGCCAGCACTATGGTGTCTATCCCCGGCAGCTGCATCCTCTGGTCGGCGCCCGCCGGTGTCTTGCCGGCGGCCACCACCCACACCTCATCTCCGGGGAGGATGTCCACCTTTTCCACCTTCTTGTACTGCGCGACGCCTCTGGCCTTCAGCCTCGACGTCAGGTAGCGCCGGTCGTTGGTGGCCAGCTTGTGGGCGAAGTGGGGGCCGGCCTCCGCCACGTGCACGGCCTTGCCCTGCTCGGAGAGGTAGTCCGCCACCTCCATCCCTATCTGGTCGCCGCCCACCACCAGCACGGTGTCCCCGGTAGGCCGGCGGTCCTCCAGCAGCTCGTCCACCATCATCATCTCGATGCGCTCGATGTGGCCCAGGCCTTCGACAAACCCCAGCGATGCCTCCGGCAGGCTGCCGGTGGCCAGCACCAGCACATCCGGTTTGAGCTCGTCGAGCAGGTCTGCGTCTACAGCCGTGTTCAGGCGGATCTCCACCCCGAGCCTGTTGAGCTGCCTCTCGTACCAGGGGAGGATGTCCGCGATCTCCTGCCTTTGCGGCATCATGGCCGCCAGGCGCACCTGGCCGCCCAGGAACGGCCGGCTTTCGCACAGCGTCACCCGGTGACCAGAGAAGGCCGCCCTCCTGGCCGCCTCCAGCCCGGCCACCCCGCCCCCCGTCACCAGCACGCGCCGGGGAGATCCGCTCTTCTCGCCCGGGACGTCCTTGACGGCGTGCTCCCGCCCCAGCCTGGGGTTGACGGCGCAGCTGGCCGTGGCGTGGCGGAATATGCCTTCGATGCAGCCCAGGCACTCGGCCAGGCATGGCCGGATGTCCGCCAGATCGCCCCTCCTCGCCTTCTCCACCAGCTCCGGGTCGGCCAGCTGGGCCCGGGCCATGCAGACGAAGTCCGCCTGGCCCTCCTTGACGATCCGGTCGGCCATGACGGGGTCCTTGATCCGTCCCACCGTCCCCACCGGTATGGAGACGTGCTTCCTGACCTCGGCGGCGAACCTGACAAAGGCCCCCTGGGGCTCGTACATGGGGGCGATGTTGATCTGTATGGTGCCGTACGAGAAGCCGCCCTGCGTGATATTCAGGTAGTCCACGCCCTCCCTCTCCAGGATGGGCGCCAGGCGGCAGAGCTCGGGCAGCTGCCATCCTCCCTCGCCGATGAAGTCGTCTCCGCCGAGGCGCACGCCCACCGGGGTCTTGGCCCCCACCCTCTTTCTGACCTCGCGGACCACCTCCAGGAGGAACCGGATCCGGTTCTCAAACGGCCCTCCGTACTCGTCGGTGCGCTGGTTGTAGCGCGGGGTGAGGAACTCGTTGATGAGGTAGGCATGCGCGCCGTGGATCTCGATGAAATCGAAGCCGATGCCGATGCAGCGCTGGGCCGCCAGCCCAAAGGAGCGGACGAAGTCCCCGATGTCCTCGCGGGTGGCGGCCCTGGTGGGCCCGATCTCGGTCCCCGCCGGGCGCTCTGAGGGAACGGTCGCCAGGGCGGGGAGATGTCCCAGGCCGCAGTGGGTGAGCTGGGCCCCGAACGGGACGTCACACTGGTGAACGGCCCGGACCAGGCCCTCCAGGCTGGGCAGAATGTGCTCGTCAGACACCAGCAGCATGTGGACGGTGGCCGGGTCGGCGATGCCCGTGGGGTGCACCGCCATGGCGGGGGAGACGATCATCCCCGGCCGGCTCCGGGCCCTCTCGACCAGGAAGGCGATGAACTCCTCCGTCACCCGGCCCTCGTCGTCTATGCCGAAGCTGGGGTCCATGCCCGGCATGACGATGCGGTTTTGCAGCTCCATGGGGCCTATTCTGAGGGTCTGGAAGAGGTGTCTCAGCTTCTCCATGGTCATGCCCCTTGATCGTGGTCGACGACGTAGTTCCGCAGAGTGCCGATCTTCTCTATCCGGATCTCGATGACGTCCCCGGGCTTCATCTTGCCGATGCCCGACGGCGTTCCGGTGGCGATGACGTCTCCAGGGAGCAGGGTCATGATGCCCGATACGAAACTGATGATCCGGTCCACGCCGAATATGAGGTCGCTGGTGCGCGCCGACTGGCGCCGCTCCCCGTTGAGAAATGACTCTACCGCCAGGTCGTCCGGGTCCAACTCGGTCTCGATCCAGGGGCCGATGGGCGCGAAGGTGTCGTGGCCCTTGGCCCTGGTCCACTGCCCGTCCGACTTCTGGGAGTAGCGCTCGGACACGTCGTTGAAGCAGGTGTAGCCCAGGATGCATTCCCTGGCCCGCTCCGATGAGACCTCCCTGGCGCGCCGGCCGATGACCACGCCCAGCTCCGCCTCGTAGTCCACCCGGCGCTTCTCCTGCCGGGGAAGAACGATCGGGTCCTCCGGCCCGATGACCGCCGTGGGCGGCTTGAGGAAGAGGAGAGGAACGGGAGGTATGGCCAGGCCCGTCTCAACAGCGTGGCTGCGGTAGTTGACCCCCAGGCAGATTACCTTGGAGGGGGTGCAGGGGGCCAGAAGCTTCACCTCGTCCAGACGGTACTCCCGGCCGTCCGGGCCTTCCTTCAGGCTGGCCCGGCCCCGGGGTGAAAAGGGGCTGGCGCGAAGGGCGTGAACAGAGTCTCCGTCCAGGATGCCGTACCGCGGCCGGTCACCGCTCTTGAAGCGAACGATACGCAAGCTCACCTCCCTGGTCAATTCCCATTATAGCTCATGGCCGCGGATTCCGGCGGTGGATATTGACTCGGAAGTAATACTGTGACAGAATAGGCTTATCCAATTGTAAAGGATTATAGCATCTGGTGTAACGGGGTGCAATAACCATAGCATGGCCAGAGAGCTGTCTGCGGCAGAAGCCATTGATCTCAGCGACCTGGACCTGAGGCTGATCAAGCTGCTGGAGTCCGACCCGCGCAGCACCCAGTCGGGGCTGGCGGCCAAACTGGGCATCAGCCGGCCGACGGTGGGCGCCGTGATGCAGAAGCTGACGGATTCCCGCGTGATCCGGACGGTGTGCCTGGCGGACCATGTCGCCCTGGGCTACACGGACAGCGTGGTATTCGGCATCAACACGGTGCCCGGAAGGATGCTCAGGGTGGCCGACGAACTGGCCTCCCTGCCTCCCATCCAGTACGTCGCCTTATGCGCCGGGCCCTTCGACATCATGGCCTGGGGCCTTTTCCAGGAGCAAAGCGAGGTACTGGATTTCCTGGCGGGAGGGCTGGGGAAGGTGAAGGGCCTGTCGCGATTCGAGACGGTGATGTGCCAGGAGGTCAAGATATCGCCGGCGCTGCTGTCGGACAGCGAAGGCTATCGTCCCGTGGAGAAGCGGGTTTCCCTGGACCAGCTGGACATGGCCCTCATCGGCATGCTGCAGCGGGACAGCCGCCAGACTGCCGCCGATCTGGCAGCCAGGCTGAGCACCAGCAAGCCCACCATTCTCAGGAGGATGAAGCGGCTTCATGACGAAGGCGTTATCAGGCTGGTGACCATGGTTGATCCCCAGGCGCTGGGATACAGGCTGGTCGTATCCACGGGTCTGAAGGTGACACCCGACAGGATAAGGGAGGTGGCTGAGGCCGTGGGGAACCACAGGAACGTGCACAGCGTGGCGCTGTGCACCGGCCGGTACGACGTGCTGGCCTGGATGATCTTCCGGGAACGGCGGGAGATGATGGATGTACTGAACGGGGTCCTGGGCAAGATCCGCGGGATCAGGAGCATGGAGACCGTGACCAGTCTGAGGACCGTGAAGGCCTCGTTCATATATGTGAACTGGCAAGGTGAGCTCTGGGAGAGCCTGAAGAAGGAGTGAGATAGATATGAGTTTCGATCGTCTGTTCCAGCCCGGAACGATAGGCAAGATGACCCTGAAGAACCGGATAGTGATGCCGGCCATGGGCGTGGCCCTGTCCGATGCCAAGGGATCCGCCACCGACAGGGAGATCGGCTACTACGCGGCCCGGGCCAAAGGTGGCGCGGCGCTCATTACGCCGCACTATGCCTCGGTGAGCGCCGATTCCTCGCTGCCATACACCATAGTCATCAGTGATGACGGCCAGGTGGGCCACTGGAAGACCCTGGCGGACGCCGTGCACGCCGCCGGGTCCAAGCTCTCGGTGCAGCTGATGCACATCGGCATGATCTACCTGTACTCGGGATTCGTCCCGGATGGCTGCACCATCAAGGTGCCCAGCACCACCCTGTGGCTGAAGAGCACCTACAGCTACCACGTGCTCAGTGAAGAGGAAATTGAGAAGTACGTCGAGGACTTCGGCCAGGGCGCCCGGCGGGCCAAGGAAGCCGGCGCCGATGCCGTAGAGCTGCACGCCTGCCACGGCTGCCTGGTCAGCACCTTCATGTCCCCCCTGACGAACAAGCGGACCGACCAGTGGGGCGGCAGCGTGCAGAACCGGGTCCGGTTTGCCCGGCGGATCGTGGAGAGGATGAGGGAGGTGGTGGGCCAGGACTTCCCTATCATAGTCCGCATGAACGCCAGCGACGACATAGAGGGCGGCGTCAGCATCGAGGAGGCCCAGGAGCAGGCCGCCATCCTGGAGAAGGCCGGTGCCGATGCCATCAGCGTGTCCTCCGGCATGGAGTTCTGGACGCCGCAGGGGATACCCGCCTACCCCTTCCCGGAGGGGGCTATGGTACCGCTCGCCGAGAAGATCAAGCAGGCGGTGAAGGTGCCGGTCATAGCCGCGGGGAAGATAACTCCGGAGGTCGGGGTGAGGGTCCTGGAGGAGGGCAAAGCCGACTTCGTGGCCATGGGCCGGCCTCTCCTGGCGGACCCGGACCTGCCGAACAAGATCAAGGAGGGTCGGCGTGAGGACGTCCGGGACTGCCTCTACTGCAACAACTGCCTCCGGATGGAGGCGGGCGCTCCGTCGTGCACCGTGAACCCCTTCCTGTTCCGGGAGGCCCGCTATCCGCTGAAGCCGGCGGCCAAGCCCAAGAAGGTCATGGTGGCGGGGGGCGGCCTGGCCGGGATGGAGACGGCCGTTCTCCTGGCCGAGCGTGGACACCACGTCACCATCTATGAGAAGACCGGCGAGCTGGGCGGCCAGTGGAACGTGGCCTGCGCCTCTCCGGGGAAGGGCAGCTACCGGCACCTGACCGACTACCTGAACAAGCAGATAGCCCGGCTGAAGATACCGGTGAAGCTCAATCAGCACGTCACCCGCGATGCCATCCTGAAGGCGGCGCCGGACACCGTGATTCTGGCGACGGGCGCGGTGCCGATCGGCCTGAGAGTGCCGGGGGCGGACAAGAAGCACGTCATCCAGGGGCACGACGTCCTGGCCGAGAAGGTCGGCGTCAATGGGGTGTCCGCGGTGGTCGGCGGGCGCTTTATCGGCATGGAGGTGGCTATCAAACTGGCGGAAGAGGGCAAGCCGGTCGTCATCATCACCCGCGGCGGGCTGGGAGAGGACGGCGTGAAGCTGGAGAAGTTCACCTTCCAGTCCGTAGCCAACAGGCTCGTGGAGCTGAGGGTGCCGCTGTACCTGAATGCGACCGTGGTGGAGATCAACGACAAGTCGGTGATCATCCTGATGAACGGGGAGATCTACCCGGTGCCGGCCGACACGGTGATATTCTCCGTCGGCATGCGCTCCGTCGCCGACCTGGCCAGGGAGCTGGAGGCGACCGGGATCGAGTTCCACCTGGTGGGGGACTGCGTCAAGCCCCGGGATGCCTGCGAGGTCCATACCCAGGCGGCCAAGATCGCCGCGCTGGTCTAGCAAGAGTCAGCAATGCAGAAAGGGGAGGGCCGCGCGGCCCTCCCCTTTCTTCTTGGCACCGGTTCCTCAGTGGGACGAAGAACGCAGTGCCGCGCTGCTCAGCTGGACGGCGTCTGGCCCAGGGTGACCTCCGCGGTCATCGTGCCGGTGCCCCGCATGAAGGTGATTGTCACGCTGTCGCCGGGAACGTGGCCCGCAATGGCGGAGCCGAGCTCCTGGCTGGTGGTGACGTCGGTGTCTCCCAGCTTGACTATGACGTCCAGGCGCCTCAGGCCGGCGGTGTACGCCGGGCTCCCGGAGACCACCGACCAGACGAGGGCCCCGGAGTCCACCGAGAGCCGGTACTGGGCCTGGATGCTGGCGGTAACCGTGTAGGTGTTCACCCCCAGCCAGGCCGACGACTCGTAGCCCTTGGTCACCAGGGAGTAGACGGTGTCGATGGCGGTGTTGGTGCTTATGGCGAAACCGATGTTCTCAGCGTTGGAGGCGATGGCGGTGTTGATGCCCACCACCTGCCCGGACATGTTCACCAGGGGTCCGCCGCTGTTCCCCGAGTTGATGGCAGCGTCGGTCTGAATGAGGTCATCGAGCACCGTGCCGTCGGACTCCTCGATGGAGCGGCCCAGGTAGCTCACCACTCCTTCCGTCCACGTGGGTCCGCCGGGCAGGGCCAGCGCATTGCCCACCGCCACCACATCTTCGAGGAGAGTGAGGTTTCCCAGGGAGTTGCCCAGGAAACGGGCGCAGGGCAGCTCATCGTCCGTCTGGATCTGGACGACGGCCAGGTCGGTGTCCTCATCCCCGGCCCACTTGACGGCCTCGAAGCTGCGGCCGTCGTAGAGGGTGACGGTGAGAGTGGTCGCACCTTCGACCACGTGGTTGTTGGTCACGATGATTCCATCCGGGTCGACGATGACGCCGCTGGCGGCCCCGCTCGATGGAACCGCCCGGTAGAACATGTCATAGCTTGTCCCCTCCGTGGTGATGGACACCACCGCCGGGGCCAGCCCAGTCACCAGCTCGGTCTTGGACAGGGTGGCCCCGATTTCGCTGTCAACGTAGACCGGGCTCCAGTCGGCGTTGATGGGCGAGTTGGCGGCATCGGCCGACTTGTCGCTCGAGCCGCCGAGGCCGCAGGCCAGGCCGGCCGCTACCACTCCCAGCACCACCAGGACAATCAGAATGTACTTGATTCTCCGCATCTCTCCTCCTCCAGAAGCAGGGTTCTAGCTATCAACCTAGGACAATCCCGGGCGCGGTGCAAGTCGCGGCCCGGGCGGCTCAGGCCAAACCCTTCTTCTCGAAGTACATCGTGTACGCCGTGGCGAACATCTGCGAGCCCTCCGGGTCGAGGATCAGGCCGAAGCGACGCTCCACGTCGGCCGCGAAGCGCGAGGCGATCTCGGCCTGGGAGGCGCCGCTCCTGAGGCCTTCGCGCACCAGCCGAGAGTAGATGCGGGCGTTCTCCGCCGCCGTGGAGAAAGCGGCCTCGGGCTCGGTGACGGCTTCTCCATGGGAGAAGAAGATCACCCGGGGATGGAACCGCCGCAGGTTCTCCAGCGTCAGCAGGTAGCTCTCCTCGTCGAAGCTGTAGGGGGCGGCGCTGGGCAGCAGATGGGGGGGCACGCCCAGCGCTTCGCCGCAGAAGAGGCCCTGCTGGCTCCTGTCCAGGATGGCCAGGTGGTGCGAGGCGTGTCCCGGCGCGTGGATGAACTGGAGCTCGCGGCCGCCCAGGGCAATGACCTCGCCGTCGGCAACGGCCCTGAGGCAGGACCGGGGGACCGGGAGCACCGTACCCGAGCGCGTCTCGAAGTCGCTGCCGTAGATCCTTTCCGTGATCTCGATGAGACGGGCGGGATGGGCCAGGTGCCGGACCCCAAGCGGGTGCACCAGCACCGTGGCTGCCGGGCAGAGCGCCGCCAGCGCTCCGGCACCCCCGGCGTGGTCGACATGGATATGGGTGGGGATGATATAGGCCAGCCGGCCCAGGCCCAGGTGTTCCAGGGCCTGCCTGACGGCGGGGATGGCGGCACCGGGGCCTGGTTCGATGAGAGCGCCATCACCATCGCCGATGAAGTAGCTCACCGAGGGAACGTAGGAGCCGGCCGCCGGTACCTCGAGCCGGTAGGTCCTGTCACCGACCTCCGTTATGCCATCCACCGGAATATCCTAACTCCCGCGGTCCCTGTCCGGCCCTTGGGCCCCGAAACCCCAGTCGGCGCCGAGGTTATCCTTGGTTACCTTCATAAGCACCATCACTTCGTGACTGACCACTCCCGGCACCGTTCCCAGGTACTCCCTGACAAACCTCGACAGGTCCTCCCGGGTCTTGAGGAACGTGGTGAACAGCAAATCGAAGGACCCGGTGGTGATGACGACGTGGTGCGTCTCCGGCGAGGCTGACAGGGTGGAGGCGGCCTGGTCGATCATGCCCGGCCGCACGCCCAGGCCGATGTTCGCCCGGATGGTATATCCCAGGCGGACCGGGTCGGCCACGGCGATGACCTGCAGGACCTGGTCTTCTATCAGGCGCTCGATCCGCCGCCGGGCCGTGGCCTTGCTGCACCCGGCGGAGGCCGCCAGTTCGGTGTAGGCGCCGCGGGGACTGGCCCGGAGCTGCCGCAGCAGCCGGCGGTCCAGGTCGTCGAGCCCTCGCACCGGGGGCCCGCTCCCGCCGGCGGCTATGCTCCTGTTGGCCAGCAGGGAAAGCGAGAACTTGGCCACCTTGAGGGTCACCATGGTCTCTGCCCTGGTGATGTCCTTGATCGGCGCCAGGCTGGAGCTGACGAAGTCCCAGAGGTCCACCGACTCCGGCAAGGAGACCGAGGCGAAGATGTCGTACCGGCCGGTGTGGATGGACACGTGGTACACCTCGCGGATGTCGGCCAGGCGGCGCGCCACGGAATCGATCTGGCTCGGGGGGGCATTGATGGCCACCAGCACCTGCTTGGTGTGGCCTATGGACATCGGATCGACCAGCGTCAGAAACCGGATGACCTTGTCCCGCTGCAGCCTGTCGAGGCGATCGGCAATGGTGGACCGGCTCAGCCGCAGCCGTCCGGCCAGCTCGCTCACGCTCTGCCGTCCGTCACGCTCCAGCTCCGTGATCAGGCGCAGGTCAAGGTCGTCCAGTTGCATTTCCTGTACCGTTGCTGATCCATTTCACGCCAGAATGGCATATGGATGACACACTTGAGGATACACTTACCATATTGTTGACACAATTGTCAATACAGCGGTAGAATGGGCGAAAACGGTGGGGAGGTCGGATGACAGCGAAGGTTCCGCCCATAGTCAAGGTAAGCGAGCTATTCCAGGCGGGCATAGTGGTCCGGGATGCCGAGAAGGGGATTGAGGCGTACAGCCGGCTGTTCGGCATCAGCCCGGATTCATGGTGGGTAGTCACCATCGACCGCAAGCTGTGCCGGATGACCTACCGCGGCCAGCCGTCGCAGCACAGCTTCAAGGCGGCCATGGTCATGGTGGGGTCGCTCATGATCGAGCTTCTGCAGCCGCTCGAGGGACGAGGCACGTACCGCGAGTTCCTGGAGCAGCACGGAGAAGGAATCCATCACCTGGGGCATGTCATAGTGCCGGGCCTGGCCGTGGTAGTGGAGAAGATGGAGAAGGCCGGGTTCCCTGCTGTCGAAACCGGGGAGCCGCTGGGCTCGGGCCAGGGAGGCCACATGTGGGCCTATATCGATACCACCTCGGCGCTGGGATACATCACGGAGTACTCCCAGGGCACCGATCCCAGGGACTCGTTCAGGATGTACCAGGAGTATCGGAAGAGGAAGGCGGCGGGCAAGGGATAAAGGCAGACCAAGGTCCGGTAGCAGCAGTCAAGGTCAGCTGTGCTGCCAGGCCGGCGCGGATTCACGCCGGAGAGGAGAAACCAGTATGGTATCAGCATCAGGTGCAGCTGAAGCAGCCCGGAAGGCTTGCCGGCCGAGCACGGGCAGGACCCGCAGGCTGAAGGAGCTCTACATGGGGCACAAGCCGAGCCTCTGCTCTGAACGGAGTGTGCTGGTCACCGATTCGTACCAGAAGACGGAGGCCCTCCCGCCGGCGCTGCGGCAGGCGATGGCCTTTGACCGCGTGCTCTCCGAGATGCCCGTCTGGATACAGGATGGCGAGCTGATCGTGGCCAGCATCGCCTCCCGTCCCAGGGGCGCCTTCCTCTTCCCCGAGTACGATGATACCTGGCTGAAGAAGGAGTTGGACACCATCGCGACCAGGAAGGACGACCCGTGGCCGGTGAGCGATGAGGACAGGGCCCGCATCAGGGCCTGCATGGATTACTGGAGGGGCCGGGGCCTGGCCGCCATAACCGACGCGCTGACCGCCGACGAGGTCAGGCAGGCGGAGAGGAACTCCTTCATCGACATCCGAATGGGCAAGCAGGGCGGCATCGGCCACGTCGTGCCGGACATCGAGACGGTCATCGCCCGGGGCCTGAACTCGCTCATCGAGGCCGCGGAAGACCACATCCGGCGGCTGGACCTGGCCAACCCCGAGGAGTATGCGCGGCTGCCCTTCCTGCGGGCGGTGGTCATCGCTGACAGGGCGGTCATCAGGTGGGCCGGCCGTTTTGCCGCCCTGGCTCGGGAGAAGGCCGCCGTCGAGAGTGACCCGGAGAGGAAACGGGAGCTCCTGCAGATAGCCGAAACGTGCGAGTGGGTGCCGGCCCATCCGGCCCGCAGCTTCCGCGAGGCGCTGCAGGTGGTGGCCCTGGTCATGGCTTCGGTGCAGATTGAAACCAACGGTGTGTCCATCGGCACCGGGCGCCTGGACCAGTACTGTCTCCCGTACTACGAGAACGATATCAGGCAGGGTGTGATCACCCGGGAGCAGGCCCTGGAGCTGCTGGAGTGCCTGTGGCTCAAGCTGGCGGAGTCCAACCGGGTGGTCAGCGAAGGGTTCACCCATACCCAGAGCGGCTACCCCTTCTGGATCCAGGTGCCGATCGGGGGGCAGACCGTCGATGGGGACGATGCCACCAACGACCTGTCCTATCTGCTGCTGGACGTGTCCAGCAACATGCAGCTCCACGAGCCGACGGTGTCCGCCCGGATCCACAAGAGGACGCCGGAGCGGTTCATGATGGAGTGCTGCGAGGCTATCAAGGCCCACGGCGGGGGAAACCCGGCACTCTTCAATGACGAGGTCATCATCCCCAGCCAGCTGGCCTACGTGCCCGGCATAAGCAAGGAGGATGCCTACGATTACTCCATAATCGGCTGCTCCGAGATCGCCTTTGCTGGCAAAGGGACCGAGGGCAACGCCTACCATGCCATGAGCCTGGGGCGGGTCCTGGAGCTCGCGCTGCAGGGCAAGGACCCGGTCACCGGGTCGCCGCTGGCATCGGGTCCGGGCGACATGCTGAAGTGGCGGGGCTTCGATGACATGATGCAGGCCTACACCGAGAAGGTGAGGATCCTGGCGCGGGCCATGTTCCTGCAGGCCCTGCCGCTGATCGAGGCCCAGATCACCTACCGGCCGTGCCCCTACCTGTCCTCGCTCACCAGGGACTGCATAGGCCGGGGGCGGAGCTACTATGACGGCGGCGCTCTCTACGGGAACCGCACGGCGAACGCCTGCATCGTCGGCATTGCCACACTGGCCAACTCCCTGGCCGCCATCAGGAAGCTGGTATTCGATGACCGGGTCATCACCATGGCCCAGCTTAAGCACGCCCTGGAGACCAACTTCGAGGACACCGCGACCAGCCCCACCGGCCCGGCCATCCATGCGATGTGCCTGCGCGCCCCGAAGTACGGGAACGATGATCCCTACGTGGACCGCCTGGCCAAGGACTGCCTCAACATCTTGGTCAAGGAGCTGCGCAAGCACCAGAGCCGGCCTGGGCAGGGCTACGGGGCCACCATCTCCCCGGTGACGGCCCACGTGAGCTACGGGGCCATCTGCGGGGCCACGCCGGACGGACGGAAGGCGGGGGCGCCCCTGAGTGATTCCTGCTCCCCGGCCCAGGGCACCGACGTCAGCGGGCCGACGGCGGCCATAAAGTCAGTGGCCAGCCTGGAGCACATCAACCTGGTCCAGGGGACGATCTTCAACATGAAGATGCACCCCGGCACCCTGGAAACCCGGGCCGGTATGTCCAAGTGGGCGGACCTGATCCGGACCTACTTTGACCTGGGCGGTTGGGAGATCCAGTTCAACGTGGTGAGCGCCGACACCCTGAAGGAAGCGCAGAAGCACCCGGAGGACCACCGGGGACTGGTGGTGCGGGTGGTGGGATACAGCGCCTTCTTCGTGGAGCTGGAGAAGGTGGTCCAGGACGACATCATCGCCAGGACGGAGCACGGGGGGGCGTGATCGGCCAGGTCTTCAACATCCAGCGGTACTCTGTTCACGATGGCGCCGGGATCAGGACCCTGGTGTTCCTGAAGGGATGCCCGCTGCGGTGCCTCTGGTGCTGCAACCCGGAGTCGCAGAAGAGCGATCCTGAGCTGGGGTTCATCGCCTCCCGGTGCGTTGGGGAAAGCGTCTGCGGTGCGCCATGCCTTCCTGCCTGCCCGGCCGGGGCCATCCGGCTGAATGGGGAGGGGAAGCCGGCTGTTGACCGCAAGGCCTGTGACGCCTGCGGCCGGTGCGCCGCTGCGTGCGGCCAGGACGCCCTGAAGGTTGTCGGCCGGGAGATGACCGTGGATCAGGTGATGGCGGAGGTGGAGAAGGACCGGCCCTTCTACCGCCGGTCGGGCGGCGGGATGACGGTGGGGGGCGGCGAACCCCTGGCGCAGTACCGTTTCGCCGCCAGGCTGCTGGAAGCGGCCCGCAACGCGTACGTGCACACAGCGCTGGAGACCTGCGGCCACGCGCCGTGGAGCCATTTCGAAGAGGTGCTCAGGCACGTCGACCTGCTGCAGCTCGACCTGAAGCACATGGACCCCGAAAGACATCGTGAGCTGACGGGTCAGTCGAATGATCTGATACTGGCCAATCTCCGGAGGGTGCTGTCGGTAAAGTCCCCCCGGGACGTCGTCATCAGGATACCGGTGGTCCCGGGGTGCAGCGACTCGGCGGACAACGTCGCCCGGACGGCCGGTCTCGTGGCCGGCCTGGGCTTCAAACAGATGGAGCTGGTGCCCTACCACCGGCTGGGTGTCGCGAAGTACTCTCAGTACGGAATGGCATATCCCCTGGAGGGCCGGGAGCCCCTCGATGAGCGCCGCCTGGATGACCTCAGGGAAATCGTGAGGCAATCGGGCTTGACGGAGATGGCCGGCAGCATCTGATGCCTTTCCGGCGCGGAAGGAGCGATTCTATGCGTGCTGTGTTCTTTGACGACGGCGAGGTAAAGCTGCGTGAGGTCGGGGAGCCATGTGAAGAAGGAGTCAGGGTTCACGTGCGTTCCACAGGCATATGCGGCTCCGACCTCCACATGCTGGAAATGAAGTCGCCGCTGGGCTGCGTCGTCGGCCACGAGGTGGCCGGGGTCCTGGACGATGGCACCCCGGTGGCGGTGGAGCCATCGATGCCCTGTGGGGAATGCCCCGCCTGCCGGTCGGGTGCCTACAACCTCTGCCCGTCGGGGGCGGGGAAATCGCTCGGCGTCGGCCGCAACGGGGGCATGGCTGACGAAATCCGGGTCCCTCCCGGTTGCCTGGTGTATCTCCCGTCGAACCTGGATGTGCGGGACGCCTGCCTGGTGGAGCCGCTGGCGGTGGCGGTGCACGGTCTGCAGCGGGCGGGGCTCCAGGGCGCCGTCGGTCTCTGTGCGGTGGCAGCGGCCAGGGCCGGCAGCGCGACGGTGGGACTGGCGGCCCGCTACGATCATCAGATGGCCGTGGGCCGCTCCCTTGGAGCGGGCGATATCGAGGGGCAGTACGACCTCGTCGTCGAGTGCGCCGGAACGGACAAAGCGGTGAACACGGCGGTCAAGCTGTGCCGTCCGGGAGGAAAGGTCCTGATCCTGGGCACTCACTGGAGCGGTCTGCCCTTTCCCCAGCTACCGGCGATGATGAAGGAGATAACCGTCGTTTCCTCATTCATGTACGCGTCCAACGGCGCGGTGCGGGACTCCGACGTCGCCGCGGCGCTGCTCTCGAGGCAGTCGGCCATCGCCAGGGGCTTGATCACGCACCGGTTCCCCCTGGCCGAGGTCAAGCAGGCCTTCGCCGTGGCGCGCGACCGCAAAGCCGGCGCCATCAAGGTCGTGCTGGAGCCATAGCCGTCGTCAGAATCCGCATCAAGAGGAGAACATCATGCCCCTGGATCCAAGAGCACAGGCGTTCCTGGACAGTCTGAGTGCGCTCGGCAGCTGGGCGGACCCGCGGTCCATAAGCATTGACAATCAGAGGAAGTGGATGGAGAAGTTCGCCAGGGCGCAGATGGGGGCAGCCCCGGCCGTTTCTCGTGTACAGGACCGCAGCATACCGGGACCTGGCGGCCAGGTCCCCATAAGGGTCTACACGCCCGAGGGCCGGCAGCCCCTGCCCGTGCTGGTGTATTTCCACGGAGGGGCCTTTACCATGGGCAGCATCAACACGGAAGACCCGCTGTGCCGGGCCCTGGCCAATGGCGCCGGCTGCATAGTGGTGTCCGTGGAGTATCGTCTGGCCCCGGAGCACAAGTTCCCGGCCGGGGTCGAGGACTGCTATGCCGCTACCAGTTGGGTGGCCGGCCACGCGGCCGAGCTTGGCGGAGACGCCGCCCGGCTGGCTGTTGGGGGTTCCAGCGCCGGCGGGAACCTGGCGGCGGTGGTGGCCCTCATGGCCCGCGACCGCGGGGGCCCGGAGCTCATATTCCAGCTGCTGCTGTATCCGGTCACCAACTGCGCCTTCGACACCCGTTCCTACCTGGAAAACGGCGACGGCTACATGCTTACCAGGGAGAGCATGATGTGGCACTGGGATCTCTATCTGGGAAGCCGGTCCGAAGGCCACCATCCCTACGCCTCTCCTTTGCGGGCGGACGATCTCAGCGGCCTGCCCCCGGCGCTGGTGGTCACCGCGGAGTACGACCCGCTGCGCGATGAAGGAGAGGCATATGCCCTGCGGCTGAAAGAAGCAGGCGTGTCTGCAGCCTGTAAACGCTTTGACGGCCTGCTCCATGGCGGCCTGCCCCCGGAGACCGCCAGGGAGCCCTACCGACATGCCGTCGCTGCCCTGCGGCAGGCATTCTCGCACCAGGCACCGGGATGTGGCCTGCGGTCATGAAGGGAGAGTGCATTGCTGAAGTCGGAAGACCTGTGCCTCTGCTGCGGCACGGTGGCGGCAGCCGGCTTCCGCGAGCTGCCGGCGAAGCTCCCGGGGTTGACATGGATGCCTTCGGCAGTCCGCTTCTCAGCGCCACCGACGATACCTTCTTTCGTATCGCGGATGCCCTTGGCGGGCGGCATCTGAATGTGGTCCAGGCCTTCGGCCCCGAACGCCCATCGATGTCTACGCCGAGTGTTTTGCCTGCGTCTGTGACCGTGCTGCCGGGCACGGTCTCCTGGTGTCTCTGGAGTTCCTGCCGTGGTCATCCATACCGGACCTGAAGACGGCCGCGGAGATCGTTCTGATGGCGGACCGCCCCAACGGTGGCGTGATGCTGGATACGTGGCATCACTTCCGCAGCGGGCACGGGGTCGATGATCTGCTGGCGCTATGTGGCAACGTCATAACCGCCATCCAGATCAACGATGCCACGGCGCAGCCCTGGGACAGTCCGTCAAGAGAGAGCATGCACCATCGGCTGCTGCCCGGCGAAGGAGCTATCGACCTGGCGGGCACGATCCGGGTTCTCGACGGCATGGGGTGTGACGCCCCCGTAGGGGTGGAGGTCTTCTCCGACGATCTGGGCAAGATGCCACCGGTTGAAGTCGCGCGCCGTGCGGGCGACGCGGCGCGGGCCGTCATTGCTGCGGCATTGGGCCGCCGATAGACGCCGCAGCACTGCCATGACCGTGCCACACATGACATACCGGCCGGAGTTGCCTTCCGGACAGTCAATCTGTTACCTTGTGGATAGCCGTTGCCCGCTGCTACAAAGCGTCGCTTCCCCGGAATGACCCGGGTCGCCACCCGTGACCAGCATAGCCTGAGATTCATCTGGAGAGGAGGGACCCCAATGATTAAGGTTGGCGCCAAGGCCCCTGATTTTACCCTGAGGGACCAGAATGGCAAGACCGTGAAGCTGTCGGCGCTCGCTGGCAAGAAGGTACTTCTTTCCTTCCGGCCCATGGCCTGGACGGCGGTATGCCACGACCAGATGCGGTCGCTGGAGGAGAACTATGCCCGGTTCGATGAGCTGAACGCCGTGGCGCTGGGGATCGGCATTGACTCCGTGCCGTCCAACAAGGCTTGGGGAGAATCCATGGGCATCAAGAACACGAAGCTGTTATCCGATTTCTGGCCCCACGGGGTGGTGGCCGCAGCGTATGGCGTTTTCCGGGAGAAGGACGGCTTCTCCGAGAGGGCCAACATACTGATCGATGAGAAGGGGAAGGTGGTCTTCGCCCGGGCGTATCTGTTGGCGGAGCAGCCGGACATTGAAGAGATCCTGGAGACACTCGGAGGGAGGAAGCCATGATAGAAAAGGACAAAGCGGCCCCTGCCCCCGATTTCAGCACCAGGGACAGCGAAGGCCGGACTGTGCGGCTCTCAGAATACAAGGGGAAGAAGAACGTCTTCCTGGTATTCAATCGGGGCTTCACCTGACCCTACTGCCGAAAGCATATGGCGCAGTTGCGTCAGGACTACCAGAAGTTCGTGGACCGCAATGCCGAGGTCATTGCCGTCGGCCCTGAGGGCCCGGACGAGTTTGCCGAGTGGTGGCACAAGCACCAGATGCCGTTCATCGGGATAGGTGATCCCCAGCACGGCATCGCCAAACTGTTTGGCCAGCAGGTGAAGCTGCTGAAGCTGGGGCGCATGCCGGCCCAGTTCGTGATTGACAATGAGGGCAGGATACGGAACCTGCACTACGGAGAGTCGATGCAGGACATCATGGCCGACGAGGAGGTCCTGGCCCTGCTGGACGAGATAAACGGGGAGAAGAGCGGCTCGTAGACCGCCGTGGATGAGGCGCGGGACAAGAAAGGAGAACGCATTGATGAAGCTGCCGGAGTACGTAACCAAAGCTGAGGTCAAGAAGGTGTGCAAGGAACTGGGCCTGAAGGACTGGTCGGTCCGCAAGGGCACCGACGTCACGGAGAAGGAGGCGGCCGTCATCCTGAAAGCGGTCGACACCGACGGCATGCGCGTCCCGGTGGAGACCATGAGGAAGGGCCTGGAGGTGGAGCTGGAGCACGGCACCATGTACCCGTTCACCAATGTCACCAACAACCACCCCGTCCTGACGGCCAGGATCGTGCTGGCGCACCTGAAGGAGACCATGGACTACTACGAGCGACTGGATGTCACCGAGATCGAGGGAGACCTGCTCAAAGCGGTCAAGGCCAAGGATCTCAAGAAGGTGGAGCAGAAGTACCGGAAGCTCGTCGCCGCCCAGCAGCTGCTGTGGCAGGAAGTGGGCAAGGATCTGAAATAGGTCAGGGCCCGCTACACGTTGAAACTGGCCCTGACCGTCGGGTGCGGTCCGGAGTTGCCCGTGTTCGAGCGCCCGCCTCTCGCCTCGCGGGCAGGCGGCCGCTTCAGGCTGCATCGCCCGGCGACCAGGGCCAATCTGGAGGAAACAGCCCATGAAGAAACACCGGTTTCTGGCAGCGGCGGCGGTGACTCTTCTGGTCCTTTCCGCTGCGCTCTACCTGATACACTACGCCGTCTTTGGCGATGCCCACCACATCTTCATCTACCTGGTGGGAGATCTGGCCTTCCTGCCGCTGGAAGTCCTGCTGGTGGCGCTGATCATCGACCGGGTCCTGGAATGGCGCGAGAAGCAGGCCATGCTGGGGAAGATGAACATGGTGGTGGGGGTCTTCTTCACCGAGATGGGGACGCGCCTGATGCGGGACCTGCTGCCGGCCTTCGACCGCGCCAGGATAATGTCCGGCCTGGGAGTGAGCTCCGGCTGGGGCGCCGGTGACTTCCGGAAGGCCACCGAGTTCGCCGAGAACCTCAGGCCGCAGGCGGACTGCGGGGCCATCGACCTGGAGGCGCTGAAGTCCTACCTCCACAGCGAGCGGGACCTCATCCTGAGGCTGCTGGAGAACCCCAACCTGCTGGAGCATGAGCGGTTCACCGACATGCTGTGGGCCGTGTCGCACGTGGCGGAGGAGCTGGATGCCCGGCCCCGGCTGCGGGACATGCCGAAGAGTGACGAGGGGCACATCGGTCAGGACATCGGGAGGGCGTTCACCGCCCTGGTGGCGGAATGGCTGGACTATGTCCAGCACCTGAAGGCCCACTACCCGTACCTGTTCTCGCTGGTGCTGCGGACCCACCCTCTGCAGGAGAATCCATCGGCCGTCGTGACCTGACGCCCCGGATGGCTGAGCGGGTCACCCGGCTCTCAGCCGGAACACGGGCTCGAACGAGCTGTAGAGATCGAGGTACTGCTCCACGT
>CAYPDY010000032.1:0-20453 GCA_964409515.1 uncultured Dehalococcoidia bacterium
AGCGCACCGAGTACCGGGCCCGCCGCATGGGTTTCGTCTTCCAGCTGTACAACCTGCTTCCGGCGCTGTCCAACGTCGAGAACGTGGAGATGCCCCTGCTGCTCTCGGGCGCCTCTTCCGCCCGGGGCCGGAAGAGGGCCACGGAGGTCCTGGACATGGTCGGGCTGCCCAACGTGGCGGGGCGGCTCCCGGCCGAGCTCTCCGGGGGGCAGCGCCAGCGCGTGACCATCGCCCGGGCGCTGGTCAATGAGCCGGCCATCATCTGGGCGGACGAGCCCACCGGCGACCTGGACAGCGACACCACTGAGGAGATCATGGACCTCCTCTGCAGGTTGAACAAGGAGAACCAGCAGACGTTCGTCCTGGTTACCCATTCAGACGATGTGGCCGCGAGGGCTGACCGCATCGTCCGGATGCGGGACGGCCTGATCGTCGATGGCCGGTAGCCATGCATGAGCTTTTCGGCGTGTCGCTGACCACCATTGCCATACTTATGGTGGTCATCTTCATCCTCACGGGCCTGGCGGTGACGGCCCTGGCCCTCCGGTACCGGATCATCTTCAAGCTGGGTGTGAGGAACATCCCCCGGCATCCGACCCAGACCGCCCTGATCGTCGTTGGCCTCATGCTGAGCACCATCATCATCACGGCGGCCTTCGGCACCGGCGACACCGTGGTGTACACCATCAGGTCAATGGCCGCGGAATCGCTGGGCAACACCGACGTGGTGGTCACCGTGCCGAGCCGGAAGGCGGATCCCAACTCGGGCTATTTCGGCTTCTCGCGCTTCGATGAGATCAGCGCCGCCCTCTCGGATGCCCATGTTGACGGGATGCTGCCCGTCATCTACGAGGACGTCCCGCTCTTCAACCCCTACCAGCTGCTCAGCGCGCCGAGCGTCAGGCTGTTTGCCCCCGGCCCCCAGTACGCCGGGTACACGGACCTGATCACGACGGATGGCGAGCCGGTCTCGCTGGATGACCTGGGCCCCAGTGACGTGTACATCGACGAGTCCACCGCCGAGGAGCTCCTGGCGGGCGCCGGCGACCAGCTGGTCCTCTTCCTCGGGTCGGAGCCCAACTACGTCCGGCTGGCCGGTGTGGTGAAAGACGCTTCCTGCGGGAGCCTGACCTTCGTTCTCCTCCCCCTGGAGCGGGCGCAGGACCTCTTCAACCGGCCGGGCCAGATAAACGGCGTTTACATCTCCAACAGCGGCGGGGAGCTGGACGGGGCCGCGTTCAGCGATGAGATCACCAATGAGCTGGAGCTGACGCTGCAGGAGACCGATCTCGAGGTCAACGCGGTGAAGAAGGTCGTACTGCACGATGCCGACATGAGCGGCGCCGTTCTCACCGGCATCTTCCTCCTCTTCGGCCTCTTCTGCGTGGCTGCCGGGATACTGCTGGTGTTCCTCATCTTCGTGATGCTGGCCGCCGCCCGCAAGTCGGAGATGGGCATGGCCAGGGCCGTCGGCACTAAGAGAACCCAGCTCATAGAGATGTTCGTCTTCGAAGGGGTGGTCTACGATCTCATGGCCTCCGTGGTGGGTGTCGCTCTGGGTGTGGGCCTGACCTACGCCATCGCCGGCGTCATGGCCCGGGTGGTGAGGGACTACGAGGTCGACATCGCCGTCCACGTGGAACCGAGGAGCCTGGTGGTGGCTTTCACCCTGGGCATGCTGGTCACCTTCATCACCGTGACCCTGGCTTCGTGGAGGGTCAGCCGTCTGAATATCGTCCGCGCGATTCGCGACATACCCGAGCCGCCCACCGAGAGGGCCGGCCGTCGCACGCTGAACCTGGGGTTGGTGGTGGGGGCGTTCGGCTCCGTCCTCTCGGTGATCGGTGTGGCCCTCGACCAGGTGGCCCCGGTGTATCTGGGTGTAGCGCTGGTGATCATGGGCGTGGCGCTGATCGCCCGGTGGCGCGGCTTCGCCGAGCGCCAGGTGTTCACCCTGGCCGGCGTGGTGCTCGTGGGTTGGTCGCTGGTGCCGATCGACGTCTTCGAGTCCATCTTCGGCGGTCTGGACATGGGGATGGAGATGTTCTTCTTCGCCGGAGTGATAATGGTGCTGGGCGCGGTCTGGGTGGTCTCCTACAACATGGACGTCGTCCTGCATCTGCTGGTGGGCATCGTGGGCCGGTTCAAGAATGCCACCCCCGTCCTCCGGTCGGCCATGGCCTACCCCATGAAGAACCGGCTGCGGACAGGCCTCACCATGGCCATGTTCGCCCTCGTCATCTTCACCATCGTCTTCATGTCGGTGGTCATACGCGCCGACGCGGCGGTCCTCTCGGACACCGAGTCCGTCGGCGGCGGATACGACGTCATGGCGAACGTCAACTGGAACAGCCCCATCTCCGGGGGGGATATGCGGGAGGCCATGAGTGAGAAGGGGTTCAAGTCCGGTGACTTCGAGGCGGTGGCCGGGATATCCTCCGTCCCGCTGGAGATCAGGCAGACGGGGGCGAAGGTCGAGGAATGGAAGCAGTACCTGGTGCACGGTGTTGACAGCACTTTCCTGGAGAGCAACGGCTTCAACTTCTCCGTCATAGCCGGAGGCTACCGCTCGGCCAGGGAGGTCTGGCTGGCGCTGCGGGACAATCCCGGCCTGGCGGTGATCAGCGCCGATGCCGTACCTTCGAAGAGCCCGATGAGCATCTCCTACGGGGAGGGATTCAGGGTGGAGGGCATCTACCAGGAGGACCCGGACCTGTCTCCCTTCGACATTCAGGTGAGGGCGACCTACACCGGCCTGGGCACCATTGAGAAGAACCTGACGGTCATCGGCGTGCTGCAGTCGGTCAGCAGCGTGAATGTGGGCATATACACCTCGCAGCAGACCGTGGATGAGGCGGCAGCCCCCTTTCTTGTCGTGCCCGTCACCACGTATCTCTTCAAGCTCTCTGATGGAGTGGACGCCGCGGCGACGGCCAAGGCCCTGGAGGCGGCCTTCCGCGAAAACGGGATGCAGGCCGAGTCCATCGATGACCAGCTCCGGGAAGCCGCCAGGGTCAACTACACCGTCAACTCGCTGCTGACGGGGTTCATGGGCCTGGGGGTGGTGATCGGCATCGCCGGCCTGGGGGTGATCAGCAGCCGGGCGGTGGTGGAGCGGCGTCACCAGATAGGCATCCTGAGGGCCATCGGCTTCAAGCGCAGCAGCGTGCAGGCCTCCTTCCTCCTGGAGACGTCGATTGTGTCGTCGCTGGGGATCCTCATCGGCACCCTGCTGGCGCTGGCTCTCTCGTACCAGGTCCTGGATGATCTCAAGGACACCATCGAGAACGTCCAGTTCCAGATACCCTGGGTGGAGATGGCGGTCATCGCCGGGGTGTCCTGGTGCGCCTCGATGCTGATGACCCTGATCCCGGCCTGGCAGGTCTCCAAGATCTACCCGGCGGAAGCCCTGCGCTACGAGTAGCGCTGCTTTTTGTCCTTGACTCCCCATCCGACCGTGACGTATGATTCGCGAGATGGCGAAGCATGCACTGTGCGTCGGTATCAACAACTACCCCGGAACAGACAGCGACCTGGCCGGGTGTGTGAACGATTCCAACGACTGGGCCAGGGAGCTGGCCAGGCGCCGGTTCAGCGTGGAGAAGCTGCTGGACGGACAGGCCACGGGCAGGGCCGTGCGGTCGGCCATCCGCGAAACCCTGGCGCGGGCCCGGGCCGGGGACCTGGTGGTAGTCCAGTATTCGGGCCACGGCTCATTCGTGCCTGACGATGATGGCGACGAGCCCGATGGTACGGACGAATGCCTCTGCCCCTATGACGTGAGGACAAAGGGGCCCATTACCGACGATGAGCTGTTCGAACTCTACAGCGGCCGGCCCCCGGGGGTCAGGGTCCTTATGATCTCCGATTCCTGCCACTCCGGCACGGTGGCCAGGTTCGCTCCCATCACCACTCCGCCAACCACGAAGAGGAAGGACGCTCCGCAGCGAAAGGTGCGCTTCCTGCCGCCGGCGGTGTACCTGTCGCGGCGCGAAGCGGCGAAGCTGGGCGTGCGGCGGTGCGTCCGCCGGTCCAGCCCGCCCGGCCGCTACGCCTCCCTGCTGCTGGCGGGCTGCCAGGACACGGAGTACAGCTACGACGCCTACTTCGAGGGCCGCCCCAACGGAGCCTTCACCTTTGTGGCCCTGCGGGCCCTGGGGTCCCTTCCGGCCGGGGCCACCTACGCGCAGTGGTTCAAGCTGATACGCGAAGCGCTGCCCTCGCAGCAGTACCCGCAGACGCCGAATCTCTACGGTTCCAGCAGCATGAAGCAGTGGAAGGTGCTGGTTTGAGAGGTAACGACATGGCACGGGAAGAAAACATCATCGACGCCAAAGGGATCTACAAGACCTACCATACGGGCACGGTGGAGGTGCATGCCCTGAGGGGCGTGGACTTCGCGGTAAAGCGCGGTGAGATGGTGGCTGTCATGGGGCCCAGCGGCTGCGGCAAGACCACCCTGCTCAACTGCCTGTCCGGACTGGACGATTTCGACCAGGGAGAGCTGATAATCGAAGGGACCCAGCTGCCCCGGATGTCGGACAACGAGCGGACCGACTACCGGGCCCGCCGCATGGGCTTCGTCTTCCAGCTGTACAACCTGCTGCCGGTCTTGAGCTCCGTGGAGAATGTGGAGATGCCCCTGCTGGTTTCGGGGGTTTCTCCGGCCACCAGCCGGAAGAGCGCCCAGGAAGCCCTGGCCATGGTGGGACTGCCCGGTCTAACCGACCGGCTGCCGGCGGAGCTCTCGGGGGGGCAGCGCCAGCGGGTGACCATTGCCAGGGCGCTGGTGAACCAGCCGGCCATAATCTGGGCTGACGAGCCGACCGGAGACCTGGACAGCGAAACCACGCGGGAGATCATGGACCTCCTGTGCCGGCTCAACAAGGACAACCAGCAGACCTTCGTCCTGGTGACCCACTCCGACGAGGTGGCCAGGAGGGCCGACCGTATCATCCGCATGCGGGACGGCCTGATCGTCGACGGGAAGTAGCCGTGAACGAGCTCTTCGGCCTGTCGCTGACCACTGTTGCCATAGTGATGCTGGTCCTGTTCGGCATCGTGACTGTGGTGGTGGCGGCCCTCGCCCGGCGGAACCGGATCATGTTGAAGCTGGGCGTGAGGAACATACCCAAGCGTCCGGCCCAGACGGCCCTGATAGTCCTCGGCCTCATGCTGAGCACGGTGCTCATTACGGCGGCGTTCAGCACCGGCGATACCGTGGTGTACAACATCAGGACCATCGCCGCGGATGCCCTGGGCAACACCGACGAGATAGTGAGCGTGCCCAACGCCGGGATGCTGCCTGGCGCCGGCTACTTCGACCAGGCCCGCTCTGATGAGATCAGCGGCCTTCTGTCGGACGCCGGCGTTGACGGAGTCCTGCCGGTGATCCAGGAGCAGGTGCCGCTGGTCAGTGTCAATACCCAGCTGAGTTCTCCCGGCGTGACCCTCTTTGCCCCCGGCCCGGAGTACGACGGGTACACCAGGCTGACTACGGTGGATGGCGAGCCGGCGGCGCTGGAGGACCTGGGTCCGGGCGAGGTGTATATCGACGAGCCCGCGGCGGATGACCTGGATGCCGCGGCGGGCGACCTGCTCCTGCTGTTTGTCGGGTCGCAGCCGACGACGCTCCAGCTGGCCGGCGTGGTAAAAGGCGCTTCTTCGGGGAGCCTGGGGCTGGTGCTTATGCCGCTGGAAAGCGCCCAGGCCATCTTCAACGAGCCGGGCCGCATTAACGCCGTCTACATCTCCAATAGCGGCGGCGCGCTGGACGGGGCCCGTGGGAGCGACGAGGTGGTGGAAACCCTGGAGGGTCCCCTGGAGGAGATGGGCCTCGAGGTGTCGGCGGTGAAGAAGGAGACCCTCGATGCCGCCGACCTGGCGGGGGCCATCCTCACCAGCGTCTTCGTCGGCTTCGGGCTGTTCTCTGTCGCGGCCGGCGTGCTGCTGATCTTCCTCATCTTTGTGATGCTGGCCGCCGCCCGCAAGTCCGAGATGGGCATGGCCCGGGCCATAGGCACCAGGAGGAGCCAGCTGGTCCAGATGTTCCTGTTCGAGGGCATGGTCTATGACCTGATGGCCGCGGTGGTGGGTGTGGGCCTGGGGGTGCTGGTCACCTATGCCATGGCCGGCATTATGGCCCGGATCGTCGGGGAAACCCCCATCGATATCGCGGTCCACGTGGAGCCGAGGAGCCTGGCGGTGTCCTTCACCCTGGGGGTGCTGGTCACCTTCGTTACGGTGGCCCTGTCCGCCTGGAAGGTGAGCCACCTCAATATCGTGCGGGCCATCCGGGATGTCCCCGAACCGCCGGTACGGAGGCTCAGCCGCAGCATGCTGGCCCTGGGTGTGGCGGTGGGGGTGATAGGGCTATTGGTCCTGCTGCTGGGGATAGGGACCAGGCAGGGAGGGTTCCTCTACCTGGGCGTGGGGCTGATCATCATCGGCCTGGCCCTGGCGGCCCGGTGGCGCGGGGTGGGAGAGCGCCTCGTCTTCACCATCGGGGGTGTGCTACTGCTGGCCTGGTCGCTGCTGCCGTCCGGCATCTTCGAGTCCATCTTCGGTGACGAGGTGAAGATGGGCATGGAGATGTTCTTCCTGGTGGGCATGATGATGGTCCTGGGCGCGGTGTGGGTGGTGGCCTACAACCTGGACATCATCCTGCGGCTGCTGGTGGCTGTGGTGGGCGGTCTCAAGGGCGTGGCCCCCGTGCTGAGATCGGCGATGGCCTATCCCATGAAGAACCGGCTCAGGACCGGACTGACCCTGGCCATGTTCTCGCTGGTCATATTCACCATCGTCTTCATGTCGGTGGTCATCGGCGCCAACACGGCCATCCTGTCGGATTCCGACTCCTTTGGCGGCGGCTACGACATCTATTCCAGCGTGAGCTACACCAACCCCATCCCCGATATGGGGCAGGCCCTGGCGGACGGCGGGTTCGATCCGGGTGATTTCGAGGCCATAGCCGGCATCTCCCCCCCCTTCCCGCTGGAGATCAGGCAGGCCGGCGCCGGCGGGGAGGAGCGGGAGTACAACTACTACGCCGTAAACGGCGTGGATGATGTCTACCTGGACACCAATGGCTTCGAATTCTCACTCATGGCCCCTGGCTACGAGACCGCGGCGGATGTGTGGGAGGCCGTCCAGAGCACCCCCGGACTGGCGGTCATCAGCGCCGACGCCGTGCCTTCTCGGAGCTCGTTCTCCGTCTCGGTGGGCGGGTCGCAGTTCCGCCTGGAGGACGTGTGGGCGGAGGATGAGGCGCTCGAGGGCCCGATCGGGGTCCATGTGAGAGAGGCGTTCACGGGCGCCGAGGCCGACCTGACCATTATCGCCGTGCTCGATGCGGTCAGCTTCAACTACGGCGTCTATACCTCGCAGAGGACCGTGGCCACGGTCTGGCCTGACTTCACCATCCCCACCACAACCTACCTCTTCAAGCTGGCGGGAGGCGTGGATGCCGGCCGGATGGCGGACGGCCTGGAGTCGGCCTTCATGGCCAATGGCATGCAGGCATTCTCCATCGAGCAGATGCTGCATGAAGCGAGCCGGACCACCTATACCGTGACTACCCTGATGCAGGCCTTCATGTCACTGGGCCTGGTGGTGGGCATCGCGGCCCTGGGGGTCATCAGCACCAGGGCGGTGGTGGAGCGGCGCCACGAGATAGGCATCCTGCGGGCCATCGGCTTCAGGCGCAGCAGCGTTCAGGCCTCATTCCTGCTGGAGTCGAGCATCGTGGCCCTCCTGGGGATTATCATCGGCTCGGTCCTGGCCCTGGCGCTCTCTTACCAGGTTGTGGACGATCTGAGTGACACCATCGACAACCTGGAGTTCCGCATGCCCTGGATGGAAATGGGCATCATCGCGGCCGCGTCCTGGGTGGCTTCCATGCTGATGACCATCATCCCCGCCTGGCAGGCCTCGAAGATCACCCCGGCGGAAGCCCTGCGTTACGAGTGAAGCTTCCTGACCTCGGCCACGATCCGGGGCAGGATGTCGCCGGTCTTGCCCTGGATGAAGTAGCTGGAGGTTCCTTCCTGGGTCAGCGGCGTCGGGTCGGCGTTGACCTCGATGATGGTGACCTTGGCGGACCTCTTGTTCCTGGCCATCCGGGGCAGCTCGGCAAAGGGATAGACCACGGCTGACGTCCCGCAGATCAGCATCACGTCGCAGGCCAGCGCCTCCCCGACGCTGGCCTCGGACACATCCGACGGGATGGACTCTCCGAAGTAGACGCCGTCACCCTTCAGCACCCCGTTGCACTTCCGGCACCGCGGCGGCAGCTGACCCTCGGCCTTGAGCCGGTCCAGGTCGAACTCGGACTTGGGGAAGCGCGCACCGCAGGACATGCACCTCAGCTTGGCCACCCCGCCGTGGTACTCAAGCACGTTCCGGCTGCCGGCCTTCTGGTGGAGGCCGTCGACGTTCTGGGTGAGTACCGACTTCAGGATGCCCATCCCCTCCAGCTCGGCCAGCGCCAGGTGGCCCCGGTTGGGATCGAGCTTGCCGATCTCCTCAAAGATGCGATAGAAGCTGTCCGGCTCCAGGCTCTTCTCCCAGTGGCGCCTGGGGTCGCGCACCAGCTGGCGGTAGGCCTCGTAGGCCTCCATCTCGGCCTCGGGGTGCTTGGTCCAGATGCCCTCCGGGCCGCGGAAGTCGGGGATGCCGGACTCTGTCGATATCCCCGCTCCGGTCAACGCGATGGCGTGGCTGGCGCCAAACAGGTCCCGGGCTGCCCTCTTGATCAGGTCTTCCATTTCTCTCCTGCCTCTCCCTCCATCCGGTGCTATGTCTACAGGATACAGCATGGCCGGGTTGGTCGACAGCGGTGTGGTGGTGCGGGTGGAGGGCGGCGGCCGGTTCTAGGTGGCCAGCTCGCTGGCGGCCAGGTCTCTCAGCTCGTAGGGCACGTAGGGATGGGTGGAAATGCCCTTCAGGGCCTCCTTGGCCTCGCGATTGCCCTTGCGGGCCATCCGGCCCAGGGTGAGGATAGCGTCCCGGCGGTGCTCGAGCGACTCCGCGGGAAAGTAGTCAGCCGTGATCATCTCGTAGATCTCTTTGGCTTTGCCCATGTTTGCTCCTTCAGGAACCCCCGTCGCTGCAGTAGAGCACCAATCAATTATAAAGCCAGGGTCAAGGCAGAGTCACACGCCGGGCGGAGCATGTAAGGGGGCTTTGTTACAAATTTGACAGTCTCCCCGCGCCTCCCGTGCATTGAAGTGTTGTCAGGAAAGTTGATAGGATGACGTTACTTAGTGTAGCATAAAGATACTTACTGACGATATGCAGGGATCGCGGCGTCGGCAAGCAGGGGGGGATAAGGCTTGAATCACAGCGGCATGCGCAACTACGGCCCCGCGGGCTACCTGTGGGAGCTGTGGCATGAAGGGCCGATCCGCGACCGGCAGAACGTGGTCCTGGTTCATGGCTACCGTCTGCCGCTGACCGTTCTCCCGGGCCGGTGCGACGAGCAGTTCGCCGAGCTGGACAGCCTGCTGCAGGCTTCCTGCGACTGCAACGTCTGGCAGTTCGAGTATGTCGGCAGCCCCTTCGGCACCTATGACAGCGTGTCCGTCTACGCCTCCCGGCTGGACGCCGCGCTGAACCGGATCTCTGAGATCACCGGCAACAACCGGTTCTCGATGGTCGGCTACTCCATGGGTGGACTCATCGCCCGTCAGTTCATTGCCATGGGCGGGAAGCCCAGGGTGGACAAGCTGCTCACCCTGGCCACGCCGCACATGGGGGTGCACCTGGAGCCGTTTGACATCCCGTACAGCGAACGCCTCTACCCCAGGGGCGGCATCCAGATGAGGCCGGACAGCCGGTTCCTCTGGGACCTCAATACCAACGTGGAAGCCTCAACGGTCAGCGAGTTCGCCTCCCTGGCCGGCCATTTGCGGGGCGGCAGCGATGGCGCCGTCGAGATGGGGTCGACCAGCCTGGTGAGGTGCGCCTGGGACGGGTCCGTGGAGCAGAGCTTTTACTTCGCCGGTGTCCTCAGGTCTCACCTGAACATAAACCGCATCAGAAATGCCAGAGACGAGGTATTCCGTCTGGTCCGCGGGTTCGTGGCGGACGGCGTCCCGGGCATAAGCCGGGAGAGATCATCGGAGAGGCCCGGCGACTATATGGTTCCCTTTTTTCTCACCTTCGCGGTGAAGAAGGACCCCGATGCCACCAGGCACTATCCGTACGTCGTGGCCACCCGCAGCGGGCACTGCTATCGAGGCCCTCGCATCTGGACACAGGGTGCCCTGACAGACAGCGGGGCCCAGGTCTACACCGTGCGCCTGCGGGCCCGGGAGGACGGCGAGATACGCATCTTCCATGCGCCGGGGCAGCATACTGCCGTGCACGTAGAGAGCGGGCAGTCCGTGGTAGTATCGCAGCCCATCGGTGCCGGCGCGGTGAGACACCCGGTCACGATTCCCGGGCTGCCCTGAGGGCTTCGCCCAGCCGCTCCAGGAATCTCTGCCTGTCCCGGGGTGAAACGATCACGTCCAGGCCCTTCTCCCGGGTTATCTCCACCGTCGTCTTCGATGACGTGGCGAAACGGATCCCGTCGTAGATCCAGGTGTTAACCGGGCGGGCGGGCCGGGCTTCCCTGATGGTGGACAAGGGTATGTCCCAGTGCAGCGGCCAGCCCAGGACGATCCTCAGCCTGGTGTGGAAGACCTGGTAGCGCCGGGGCAGGACCAGGTGGAACAGCAGGGCATCGAACGCGGTGGTGCCGAACAGGAAAATGGCCCCGGCAACCTCGTAGAAGAGCAGGACCACGGCCGGCACCAGCGTGGCCGCCAGGGCCAGCACCAGGACCGCCATGGGCCACAGATCATACCCTGCCTTCTCCTCGTGCAGCAGGTAGGGCCATGGGTTCCCGGCGGGCAGCCTTCCACTGGTCATGCGGATGTCTCCAGAGCTCCAGCCCGCCGCGTGGCTATGACGCGGCCGGCGCCGCGGCGGCCCTCGGCCTTCGAGCGGCCAGGTAGACCATGACCGCTCCCGCAGCCAGCAATGCCACCCCTGTCAACAGGAAGGCGAGGCCGAGCCAGAACAACCACGGTACTTCGGCCCCCACCCCTCCGCTGACGTCTATGCCGGCCGAGCCGTCTTCGTTCATGATGACGAGCACCCACCGGCCCATCTCCGGCTTCCATTCCAGCGTCTGCCGTCCCGGGCCATGGGCGGAGGCGGCCCACAGCGTCTGGGCCGTTGGGTCTGCCGGCGCCGTGCTGCCGGAGTGCAGCCGGTACTCCAGCTGCGGGTCATCGAAGGGGTCGCCCGTCCACTCCGTTATCTCGTAGTACTGGACCCCGCTCAGGTAGCGGTCTACCTCCGTGTCACTGGCTATCCCGATGAAGACCGCCTTTGACGGGTCCCGCGCTTCACCCCTCACCTTGACCGTGACCAGACCGCCGAGCCCCCAGCTGCCGCCCCGGGACTCGTCATGCCAGGCGATCTCGAAGGGCTCCGAGACGATGGCGCTGGCGTCGGCTTTCCTGAAGGTGGTTTCCCGGGCAGCGAACCAGGAACTGTCGTTCTCCATGGCTTCGCCCAGCCACATCAGGCCGCCGCCGCCCATTATCAGGGCCAGTGCACCCACCAGGAGGATGATCCCGACGACCAGGAGCGCAATCCGGCCGCCGCTCACGCCTGGTTCTCCCTGTTCATAGATACATCTTCCGCCGGAGCCCCCTCCCCGTCAAGCTGCGCCAGCGGCCCGCGCGGCTATGGCGCCGCCAGGAGGCCCGCGCGGCTATGGCGCCGCCAGGAGGCCGGCGCGGCTACTGGAACTGGACAGTCTGTGATATATTGAGGTGCATCCCCTTGACCTTCAGCGGTCCGCGCAGGCTGCACCTGTTCGAGGCTCCAATCCACGGGTTACGGAGGCGCCATGAGAGAAGGAAAGGTCAGGATTCGAAAGGCAGCGGTTCTTGGCGCCGGGGTCATGGGCAGCAGGATCGCCGCTCTGCTGGCGGGGGCGGACATACCGGCCTGTCTCCTGGACCTCGTGCCGCAGGAGCTCGACCAGAAGGACCTCAAGAAGGGACTGACCCGGGAATCCGCCGGGTTCCGGAACAAGCTGGCCAGGGCGGGTGTGGACGGGGCCATGATGGCCAGCCCCGCGGCCTTCTTCGATCCGGCGGATGCCAGGCTGATCACGCCGGGGAACCTGGAGGACCACCTGGGGTGGCTGGGGGACGCCGACTGGGTCATTGAGGCGGTGGCGGAGGACCCCGGGATAAAGACCGGGCTGCTCAAGAGGATCGACGGCGTCCTCAAGACGGGCGCCATTGTGAGCACCAACACCTCCGGGCTCTCAATTGAGGGGTTGTCTGAGGGCCTGTCGAGAGAACGGCGGCCCTTCTTCCTGGGCACGCATTTCTTCAACCCTCCGAGGCACATGAAGCTCCTCGAGGTGGTCCCCGGACGGTCCACCGACCCCGGCGTGGTCGCCTTCGTGACCGACTTCTGCGAGCGGCGGCTGGGCAAGAGCGTCGTACAGGCCAGGGACACCCCCAATTTCATAGCCAACCGCATCGGAACCTACGCCCTTCTGGCGGTTATGCGGACCATGGTGGAGGGGGGCTACACCATCGAGGAGGCGGATGCCATCACGGGGATTCCCATGGGGCGGCCGAAGAGCGCCTCGTTCCGGACGGCGGACATGGTGGGACTGGACGTCCTGGCCAGGGTGGCCCGGAACGTCCGGGACAACGTCCAGGACGCGTCCGAGAGGGAGGCCTTCACAGTACCGCCGTTCCTGAACAGGATGATCGAGGCCGGGCTTCTGGGCGACAAGACCCAGAAGGGGTTCTACAAGAAGACGGCCGATCCGGCCGGCACCAGGATCTACGCCCTGGACTATGAGGCCCTGGACTACGTTCTGCAGAGAACGGCCGGGCTGCCGCTGCTGGATGAGCTGAAACGGGTGGCTGATCCCGCCGTCAGGCTGCAGAGGCTGGCCTACTCCGATGACCGGGCCGGGCGGTTTGCCTGGAAGTCGCTCAAGCGGATGCTCCTGTACTGCGCCGCCAGGGTCCCCGAGATCTCGGATGGCATCCTGCCCATTGACCAGGCGATGCGCTGGGGCTTCAACTGGGAGCTGGGCCCGTTTGAAGCCTGGGATGCCATCGGCGTCAGAAAGTCCGTGGAGAGGATGCAGGGCGAGGGGGAGAGGATTCCCCGGAACGTGGAGGAGATGCTGGCGGGCGGCCGGGAGAGGTTCTACCGGCAGCGGGACGGCCGCAGGGCGTATTTCGATTTCGCCCGCGCGGGTTATGTTGATGCTCCCGAGAAGCCCCGGATCATCCTGCTCCCGTCGCTGGCGGAGAGGCAGAAGGTGGTCCGCTCCAACCAGGGGGCCAGCCTGCTGGACATGGGGGAGGGCGTCGTCTGCCTCGAGTTCCATACCCCCAACAATACCATCGATGACGACGTGGTGCGGATGATCCACGAGAGCCTGGCGGATCTGGAGGCGAGCTTCGAGGGCATGGTCATCGGCAGCCAGGGAGCCGGCTTCAGCCCGGGGGCCGACGTGAAGAAGATCTACGGCCTGGCGGTGAACCGGGACTGGAAGACCCTGGAGCAGGTGGTCAAGTCCTTCCAGGACGCGTGCCTGGCGATCAAGTACTCGCCGAAACCGGTGGTGGCCGCACCCTACCGCATGACGCTGGGAGGAGGCTGCGAGGTGTGCCTGGCGGCCGGCGCGGTGCGGGCCAGCGCCGAAGTCTACATGGGCCTGGTGGAGATAGGGGTGGGACTCATCCCCGGCGGCGGCGGCACGAAGGAGATGCTTCTGCGGGCTACTGACTGCCTCCCGCCGGCCACGCCCAGCGCCGTACCCGGGGGCGGACGCCCGGACCTGATACCTTACGTGGCCCTGGCTTTCCAGACCATTGCCACGGGCAGGGCGTCCACATCGGCGCGCGACGCCCGGAGCATAGGCTTCATGAGGCCGGGAGACTGGATCACCATGAACCCGGACCACCTGCTGTACGATGCCAGGCAGACGGTGCTTTCCCTGGTCAAGGAGGGCTATCTCCCCCCGCGGCGGCGGGATGACATCAGGGTGATCGGGCGCAGCGGGCGGGCCATGCTGGAGCTGATGGTATTCCTGCTGAGGGATGCCGGATACATTACGGACACCGACGCGCACCTGGCGAAGAGGCTGGCCCATGTCATCAGCGGCGGTGAAGTGGACCTCAACACGCTGGTCACGGAGCAGTACCTGCTGGACCTGGAGCGGGAGGTGTTCCTCTCGCTGGCCGGTGAGGAGAAGTCGCAGGCCAGGATGAAGAGCATGGCCGAGACGGGCAAGCTGCTGCACAACTAGCGACCGGCAGGCGGCGGTCCTGCTTAAGGAGACGAGACTATGAGGGATGCGGTCATAGTGTCAATCGTAAGAACGGCCATAGGCCGGGCCATGAACGGCACCCTCAGGAACACCAGGCCGGAGTACACCGCCGCCGAGGTGGTGAAGGAGGCCGTGAGGAGGGCCGCCGGACTTGAGGCCGGGGAGATAGAGGACCTGGTCATGGGCTGCTCCTTCCCCGAGGCGGAGGCGGGCATGAACTTCGGGCGGATCGTGGCGCTCAAGGCCGGCCTGTCCTCTCAGGTCCCGGGCATCACGGTCAACAGGTACTGCGCCTCCGGGCTGGAGGCCATCAGCATCGCCTGTCAGAAGGTCATGTGCGGTTTCGCCGACGTCGTGGTGGCGGCCGGCGCCGAGCACATGAGCCTCATCCCGATGGGCGGCAACAAGCCGATGCCGGATCCCGACCTGGTGACGGCCTGGCCGGAGGCCTATATCACGATGGGGCTGACGGCCGAGAACGTGGCGCAGCGGTTCGATATCAGCCGCCAGGACCAGGACGCCTTCGCCTATGAGAGCCACCAGAAGGCCGCCAGGGCGCAGGCCGACGGGCGCTTTAAGAGTCAGATCGTGCCCCTGACGGTAGTGGACCGGGGCCTCGAGTCCGGCAGGGCAGTCGCCCGGGAGAGAGTCTTCGACAAGGACGAGTGCATCCGTCCGGACACGTCCCCCGAGGCCCTTTCGAGGCTGAGGGCCCTTTTCAGGGCGGGAGGCACGGTGACGGCCGGCAACTCGTGTCCCATGAACGACGGGGCGGCCGCGGCGGTGATCATGAGCCGGGAGAGGGCT
Source organism: uncultured Dehalococcoidia bacterium (assembly GCA_964409515.1). Lineage (GTDB taxonomy): Bacteria > Chloroflexota > Dehalococcoidia > UBA2247 > RBG-13-53-26 > JAFGCL01. The sequence continues at coordinate 15,176 of CAYPDY010000032.1, forward strand.
GCTCAGCTCAAGCTCACGCCGATGGCGGTCTTCCGGTCGATGGGTGTGGGAGGAGTGGACCCCGAGATCATGGGCATCGGGCCGGTGGTGGCCATACCGAAGGCGTTGAAGTATGCCGGGATAGCCATGCAACGGGTCGATCTCTTCGAGCTGAACGAAGCTTTCGCCTCACAGTCCATCTATGTCATGCGGAACCTGGGCCTTGACCCGGCCAGGTTGAATGTCAATGGCGGCTCCATTGCCCTGGGCCACCCGCTGGGATGCACCGGCGTGTACCTGACCGCGAAACTGCTCCACGAGATGGAGCGGCGCAAATCGAGATTCGGCGTGGTGACCATGTGCGTCGGCGGCGGGATGGGGGCGGCCGCCGTGTTCGAGAGGGAGCCGTAGCGGAGGAGGCAGCCATGGAAGGGAAAACGGTGAGAAAAGGCGGATCGTTCCTGGTGGAGGAGACCCCGGCCCGGGAGGTGTTCACGCCGGAGGACTTCCGGGAAGAGCACCGGATGCTGATCGCGACCACCGAGGATTTTGTCCGGAACGAGGTGGTGCCGCACCTGGAGGAGCTGGAGAACAAGAACTTCGAGATGACCCGCCGGCTGATGCGCCAGGCCGGAGCGCTGGGGCTGCTGGGCGCCGATGTTCCCGAGGAGTACGGCGGGGGGGGCCTGGGCATCATCGCCGCGCTGCTGGTGGGGGAGCACTCCGTGGCCGGAGGCTCGCTCACGGTGGTCATCAACGCTCATACCGGCATCGGCACCATGCCGCTGGTCTTCTTCGGCAGCCAGGCCCAGAAGGCCCGGTACCTGCCGGGGCTGGCTGCCGGGGAGAAGATCGGCGCCTATGCCCTGACGGAGCCGGGGGCCGGCACGGACGCGCTGTCGATGCAGGCCACGGCCATCCTGTCCCCGGACGGCACGCACTACCGGCTCAACGGGACCAAGCAGTTCATCACCAACGGCGGATTCGCCGATGTCATCACCACCTATGCCAAGGTCGGCGGCGAGAAGATCACCGCCTTTGTCCTGGAGAGGGGCTTCCCGGGCGTGTCCACCGGTCCGGAGGAGAAGAAGATGGGCCTGCGCGGCTCTTCCACGGTAAGCGTGATCCTGGAGGACGCCCGGGTGCCGGTGGAGAACGTCATCTTCGAGATCGGCCGGGGCCACACGGTGGCCTTCAACATACTGGACCTGGGGCGCTTCAAGCTGGCTTCGGCCTGCGTCGGGGTGGCCAAGCTGGCCCTGGAGCAGGCGGTGAAGTACGGGCGGGAGAGGATCCAGTTCGGCCGGCCCATCTGCCAGTTCGGGCTGATCAAGCAAAAGATAGCCGAAATGGCCATCCGGACCTATGTCGGCGAGAGCATGGTCTACCGTACCGGCGGGCTGATCGAGGCGGCCCTGGAGAGCGTGGACCGGACCGGCAGCGACGTCGGCCTCAAGAGCGGCAAGGCCATCGCGGAGTACGCCATCGAGTGCTCCATCAACAAGGTCTTCTGCTCCGAGGTGCTCGACTACGTCGCCGACGAAGCGGTGCAGATCCACGGGGGCTATGGGTACATCGAGGAATACCAGGTGGAGAGGATATACCGGGACAACCGCGTCTTCCGCATATTCGAGGGCACCAACGAGATCAACCGGGTCATCACCGCCGGATTCCTGATGAGGAAGGCGCTGAAGAACGAGATACCCCTGCTGGCGGCGATCGAGAAGCTGGCCGGCGAGCTGCCGGGGATGAAGCCGGTGTCCGTTTCTCCCTCCGGCGGGCCGCTGGCCGGCGAGCAGGCGCTGATCGAGAGGGCCAAGAAGGTGCTGCTGCTGGTGGCCGGCGCCGCCGTGGGCCGCTTCGGTGAAGGCATCAGCGAGCAGCAGGAGATACTGGGGCGAATCAGCGACATCGCGGCCGAGACCTTCGCCATGGAGAGCGGATTACTGAGGGCGGCCAAGGCCATCGAGGCCTCCGGCGAAGGCTCCTCGCGGGCTGCTGGCTCCGGCGAAGGCGCCTCGCGGGCTGCTGGCTCCGGCGAGTCGGCATCCCAACTCAAGGTGGACATGGTGCGGGTCTACGTGGATGGGGCCATGCGCCGGGTCCGCGAGTACGCCGGGGATGCGCTGGCAGCGGTGCACGACGGAGACGAGCTGGCCCGGGATCTGGCCGCGCTGTCCGCGATGACGCAGGCCGCGCCCGTGAATGTCATCGGCGTGCGGAGAAGCATCGCCGACCGGGTCATCGCCGCCGAGAAATACATCTGCTAGGCCGTGAATAACGCGGGCCGCGAAGAACGAGAGGGGCCAGGTCCCCGTTCCCGGCCGAAGGGAGTGCTGTATGGACAAAGTATGGGTCCAACACTACGAAAAGGGCGTGCCGCCGACTCTGGACTATCCGCCGGTTCCCCTGCACCGGCTGCTGGAAGACACCGCCGCCCGGGCGCCGGCCAGCACCGCCGTGGTCTTCCCCGGCGCGCTGGGTGACACGCTGCGGCTGAGCCACCGGCAGCTGGACGATGACGCCAACCGCATGGCCAACGCCCTGGCCGGCCTGGGGGTCCGCAAGGGCGACAGGGTGGCCCTGCTCCTGCCCAACTGCCCGCAGTTCGTGATCGCCTACTATGCGGCGCTGAAGCTCGGCGCCGTGGTGGTGGCCTTCAATCCCCTGTACTCTCCGCGGGAGATCGAGCACCAGCTCAACGACTGCGAGGCCAGGGTCATCATCGTGCTCAGCCTGTTCTACCGGAACGTGGCCGAGGTCAGGTCCCGGACGAAGCTCGCGCATATCATTGTGGCTTACATCAAGGAGTATCTCCCCCCGGTCAGCCGGCTGCTCTTTTCGCTGGCGAAGGAGAAGAAGGAAGGCCACCGTCCCCGGGTGGACCGGGGCCAGGGCATTCACTTCTTTCAGGACTTGCTGAAGGGGAACCAGCCCCAGCCGCCCGGGGTTGACGTCAGCCCGGAGGACATCGCCCTGTTTCAGTACACCGGGGGGACCACCGGCGTGAGCAAAGGCGTGGTGGCCACCCACCGGAACGTGGTGGCCAACACCATGCAGATCAGGGTCTGGGCCAGCGGCATCGGGATGGTCCGTGACCGCGACGTGGTGATGGGGGTGATGCCGCTCTTCCATGCCTACGGCATGGTCACCGTGATGCATTTCTCCGTTCTGGACGGCCTGACCATGGTCCTGCTGCCGCGTTTCGTGACCCAGCAGGTACTCTCGGCCATCAACAAGTACCATCCGGCCTTCTTCCCCGGCGTGCCCACGATGTACGTGGCCATCAACAACTTCGCCGGGGTGGGGAAGTATGACCTGAAGTCGGTCAGGGCGTGTGTCAGCGGCGCGGCGCCCCTGCCCGTGGAAGTGCAGCAGAAGTTCGAGGAGCTCACGCACGGAAAGCTGGTGGAGGGCTACGGCCTGAGCGAGGCCCCGGTGGTGGTCACCTGCAACCCCGTCATGGGTATGCGCAAGATGGGCAGCATCGGCGTTCCGTTCCCGGATGTCGACGCCAGGATCATGGACCTGGAGAGGGGGGAGGTGGAGATGCCGGTGGGCGAGATCGGCGAGCTGGTGGTGAAGGGGCCGCAGGTGATGAAGGGCTACTGGAACCGGCCGGAGGAGACGTCCATGGTCCTGCGCAACGGCTGGCTCTACACCGGCGACATAGCCCGCATGGACAGCGACGGCTTCTTCTTCATCGTGGACCGGAAGAAGGAGATGATCATCGCTGGCGGCTACAACATCTACCCGCGGGAGGTGGAGGAGGTCCTCTACGAGCATGAGAAGATCAAGGAGGCCGTCTGCTACGGGGTGCCCGATGAGTACCGGGGCGAGACGGTGAAGATCGCGGTGGTCCTGAAGGACGGCCAGACCTGCACCGCGGAAGAGATCACCGATTACTGCAAGACCAAGCTGGCCAAGTACAAGGTCCCCAAGAAGATCGAGTTCAGGCAGGAGCTGCCCAAGTCGCCGGTGGGCAAGGTCCTGCGCCGGGTGCTGGTGGAGGAGGAGAAGAAGAAACAGCAGGGGTAAGAGCCGCGGGGCCGCTCCGAAAGCGGCCCCGCGCGCAGTAGCCTCTTGTGGGGTCCCCGGCTAGAGCTCGATCTCCCGGCAGTCGGGGGCGATGATAAGCCTGGGTTCGGTCACTTCCTGGACCTCTTCCGGGGTCCAGGTCGGAGCTACCTCTTTGAGCACCATCCCCTTCCTGGTGACCTCGATGACGGCGATGTCCGTGACCACCAGCTTCACGCACTCCACGGCGGTCAGCTCGTAGCTGCACTTCTTCACGATCCGGGGCTGGTTGTCCTTGGTGACGTGGTTCATGGCGATGATGAGGCGCTTCGCGCCTACCGCCAGGTCCATGGCGCCGCCGATGGTGCCTATCTGGCGTTCCGGCACCAGCCAGTTGGCCAGGTCGCCCTTCTCCGAAACCTGGAGGCCGCCCATGACGCTGATGTCGAGGTGTCCTCCTCTCACGAGGGAGAAGGACTCGTCGTGGGAAAAGAAGCTGGTGCCCGGGATTATCGTGACCGGCTGGCCGCCGGCGTTGACGAAGTCGGGGTCGCCCTCGCCGGCCGTATGCACCTCGCCGAAGCCGAGCACCCCGTTCTCGCTGTGGAACACCACCTCCCGGCCGGCCGGGACGTAGTTGGAGGCCAGCACCGGGATGCCGATGCCGAGGTTGACGTAGTCACCGTCCTGGAACTCCTTGGCCACCCGGAGGGCCATGGTCTGCCTGTCCAATCTGAACTTATCCTTGAATTTGTCTGACATCTTCTCTCTCCTCAGGCGCTCCCTCTCTCCTTGTATCTTCTGTTGGCCTCCATGGCCTCTTCGCTGACGGGCTTATCCTCGACCGCGGAGTCCCTGGGACGGGCGATCACTCTATCAACATACGCGCCGGGCGTGACGACGGCCTCCGGATCCAGCTCGCCCAGCTCCACGATTTCATCGACCTCCGCAATGGTCACCCTGGCGGCTCCGGCCATGACGGCGTTGAACGTCCGCGACGTTCTCCGGTAGACCAGGTTGCCCCAGCGGTCGCCTTTGTGGGCCTTGATGAGGGCAAAATCCGCGCGAATGGGGAGCTCCAGGAGGTAGGTCTTACCGTTGATGACCTTCTTCTCCTTGCCCTTCTCCACGATGGTGCCGACGCCGGTCGGCACGTACACCCCTCCCAGCCCGGCCCTTGCCGCCCGGATGCGCTCCGCCAGCGTGCCCTGCGGCACCATGTCCACTTCGACCTTGCCCGCCCGCAGCAGCTTCTCGAAGGTGTTCTGGTAGATGGTGCTCA
>CAYPDY010000033.1:0-4147 GCA_964409515.1 uncultured Dehalococcoidia bacterium
GGCGTCAGCGGTCAGCTCCGGGTGGAAGGCCACAGCCAGCAGGCGGCCCTGCCTGGCCGCGACGGCGCCTGCCGCAGCGCCCGCCGCAGCAGCTGCCGCAGCAGCCTCGTCCGGCAGCCTGGCCAGCACCTCCACGCCCGCGCCCGCCTCTTCAATGACGGGCGCCCGAATGAAGACCGCGTGAAAGGGGGGCCGGCCCAGGGCCGGCATTTCCAGGTCCGCTTCGAAGCTGTCTACCTGGCTGCCGAAGGCGTTGCGCCGCACCTTGATGTCCATCAGCCCCAGGGTCTCGAGGGTGAATCCCGGGACCGATCTGGCCATGAGTATCATGCCGGCGCACGTTCCCATGATCGGCAGCCCGGCGCGGGCCAGGTCCCGGAGCGGCTGCAGCAGGTGATAGGCCGCCATCAGGCGGCTCATGGTGGTGCTTTCGCCCCCGGGGATGATGAGGCCGTCCAGGCCGGGCAGCTGTCCCGGCAGCCGCACCTCCGCCACCTCAGCCCCCAGGTCCTCAAGGACGCGGCAGTGCTCTATGAAGGCCCCCTGCAGGGCCAGTATGCCGATCTTCATCAGTCCCAGAGAGGGTACATCACCAGGCCGGTGGGCAGCTTGGGGTGGAAGTAGGTGGACTTCGGGGGCATTCTCTCGCCGGCATCGGCCACCGCCAGGATCCGCGGTATGGCTATGGGGTTCATGAGGAAGGCCAGCTGGCACTGGCCCGCATCCACCTTCTCGGTGGCCTCCACTCCGTCGCGCGTGTACTGCAGACAGGTGGCCTCTTTCTGCGGCGTGTCCACGCCCAGCATCTGCCGCAGGACCAGCCAGTGGAGCATGGACACGTCGAGGCTCTTCCATTCCCGGCTGCGCTCGCGGGGCATCAGGGTCTGCAGCTTGGCCCTCCTCCGCGGGTGCATCACGTAGAGATGGTCCCCGGCCAGCCCGTAGATCCCGAAGGCGGCGCGGCGCCTTCCCCGCTTGGCCAGGATGCGCAGCCAGGCCTTGACAGCCTCGGTCCGGTTGCCGCCCGATGGTTCGACCTCCTCGATGTGGAACAGCCTGTCCAGGTTCTCCTTCAGCGACGCCATGGGGACCGCCGCAGCGTCGTCCGGCAGCTTCACCAGGCGGTGGGTGGGAAGGGCAACGAGCCCGGGATCGTTGCCGCCGATCAGGGTCATCATCACGAAGTTGAACGGCTCTTCCCCGCTCCAGTAGGGGTCCGCCGCCTTCTTGTCTCTCTCGTAGGCGGCCGCCGTTTCGTACCGGTGGTGGCCGTCGGCTATGTAGATGGATTTCTTGGCGCACCAGGACGTGATCTTGGCGATGCTCTTCTCGTCCCTGATGACCCACATGTTGTGGGTCACCCCTTCGTGGTCCATGGCCGTCAGGTCCGGCCCGGCTTTGGCCGTCTCCGTGAGGAGCTTGGTGAAGTTGTCCCGGCTGTGGTCGATGAGGGCCATGATGGGGCTGAAGTTGGCCCGGGCGACCCGCAGAAGCTTCAGGCGGTCCACAATGCGGTCTTCCATCACGCTCTCGTGGGGACGGGCGGCATTGCTGCCCTGCCTGGCTATGCGCACCCGGGCCGTGAGGCCCCAGCGCTCCTTGATGCCGGTCTCCTGGGCAAAGCGGTGCTGGAAGACGTAAAAAGCGGGAGCTGGCTCGCGGATGAGAACTCCCTCCTTGAGCCAGCTCTCCAGTGTATTGGCAGCTCTGGTGTACCTGTTGTCCTGCGTGGAGTCGGCGGGGAACTCCTCGCCGGCCTCCAGGCGGATCACGTTGTACGGGCTCTGCTGGTGATAGGCCTTCTGCTCCTCTGTCGAGATTATGTCATAGGGAGGGCTGATGACCGCTGTAACGTCCTTTATCAGTTCGACGTTGTAGCGCAGGCCACAGAAAGGCTGGACATCGGCCACCTATATAGACCCTCCCGATCCTAATCCCGTCAGCCCGAAACCTAGGGCCGACCTACCACGGTAACGCCGCAGATGAACTTGCCGGGGTGTCCGCCCTGGTTGTGGGCCAGCCCCAGCTTCACATCCTTGACCTGGCGGGCCTGTGTATCGGCCTTCCCCTGGATCTGCTTGTAGATCTCGTACACCTCGCGGCAGCCGCTGGCGCCGATGGGGTGGCCGAAGGACTTCAGTCCGCCGCTGATGTTCACCGGCATCTCGCCGTCATGATAGTAGGCCCTGGTGGCGGTCATCTGCTCCTTGAACTTGCCGGTCTCGCACAGCTGCATCGACTCGCTGGCGATGAGCTCGGCGATGCTGAAGCAGTCGTGCAATTCTACCATGTCCAGCTCCTTGCGCGGGTCCTTGATCCCGGCCTCCGCATAGGCCGCCTTGGCGGCGTGCTGCGTGGCATCCCAGTAGGTGAAGTCGTAGTCAATGCGCTCTTTGCCCCAGCCAGGGCTGGCCGACATGCCGAACGCCTTGATGTTGACGGGGTCCTTGCGGTACTTCTTGGCATCCTCCGCGCGGCACAGGATGGCCGCCGAAGCGCCGTCGGTGACGCCGCAGCAGTCGAAGAGGCCCAGCGGCCAGGCGATCATCGGGGCGTTCAAGACCTGCTCGATGGTCACCTCTCTCTTCAGGTGCGACTTGGGGTTCTTGGCCCCGTAGAAGTGGCTCTTGACCGAGATCTCGGCCAGGACCCTCTTCCCTTCCTCGTTGCTCAGACCGTACTTGGCGAAGTAGGCCACGGCGGCCATGGCATACCGGCCGGGGCCGGTGCCGAACGCGCCGTAGACCGGCTCCCAGCGGCCGATCCACACGGATGGCAGCCCGCCGAAGCCCATGTCCTTCACCTTCTCCACACCTACGGCCATGACCAGATCGTAGCCCTTGGCGGCCAGGGCGAAGGTGGCCCCCCGAAGGGACTCGGCGCCGGTGCCGCAGGCATTCTCCACGCGCGTCACCGGTATGTACTGGGTCTGCAGCGTGCCGGAAACGAGTGTGCCGGTGGCGACGCCGCCTTCCGAGAGCTGGGTACCCCACTGGGTCCCCTGCCAAATCGCCTCTATCTGCTTGAGCTCTACCCCGGCATCCAGAAGGGCCTCGTCCACGGCCTCGGTGATCATATCCTTGGCATCGGCATCCCATCGCTCCCCGAACTTGGTGCAGCCCATGCCCACGATAGCGACTTTGTCTTTAATACTCTCTGCCATCGCTCTCCTTTCCTATCTCCGCCTAGTCCCTGGCCGGCCGGCATTTCCAGAAGTAGTTGTGCACGCCCAGAGCATCGTGGATCCTCCTGAAGGTCATCTCCATCGGCATCCCCACTTTGACGGTCTTGACGTCCCGGTCGGTCACCTGGCTGAATATGCGCACCCCGCCTTCCAGGTTGATGGCGCCCAGGATGTTGGGCGGGTCAGTGACCGCGGTCCTCTCGTCCATGCTGTAGGTGAACAGGACGCCCTTCCGGTCGGACAGAGGCACTTCCTCGAGGTACTTCTCCTCAGCCTGGCAGTACATGCAGCGCTTCTGCAGCGGGAACTGGGTCTTGTCGCACTTGGTGCAGTGGTGTCCGTGGCAGCGGTACACCCAGTTGCGGTCTCTCCACATGGCGGTGAGGGCCGTCCTGGTCCGGGTCATCGGCGTCTGCTCGAACTCCATCAGGCCCCTGAAGGTGATGTACTTCCCGTAGTTCTCCAGCATGACCTTGGAGGCCAGGTGCCGCTTGATGGCCCGGCGGTCCTTGACCTTTTCGATGGCCGCGGTCACCTTGAGAGAGTGAATGTCCGTGCCGTCTCCCCAGTTGCCGAAGAGGATCTTGTCGCCCGGCTTGGCGTCCTCCAGCGCTGCCACCAGCGTCATGAGGGCCATGGCCGCCCCGGTGTGGCCGACGCTGTCGAACAGCGGCACCTGCAGCTGTGTCTTGGGATCGACCCCGATGGCGGTGGCCACCGCCGTGTGGCTCCTGGCGTTCGGGCCATAGAAAGCGGCCTTGGTGAAGTCCTTGGCCGTGACCTTGTTCGCCTTGAGGAAGGCGGCGAAGGCCTTCTTCATGTGGGCCTCATAGCCTTCATCCAGGATGAAGCGCTCTTCCCACTGGCGCTGGAACCGGTCGGTCTCCAGCCGCCACACGTCCAGGAACTCGCTGTAGGTGTAGGCGCTGGCCTCAACCTCGACGGCGATGTCGGTGGCCCCGA
>CAYPDY010000033.1:4247-20377 GCA_964409515.1 uncultured Dehalococcoidia bacterium
GTCCGTGCCCTTGAGGCAGTCCGTGGCGGCCTCAACCGCCATGGTGATGCTGTCCTCATCGCAATTGCATATGGCTTTTTCACCCTTTCCACCACCGCCCCACACCTGGCCCAGGATCGCCCGGCTGAGCCTGTACATGGGGATGTAGGCCCCGTAAGAAACTATTCCGGCCATATTCTCTCCTTTCCTATTCTTGGGTCTTTTCTCAAGAATGCAGTGAGGCCATTTACAATTATACGGTCAGCCCCTGCCCGAGATCAAAGGTCGCCGTGCACCGAGCACTCCCGGACGCACGGGCTTCACCGGCGGGCGGGCACCTCGACGGAGGGGCAGAGGCCGCCCAGGCAGCAGCCCGCGCAGGCCGGGTTCTTGCGGCAGACGCTCTTGCCGTGCTGCACCAGCAGGGCATGGTACTCGTTGAACAGGGCTTCGTCGCGGGGCAGGTTCTCCATGAAGAGGGCCTGGAAGGCGGCGTAGGTGTCCTCGCGGGGCGCCAGGCCGAGGCGGGCCGTGATGCGGCGGGTGTAGGCGTCGATGACGAACACGGGCCTGTGGGCCGCGTAGAGGATGATGGAGTCGGCCGTCTCTTCGCCGACGCCGTGGACGGACAGCAGCTCCTGCCTCATCGCGGCGGCGTCCAGCGCGAACAGCCTGTCCAGATCGCCGCCGTACCTGTCCGTCAGCCAGTCCATGAAGGCCTTGACCTTCCTGGCCTTGACGTTGTAGTACCCCGAGGGGTAGATCAGGCGGGCCAGCTCATCGTGGGGAGTCTCCCGCAGCGCGGCCATTGTAAGGGCGCCGTGGGACTTCAGGTTGCTGATGGCCTTCTCCACGTTGGTCCAGGCCGCCGACTGGGTGAGTATGGCGCCGACGATCATCTCCAGCGGGGTCTCGGCCGGCCACCAGTGCTGGGGGCCGTACCTCTCGTAGAGGAGCCCGTAGACGCCCAGCAGCGCCGCCCGGGGGTCCCTCCGACTCCGCTGACGCTCGTCCATGGATACCGTCAGAGCCTGATCGGCACCTGCCCGGCCAGCTCGACCTCGTTGGGCTTCACGCGGCACTTGTAGGCGTAGATGGTCAATCCCTTGATCTGGGCCAGGCGCAGGGCCTGGCAGAACTCCGGGTCGATGTCGTCGTTGGGGGAGAACCCCTCAGCGTCGTCCCGCTGTATGACGAACATTATGGCCACCTCGTAGCCTTCCTTCTTGGCCCACACCAGGCTCTCCACGTGGAGGCGGCCGCGCTCCGTGGGCGCATCCGGGAAGAAGGCGACGCTGTTGCGCACCAGGGTGACGGACTTGACCTCCAGGAAGCACTCCGAGCTGCGGTTGCCCAACAGGAAGTCCAGGCGGCTGCGGCCGCGCGGCACGTCCCGCCGGATGGAGGAGTACTGGGCAAACTGGGGCAGGGCCTTCTGCGCCAGGGCCTCGTTGACCAGCTGCATGGGGACGCGGTCGTCGAGACACACGAAGGTCTCGCCCAGCGAGGCCGTGACCAGGTCCCACTTGGTGATCCGGTCCCGCGACGACCTCTCCGCTACAAACACCGTCCGGCCGGGCGTGAGCACCGTCTCCAGCCGGCCCGAGTTGGCCAGGTGGGCCTTCTCAATGCTGCCGCCCACCTTCACCAGGCAGGCGAAGCGGTTCTCCCGGCGCAGGAAGCTGGCCTGTCTGACTCTATCGGCTATCTTCACAATGTTTGGCCTGTCACAGGTGGCAGAGATGGCCGCCGTCGAAGAGGACCGTTTCTCCGGTCATGTAGTCGCAGGCCGGAGAGGCCAGATACACCACCAGCGGACCCAGGTCCTTCGGCTCGCCGAAGCGGCGCAGCGGGATCTGGTTCAGCAGCTTGGCGGCCGTCTTCTCGTCCTCGGTGGCCTTGGCGGAAAACGGGGTCCGGAAATAGCCGGGGGCGATGGCGTTCACCCTGATGTTGTGCCTGGCCCATTCCAGGGCCAGGGCCTTGGTGAGCATCACCACGCCGGCCTTGCTGACGCAGTAGACCGACTGGCCGCTCGCCGCCCGCAGACCTCCGTTGGAGGCGATATTGATGACCTTGCCCTTACCCTGTTTGATCATGTGCCTGCCAACCGCCTGAGAGCACAGGAAGATGCTGGTCAGGTTGATGTTCATGACGCGGTGCCATTCGTCCTCGGTGAGGTCGATGAAGGGCTTGGCCAGCTGGATGCCGGCGTTGTTGATCAGGATATCGACGTTGCCGAACTCCCTGGCGGTGGTCTCCACCATGGCGTCGATCTCGCTCTTCTTGCCCAGGTCCACCTTGAAGAAAATGGCCTTGCCGCCGGCCTGCTTCACCGCGTCGGCGGTCCCCTGCCCGGCTTCAGCCACCACGTCGGCCACCGTGATGGCGGCGCCCACCTCGGCCAGGGCCAGCGATATGGCCCGGCCCATGCCGCCTCCGCCCCCGGTGACAATGGCCGCTGCTCCATCAAGCCTGAACTGATCCAGTAACATCTCTAACCTCTTCTCCTTGTCTCCATAAGTACCGGCCTCACCGGTTCCGGGCTCCGTGGACCGGCGCCGCCGATTTGAAGCCTTCTGGCTCGGCGCCGCCGGCCGTTGTCCCGGCGGCGCCGACCATCCATGCCTATCTTTGCCGGCTACTGCTTGGGCCCGAACAGGGTGTAGATGCCCTTGTTGTTCTTGTTCCCCAGGTAGCCGCTCTCCACCATCCTCTTCAGGAGAGGCGCCGGCTTGTACCGCGCCCAACCGGTCTCCTTGTAGATCGACTCGGCCAGGTCCATCACCACGTCGGTGCCGACGAGATCGGTCATCTGCAGAAGGCCCATCGGCCAGTTGAAGGCCAGCCGGCAGACCTTGTCGATGTCCTCGGCGCTGGCCAGGCCCTCTTCCAGGACCTTGAGGGCCTCATTGGCCGCCAGGTTGGCGATGCGGTTGGCGATGAAGCCCGGGGAGTCCTTCACCACCACCGGCTCCTTGCCCAGCGACTTGCCCAGGGCCACGCTGGTGGTTATGGTGTCCTCGGCCACCGTCAGGGACTTCACCACCTCGATCAGCTTCATGACCGGCACAGGATTGAAGAAATGCAGGCCCACCACTTTCTGCGGGCGCTTGGTGGCTGACGAGAGCAGGCTGATGGGAATGGAAGAAGTGTTGGAGGCTATGATGGTCTTCTCGGGGCAGATCTCATCCAGCTGCTTCAGCACCGGCTGCTTGACCTCGGCCCTTTCGAATACCGCCTCGATGACATAGTCCGCGTCTCCGGCGCCAGCCTTCATATCGGTGTAGGTCTTGATCCGGCCCACCACCTTGTCCGCATCGGCCTGGGAGAGGGTGCCCTTCTTGACCACCCGGGCCAGGCTGCCCTTGATGGCGTTCATGCCCCGGTCCAGGAACTCCTGCTTGATGTCGACCATGGCCGTGTCGTAGCCGGCCTGCGCCACCACCTGCGTGATGCCGTTGCCCATGGTCCCGGCGCCAATTACGCATACCTTCTTGATTTCCATACTCGCCTCCTTCTAGTTGACAGTTCTGAGACAGCAGCAGTCTATAATTCTAGACGCCCCTAGAGTCCTTTTCAAATTGCGGCGGGAGCGGCACGCCGGCGGCGCGCGGGCTGTTGTATAATGGGCCATGACGACCAGCCGGGAACCATCAGACCTGAGGCTGCGCCCGCATCACATCATGTGCGAGCCGTTCCTGGTGCTGGAGAACTTCGACCGGGGCCAGGCCTTCAACGCCCTGGCGGACCTGATCAAGAAGTCCCTGGAGACCGAGTCCGACATGGTGATCGAGGTCATCGAGGGCCCGGACGACCTCTGCCGCGAATGCCCTCTCTGCAAGGACAACCGCTGCCAGAGCCCGGACGGGGATGAGACCGCCGTCCGCAAGTGGGACGCCATCGTCCTGCGAGGCCTGGAGGTCACCTACGGAGACCGCTACACCGGCGCGCAGTTCATGGGGCGGATCAAGCGGAAGGTGCCCATGTCGCTCTGCCTCACCAAGTGCCGGTGGAAGAAGTCCTGCAGCGTCGCGCAGCGATAGAAATGCGCGGGACCGGCTCTGCACCGGTCCCGCGTCGAAACCTCGGTTTGGCCTGAAGGCTACTTCTTGGGTTCCTTGGGCTTGATCTCCTTCTCAGGGATGCCCGCCAGCCTTCTGGCGATGTTCTTCTTCTCCTCCATGGGGTAGTTGGCCAGGATGGCGATGTCCTCCATGATGGGGGACCCGCCGCCATGGACCCCGGCGATCTGCATGTTGGAGGCCACCGGCCCGGCGATCAGGTCCTGGGCCAGCCGGAAGGCGCGGTGCACGATCTCCGGATCCACATCCTTCTTCCGGGCGAAGTACTTGTCGAGGTAGGCCCGCCACCTGGGATCGGCGTACTCTTCCTCGTAGGGCATGGTCTGCGGCTGCCCGCCGCAGATATCACATAGGGTGTCATACTCGTGGTAGATGTTGAGGCCGGCATGCTTGCGGCCGACGTTGCAGTAGATGACGTTCGGTATCATGGTCCCGGAAGACGCCTTGGTGGCGTTGTACGCCGCGGCGATGCCGGAGGCGAAGACCAGCTCCGCGATGGATATCATCTCCGCCAGCTTGTGCTTGACGTGCTGCTCCTTCTCGATGCCGGACACTTCAGCAATCAGCGCGGTGGTGCCCATCAGCAGGTCGGTGTAGGCGGGCTTGCAGCCGGTGTAGCTGTGCCGGTGGTACAGCGCAAAGAGGACCGCCGCGCGGCCGCCCAGGGCCGGGTCCTGGTCCAGGAACACCCTGTCCCAGGGCACCAGCACGTCGTCGAAGATGGTGACGCTGTGCGCTATGCCGTGCTTCTCCACTTCGGCCGGGAAGGCCTTGCGGGGAGTGGGATTGGCGGCTTCAATGAGCATGTGCACGCCCTTGGTGTCCGCCGGGATGGAGAAACAGATGGACCAGTCGCCCTCGTCCTTGGTCAGGCCGCGGCAGGGGGTGACCAGCAGCTCATCGCAGTAGGGACCGACGGTGGTGTGCACCTTGCAGCCCCGGACCACGACGCCCTTGGCGTTCCTCTCGATCACCCTCATGTACAGGTCGGGGTCGGCCTGTTCGTGGGGGCGGAGCATCCGGTCGCCCTTGACATCGGTCTGGGCCGCGGCGCCCACCATGTCCTTCTCCTGGAACTCCTTGCAGAAGGCCTTGAAGCGCTCGTGGAACTCGGTCTTGCCGCCGTTCTTGTCGTCGGCTTCCTTGGTGACTACGGACAGGGCGTTCATCATGTCCGCGCCCATGCAGCGCTGGATGCAGGTGCCGGAAAGGCGGCTGAGCACCCTGGTCATCATCTGCTTCTTCAGCAGGTCATCCACGGTCTGGTGGATATTGGTGAACCGGTTGATGGTTTTGCCGGTGAGGTGCGAAGTGGCGGTGATGAAGTCCTTGTACCCGGGGTCGTCGACCAGGTCGAAGGTCATCAGGATGTCCTTCATGGCCGTCAGCATGCGCGGGTCGTCGCGCTGAATTATGTCCCCATGCATGTAGCAGTTGGGTTTCAGGGACTTCATCCTCTCGATGAACTCTTTGGATGTGATCATGCTCTGTCCTCCTCCTATCTAGCCATCCAGCCCCTTCGCTGAGATGGGTTCTTACGCTACGCCGGCTCGAAATACATTAGGGTCAGGTCCTTGTCCAGGTCCTCGTACCGGGCCTTGACCGGCATACCGGCCTTGAGCTTCGCCTTGTCCGCGTTGACCAGCCTCCCGACGACGCGGGGGCCCTCCTCCAGGTCCACCATGGCCACGGTGAAGGGCACCTCACCACCCAGCCGCTTGTCTACCGGGTGATGGATCACGCTCCAGGTGTAAATGACGCCCTTGCCGGAGATGGGCTCCCAGCTCCCCCCCAGGGTGCCGCAGTAGTAGCAGCTCGGTGCCGGCGGGAACCGGAAACGGCCGCACTTGCCGCACTTCTGCAGCTTCGCCTGGTGCTCCTTGAGCGACTGCCAGTAGGGGGTGCTGTCCTGGTCTGCCTCTGGATGAACTATATATCGTTCCATATCTCGACTTCCCTCGCTAGACGGTCAGGATGCAGGCGCTGCCGATGGTGGTGGCGCCGGAGGTGACAAAGCACACTTCGGCGTCGGGCACCTGACGCTTTCCGCATTCGCCGCGCAATTGCATCACCGCCTCGGCGACGGTGTTCACTCCGTGGATATAGGCTTCCGAGAGCATGCCGCCATTGGTGTTGACCGGTATCTTGCCCTTGAGCCCGGTGGCGCCGGAAGCGGCGAAGGGTCCGCCTTCGCCCTTCTTGCAGAAGCCGAGTCCCTCCAGGGCCATCAGGACGGTGTAGGTGAAGCAGTCGTATATCTCCGCCACATCGACGTCCTCCGGCTTCAGCCCGGCCTCTTCGTACAGCCGGGGCGCCAGGAACGTGGTGTAGTTCTCGGTCAGGTCCGGCCACAGGAAGGCGTCGGCCCACATGGGGTCGGCCACGGTGGCCTTGCCGAAGTGACCGGCGGCCTTCACGTACACCGGCTTCTTGCGGCAGTTACGGGCCCTGTCCTTACTGGTGACCAGCAGCGCGCAGGCGCCGTCGGTCTCCAGGGACATGTCGAACAGGTGGAAGGGCTCCGCGATGACGCGGGAAGCCATGTAGTCCTGCAGGGTCATCGGCTTGCGCTGGATGGCCCGCTCATTGAGCAGGGCGGCTTCCCTCTGCGAGATGGCGATGGCCGCCAGGTGCTCCTGCTTGGTGCCGTACTTCTCCATGTGGCGGCGGCACCACAGGGCCATGTTCTGGCCGAAGGTCAGCCAGCCGTACGGCACGCGGTACTGGGCGCCCGACCGGGGCCGGAAGGCATCCCCGCCTCCCCCGCCGCCCAGGCGGAAGCCCGACCGGCCGTTCATGGCCCGGTAGATAAGGACGCCCTTGGCCATGCCGCAGGTAACGGCCATGCTGGCGGTGGCGATCAGGGCGGAGGGGGCGAACCCGCCGCAGAACCAGTCGGCGGCGTAGTTGACTTCCGGCAGCCCCAGGCCCTGGGCCACGCTCTCTGTGGGGACGGAGTCGCCCAGGCTGAACTCCAGGATGCCATCGACGTCCTTGGGCTGCAGCCCGGCATCGGCCATGGCCTTCTGGCAGGCCTCGACGGCCAGCGCCAGGATGCTGCGCCCGGAATCGGCCGAGTACTCGGTGAAGCCCACCCCGGCAATTGCGGTATCGAACTTAGCCATAAATCACCTGCCCTCAAACTTAGGCGGACGCTTAGCGTCGAAGGCCTCCAGGCCCTCGTAGCTGTCGAAACCGGAGACGCAGTAGTGAACGTTGGTCTGGATCTCCAGGTGCAGCGCGTCCTCCAATCGCATATTCAAACCCAGGTTGCACAGCTCCTTGGTCAGTTTGGTTCCCAGCGGGCTCTTGTCCACCACGATGTTGGCGAACTCCAGGCCGGCGTCCAGCAGCTGGTCATCGGGCACCACCCGGTTCACGATGCCCCACTCCAGGGCCTGGTCGGCCGTCAGCAGCTTGCCGGTGAAGAGCAGCTCCCGCGCCCGCGGCGGCGTGATCCACCGCGGCAGCCGGATATTGCCCCCGGCACCGCCGATCTGGCCGAAGTTGGGGTGGCCGTCGCCGATCTTGGCCGACCTGGCGGCGTAGGCGAAGTCGCAGGCCTCCATCAGCTCGATGCCGCCGGCGATGCAGTAGCCGTTGACCAGGGCCACCACCGGCTGGGGCAGCGTGGCCATGGAGTCGAAGGTCTCGCGCATGTCGCCCAGGAAGCCCCGGTACTCGGTCTCGTGGCGGTACAGGTACATGTAGGCCTTGAGGTCGCCGCCGGCGCTGAACGCCCGGCCGGCGCCGGTGATGGCGATGACCCGGACGCTGGGGTCGGGAGAGAGCGTCTGCAGCGCGGCGCGCAGCGCCTTCACCGTGGCCCAGTTCAGGGGGTTCATCTCATCCGGCCGGTTGAGGGTGATCAGCCCCATGAACTGATCGGGGACCTTCAGCGGCAGCTTCTTGATGAGCGCATAGTTCTGGTTTACTTCTGTCATTGATGATGCTCCCGGATGTATATAGGATGACCAAGGGGCAAGAACCCGTTCACATTCTCATTATAGTGGGGCGCGAAGTCCCATTTCAAATCCAAACGCTGGTATTCTCAGGTTGATCCGCATGATACGCCCGGATAGAATGGTGAACATGGCGAAACCCGCATCCTATGCGGGTCCATCTGATTGTTGTTATGCAGCATGATGCTATGTCCCTGCTGATCCGGGAAGTACCGCCAGCCGATGCGCCGATGGACCTTCTTTTGCTCGCCGACCCTTCGGAGGAGAAGGTCCGTTCCTACCTGCCAGGATCAAAGTGCTTTGTCGCCTCCAAGAATGGAACTGTTGTAGGTGCAGGCGTAGTCCAACCACGAGAAGCAGGTGCTCAAGAGCTTATGAGTATTGCAGTACACCCAGACCATCAGAAATCCGGTATCGGCACCACCCTCCTGAAGTGGATCATCGATTTCTTTGAGAGGGCCGGTGCCACTCAATTGGAGGTTGGTACTGGAACGTTTGGCTACCAACTTGCTTTCTACCAGAGGCAAGGTTTTCGGGTCACAGGCATTGACCGGGACTTTTTCGTCAAGAACTACGACGAGGCCATATTTGAAGAGGGCATTCGGCTCATGGACATGTTGCGCCTCACCATCAGGTACAACCCCGCTTCGCGGCGCGGTTTGAGGCACAGCCCACCTGACTGACCAGGCCCGCGAGCAACAGCGCAACAGTAAGCAGGGCCACTTTCCGTTTCAGCATCGTGCCCATGCACCTCAAATGAAGCGATCTTCGCTACTGTAACGTCAACGTCAAGAGTATTGTTCCCGGGCCCGCACGGGGGCGGCTGAGCTGCTGGTGGGCAGTGACACACCCTCCCCGACAGATTGACAACGTATCACAATATTGTTATAATGCCCACTGTTGTGTGGGAGATCCAGTACTTCGAGACTGCGACCGGGAGATGTCCGGTTCAGGAGTTCATAGACTCTCTCGAGGCCAGATCGAAAGCCAAGATCGCCCGCACGCTGGACTTACTGGAGGAGTTCGGGGTCAAGCTCGGGATGCCGTATGCCAAGCACGTTGAAGGGATCTGTGGGAACTCCGAACCAGGGCCGGCTCCAGTCAGTATCGAATCATCTACTTCCTGTACACGGGAGGGGCGTTCATTCTGCTCCACGGATTCCAGAAGAAGTCGGGGCAGATTCCGCAAAAGGACCTGCGGACAGCGATAGACAGACGGGCTGAATGCCTGAGAAGGCGGAGACGATCATGAACTGGAAAGAACACAAGAAGCAGCTCTTGAAGAACCCTGGGTTCAGGAAGGAGTACGCGGCTCTGGAGCCCGAGTACAGGCTGGCCAGCGACCTGATCCGGCTGCGGCTGTCCAGAGGCCTTACCCAGGAGGAGCTGGCCAGAAGGATCCACACCAAGCAGTCGGCCATCGCCCGGCTGGAGAGCGCCGGCTCTCTGCCTTCTCTCTCCACGGTCAAGAGGGTAGCCGAAGCCCTCGACGCCGATCTCTATGTGGCGATCCAACCCCGGGGCAGCCGGGCACCCCGGACGAGACGGAAGCCCCAGGTCCAGGACCTGTGAGGCCTCCTTCTTGCTGCCGAAGGTTATGCCCAGCCTCTCGTAGACGTGCTCGAAGCCGGCCAGCCCGCCGAACTCCCCGGTGGTGATCACCCGGCCGCGGGAAGGCAACGGGGACGGCAGGCCCTAAACAAAGCTACGCGGGAACGTACTTGATGGTGAGACAGCCGGGCCTGTCCCCAACGGGCGTTGAGCCCACCACGTACACGCTGCCGTCGGCACCCAGCGCCAGGGCCGTGGTGCTGTCCGAACTGTGCCCGGACCCATTGAAGCGGGCCACCCACAGCTGGGTGCCGTTCGTATCATACTTGACGGTGACGCTGTCGGTGTCCGTCCACTCGAGTCTCTTCTCGTCGTACAAGCTTGATCCCGTGACATACGCATTACCCGAGGCGTCAAGAGCCATGGCATAGGCCCCGTCCGCGGCGCTGCAGTCATCGGCTTCCGAAGTGGACGGGTTATGTCTGAGCCACTGCTCGTGGCCATTCGCGTCATACTTCAGGGTAACCCAGTCCAGGTCCACACCGTCACTCCCGGCCCTGTAGGCCACACATCCCGTAACGTACACGTTGCCCCACGCATCCACGGCCATATCCCGGGCCTCGTTCATCCCCGAGATGAGCTCGCCGTGGCGGGCAACCCACACCTCCCGGCCAGCGGAATCGTACTTCACCGTGACCAGGGCCTGGTCCGCCCCCTCTTCCAGACCCGAGCTGGTGCCGGTGACGTACACATTGCCGGAGCCGTCCGAGGCCAGCGCCGAAGCCCTCGAGCCGTTATCGGGAGCGCTGTAACGAGCGACCCAGAGCTGGTTGCCATTGGTGTCATATTTGATGGTGGCATAGTCGTCGATGCTGCAGAGGCTTCCCTCAGGGTGTTCCTCGCACTCATATGCGGCTGAGTTGCCGGTGACATAGACGTTGCCACTCGCGTCCACTGCCACCGCCGCTGCGCCATCGGCCCCCGCTATTTCCGCATGGTAACGGGCCGCCCAAAGCTGCGCCCCATCGGCGCTGTACTTCACCGTGGCGTACTCGGTGGCGCACGGGTGGACACCTTCACCACCCCGGAAGCTGGTGCCGGTGACGTACACATTCCCCAACGCGTCGAGGTCCATGGCCCGCGCCATGTCCCAGGCGTCACCCGGGCCGTTGTAGCGGGCCACCCACAGTTCGGTCCCATCAGCGCCGTACTTGATCGTGGCGTAGTCCTGGGTGCCGCCCTCCGGCCGATGCTCACCCGAGCTCGTGCCGGTCACATAGACGTTGCCCGACCCATCGACGGTAACGGCCACGGCGCTGTCGGAACCCCTGCCGGGGCCATCGTACAGCGCAGACCATACCTCTCCGCCGCCGGCGTCGTATTTGACAGTGATGTAGTCTTCTTCCGTCTCGGGATAACCGCACTGCCCCGTGATGTATACGCTTCCTGAGTCGTCGACTGCGACATCGTGCGCATGGGCAGGCTTCCAGTCCCCATCGGGAAGGTGTCGCGCTGCCCATTCCTCGGTCACGGGACCTTCGAATGTCGAGCCCCGGACAGGAACTTCATCCCCGCACGAGGCGGCGAAGCCTGTCATCACGAGAATGAGCACGCACAGCAACAGCGTTGATACCAGTCCCCTTCGCATTCCGACGCCCCCGTTTCCGTGCCTCCACTCGCTGCCGCAACTCAAGAGCAAAAGGCACGTGCACGATTATACCAGCCGGCCCCGGGGCCCGGCCAACAGGAGAGGAGACCACGGGCCCGGCGCCGCCTCACGGCGTGATGGTCAGGATCCGGCGCACCTGGTCGGGGTACCGGGCGATGAAGCGCAGCTCATCATCGGTGAGGTTGAGCTGGTTGTGGGCCGTGGCGTAGCGCACCAGGTCCAGGACCTGTGAGGCCTCCTTCTTGCTGCCGAAGGTGATGCCCAGCCTCTCGTAGACGTGCTCGAAGCCGGCCAGGCCGCCGAACTCCCCGGTGGTGATCACCCGTCCGCGGGGAGGCGGGGCCTCCAGCTCCAGGCCCAGGAGCTCGTAGTCGTACAGCTCGTAGTTGCGCCGGTCCTTGAGGGCGCCGTCGGCGTGGATGCCGGCCTCGTGGGCGAAGGCGTTCTCCCCCACGCCGGGCTGATTGATGGGGATGGGCACGCCGAAGGCATAGGAGACGTAGCCGGCCAGCTTGGCCGAGACCCGCAGGTTCAGCGGGTCGCCGATGCGGTACTCGTCCATCTCCCGGGCGAACATGATGGCCAGGATGCAGCTCAGCAAATCCGCCTGCCCCGCCCGCTCGCCGAGGCCGTTCACCGAGGTGTTGATGTAGGCGTCGACGCCGCCGTCGACGGCGCCCCTGGCCCCGGCCACGGAGTTGGCCACCGCCATGCCCAGGTCGTTGTGGCAGTGCAGCTCGAGGGGGATCTCCACCTGCTCGGCGATGACCCTGGCCCGGCGGTAGACGGTGACCGGCGTCTCGCAGCCCACCGTGTCGCAGTACCGCAGGCGGTCCGCGCCCGCGTCCTTGGCCGCCAGGGCAAAGGACACCAGGTAGGCCAGGTCGGTCCGGGAGGCGTCCTCCGCGTTCACCCCGATGGTGCTCACGCCCTGCTCCCTGGCGCAGGTCACGGCAGAGGTCATCTCCCTGATCACCGCGTCGCGGTCCAGGCGGCCGCCGAGCTTGTGGGTGATCATCTGGTCGGAGGTGGACATGGACACGTTCAGGTCCTTGACGCCGGTGGACAGGGCCTCGGTCACATCGGAGACCACGGCGCGGCACCAGCCCTCCAGGATCAGGCTGCCGAAGGCCCCCGCCTCCTTGAGCTGCAGGTTGGCGGTGACGTAGTTGCGCTCGTTCCTGGCGAAGGGGAAGGCGAACTCCGACTGGCGGATGCCCATCTGGCCCAGGTAGAAGTTGACCATGGTCTTCTGGAGCTTGGACAGGTTGATCCGGGAGGCCTGCACGGTGTCCCGGTTGGTGACGTCGATGAAGTGTATCTCGGGCATGGCCGTATCATACTCACCGGCCTCGGAGATTGGCAAGCGGCAGCGGGCGCCGGGACAAGGCAGAGGACAACAGGGCACAGGCCCTACTCACTTTCCCGTACGTGTCCCTCCTTCTGTACGCATCCGGTTGGCGGGCGTGCGTGTTATAACTATGTAACAGCGACTGCACAAGATGACGGCCTTACTGACGAACTCGGGACTCCCTTTCCTCGAGGAGGCTACCTGGGGCATGCATCTCTGCCAGTTCTACGGGACCGGGCAGGACCTGCTGGATGTCCAGGTGCCCTTCTTCAAGGCCGGGCTCGACAATGATGAGCTCTGCGTCTGGATCACCTCGGAGCCGCTGGGGGAAGGCGAAGCCCGCGAAGCCATGATGAAGGCCGTACCCGGCTTCGAACGCTACCTCCGGAGACGGCAAATGGAGATAGTGCCTTCGACAGCATGGTACCGGCCGGATGGCTCGTTCACTCCGCGGGGTACGCTGATGGCCGGCAGCCGGATCAGGGCCGTGGCCAGGAAGCGCTTCCCGGGGCTCAGGGTCTCCGGCAACGCCGGGTTGCTGTGCCGGGGGGGATGGGAGGACCTCACCCGGCGCGTGGCGGAGGCGGATGGCGTCACCGGTGAATACAGGGCGATGACCATCTGCAGCTACCCCCTGGCCCTCTGTGGAGTATGGGAATCGCTGGACCTGATGGCCAGTCACCAGCTGGCCCTGGTCAAACGCGGGGGGGCGTGGCAGGTAGTCAAGAACTCGGCGCTGGCCGGGACGAGCACGGCCCTGAAGGAGACCGCGGAGAGATACCGCACCCTGTTCGAGGACAGTGAGCGGCGCTACCGCCTGCTGGCGGACAACACGTGGGACGTCATCTGGGTCACCGACATGGACCTCAGGCCCGTGTATCTGAGCCCGTCCGTGACCCGCCTGCTGGGCTACACCGTTGCCGAAGCCCTGGAAGGCAACCTGGAGACCATGCTCACCGCCGATTCCCGGAGGAGGGCCAGGGCCGCGTTTCGAAAGGTGATGGCCCGGGAGGTGGCCCGGGAGGTGGCCCGGCCGGGCGGACGTCCGGACACGGGAAACCTGGAGCTGCAGTTCCGGCACAAGGACGGCTCCCTCGTCTGGGCGGATGCCACCGTGGGTTTCCTGCGGGATTCCAGCGGCAGACCGGTGGAGATCGTGGGTGTTCTGCATGACATCTCGGGGCGGAAGCAAGCCCATGAGCAGCTGCAGCACAGCATGGGAATGCTGGAAAGAACGGTGGAGAGCGCCATCCAGGCGATAGCCTCCACCGTCGAGACCAAGGACGTCTACACCGCCGGCCATCAGCGGCGGGTGACCCAACTGGCCTGCGCCATAGCGCGGGAGATGGGTTTGCCGGCGGAGACTTGCCGCGTCATACGTATCGCCGGGCTTCTTCACGATCTGGGGAAGATCTCCCTGCCCACCGACATCCTGACCAAGCCCGGCCAGCTCACCCACCTGGAGATGGCCGTCATCAGGACCCATCCCCAGGTGGCCTACGACGTGCTGAAGCAGATCGAGTCCTTCGACCGCATCGCGCTGGTGGTGCTGCAGCACCACGAGAGGATGGACGGGTCCGGATACCCGTCCGGGCTTCGAGGCGACCAGATACTCCCGGAAGCCCGCGTCCTGGCGGTGGCGGACGTCATCGAGGCCATGTTCTCCTACCGCCCCTACCGCCCCGCCCTCGGCCTGGACAGGGCCCTGGACGAGGTCTCCCGCAACAGCGGTTCCCTCTATGATCCCGACGTCGTCAGCGCCTGCCTGAAGCTATTCCACCAGGGCAGCTTCGAGTTCGCCGACTAGGGCCCGGCCCCGTGGGTGAGCAGGTGGGAGACTGGGGTTGGTCGGTTGACTACGTGCGCCTGACCGGGTATCGCATCCTGCTGAACTGCACGTTCTGAAAGCATCCCGCCTCCATCAGTCTCTTGATGGGGCGAATACCATACACATTCCAGGCCGGCCGCATTCGCGCGGTATTTCGACTCCTACCTCGGTCGTAGCAGAGCGCCCTGCTCTGCCGCTCCAAAACGCCATCCCGACCGCGCACCGTGCCAACGGCCTCCGGGGCAGGGACTCCGCAAGGAGTCCGTTGTCGCGACCGGAATGGTCGCGTCCCAGCCGCGCACCAAGGGCGGCGCGTCACTACAGACCGGTGGTCTGAGAGTCAGAGCTGCCCGCGTCACGAGAAGAGTTCGAGCTGTCCCCCGATTCCTCTTTCGATATCTCCTTGGTCACCACCACCTCCGTGATCCTGGCCCCCTGCATCTCGGTGATGACGATCTTCAGGTTCCTGTACTTGAGGTGCTCGCCCTTTTCGGGTATGCGGGACAGCAGATGGATGACAAACCCGGCGATGGTATCGTAGTCACCCTCCGGCAGGCCCAGACCCATCTGCTCGTTGACTTCATCGATGCTCATCGCCCCATCGATCTGGAAGGTGTTCTCGTCGATGACCTCGTACTCCTTCTCCGGCTTCTCCAGTTCGCCAAGAATGGGACCGATAATCGACGAAGTCATCTGATCCAGGCTTACCACACCCGTCGCAGTCCCGTATTCGTCCACCACCACTGCCATGTGCTGGTTGTGCTCCAGCATCTCTGCGAACAGCTCGCCCACCAGCTTGTTCTCCGGGGTGAAGTGGGCCGGACGTATCAGACCGTCAACAGCGCTCTGCCGGTCTATTTCACCTCGAGCCATGCCCATGAGAAGGTCTTTGACTGATAGCAGGCCAATCACAGTATCACGGTTGCCCTGGTAAACGGGGAAACGGGACCGGGGATATCGGGCGTACACCTCTAAGAACTCGGCCAGAGTGATCCCCTTCTGTACGAAGGTTACGTCAGGCCGCGGCACCATTACCTCGCGCACTCTCCGATCCCCGAACTCGAACACGTTGTGCAGGATCTGGGCTTCCTTCTTCTGCACCACCCCCTCTTCCTTGCCTATGTCAATGGCCGTGTGGAATTCCTCTTCACTGATAGTGGGCCTGAGCAACGAATCGTCGCTGGCCAGTCTGGTCATCCTGATGCCGACGTGGCTCAGCAGGAAGACGATAGGGTACAGGATCAGCGAGATGACCTCGATGGGTCGCGCGTAGAGCAGAGCCAGTGTCTCCGCATGGCGAGCCGCCAGGCTCTTCGGGACCAGCTCGGCCAGAACGAGGGTGACAATGGTGACGACGACCGTCGCCAGAAGCGCCCCCAGATTCTCGCCCCAGAATGAGACCGCGATGATGGTCCCGGTGGTGGCTACGCCCGTCTCAAACAGGTTGATCCCGAACAGGACCGTGGCGAGGAACTTCTCTGGTTTCTCAATAATGCGGGCGGCGACTTCGGCACCCCGGCGGCCTGTGCGCACGAGGTGCTGCAGGCGCAGCCTCTGCATGCCGACAAAGGCCGTCTCTGCGCTGCAGAAGAATGCGGCCAACAGCAAGCAGACTGCGAATACGACTACGTGTATTATGTTCACTTCGCTGATCTCCTTGGTACCCCGGTCCACGCTCATGGTAGCATGTTGGTCAGCCTCTGTG
>CAYPDY010000034.1:0-20294 GCA_964409515.1 uncultured Dehalococcoidia bacterium
AGTTGCGCTCGTGCTGCATCCGGGCGGTCAGCGCCACCATGGCCAGGTTGTGGGCGTTGGTGATGTCGTTTATGTCGCCGGTCAGCCCCATGGAGAACTCGGCCATGGGGATCAGCAGGGAGTTGCCGCCGCCGGCCGCGGTCCCCTTGACGTTCATGGTGGGGCCGCCCGATGGCTGCCGGATGCAGCCGCCAACGCTGAGGCCCTTCCGGCCCAACCCCTCTATGAGGCCCAGGACGGTGGTGCTCTTGCCCTCGCCCAGCGGGGTCGGGGTGATGCCGGTGACCTCGATGTACCGGCCATCGGGCTTCTGCGCCAGGCGGTTGATGATCTTGATGAAATCAAGCTTGCCGACGCGGCCGTAGGGGATCACCTCGTCCCGGGCCAGGCCCAGCCTCTCTCTCCACTCGTCCGGGGTCGGCAGCTTCTTCTCCGCCGCCTCGGCGATCTCCCAGGCCTTCATCTTGGTGGTATCGTAGGGCACAGGTACCTCCTTGGATGCCGCCTCCGGGGGCCGCTGCACGCTATCCGCCGTGGCGCTGTGCCGCCAGGCGTATCTCGGCGGCCCGGACCGTATTCACCATGAGCATGGTCACCGTCATCGGGCCGACGCCCCCGGGCACCGGGGTGATGGCCTTGGCCTTCTCCTTGATGGCCTCGAAATCGCAGTCGCCCACCAGACGGGTCCCCGTCTTCTTGGTAGCGTCAGGGATGCGGTTGACGCCCACGTCGATGACCACCGCCCCCTCCCGCACCATGTCGGCGGTGATGACTCGGGGGCTGCCCATGGCGGCTACCAGGATATCGGCCTGCAGGGTGATGCCGGCCATGTCCCGGGTACCGGTGTGGCAGATGGTCACCGTGGCATTGGCGCCGCGCTTCTTCTGCATCAGGATGGCCATCAGTGGCTTCCCTACCAGGTTGCTGCGGCCGCAGATGACCACGTGCTTGCCCTCCGGGCTGTTCCCGCTGCGCATGAGCAGCTCCTGCACGCCGTGGGGGGTGCAGGGCAGGAAGTACGGCTCGCCGATGAGCATCCGGCCGACGTTCACCGGGTGGAAGCCGTCCACGTCCTTGTGCGGGTCGATGGCGTTGATCACCTTGTCTTCATTGATGTGCCGCGGCAGCGGCAGCTGCACCAGGATGCCATGGAACCGGGGGTCCCTGTTGAGTTCCGCGATCCGGGCGAGAAGCTCCCCCTCGCCGGCGCTCTCGGGATAGACGATGGTCTCGGAGTCGATGCCCAGCTCGGCGCTGGTCTTGCTCTTGCCCGAGACATAGGATACTGACGCCGGGTCCTCCCCCACGCGGACCATGACCAGGCCCGGGGTAACGCCCTTCGATTTGAGGTGGGCGATCCTCTCCCTGAGCTCCTGGCGGATGTCCTCCGCGATCCGGGTGCCGCTTATCAGCTCTGCAGACATACCTAACTGCTCTCCTCTCGTCCGGGGCTTCCGAATTATAGCATCGGCGAGAGAGGGGGGACAATCAGGCGGGGGGTCTGCCGCTACCGGCTTTTCTCGACCGAGGCGGCGGCGAAATGCACATGCTCAAAAGCATGGTAGCCGTCCTTGCGGCCCCAGAAGTACCTCTGCTCGATGTCGGCCGGGCCCAGGTCTTCCTGGAGAGTCAGCCCCAGCATCTGCAGCTCCCGGGGCAACTCGCGGGGCGTGAACCCGGCCTGCATGGGCTCGCCCGCCTGGGAGGCGATGGCCTGCATCACCTGCATCCGCTTGGCTGCCTTACTGGCATCGAAGGCATCCATCTCCACGTAGTCAAAGACAATGGAGCTGCCTGGAGCGGCAACGCGGGCGATGGCCCGCAGCGTCCTGAAGACAACTTCGCGGGGCATGTAGTAGGTCCCCCCCAGCCAGCTGAAGAACCCCGGCCGGCGCGGGTCGTAGCAGGAGCGCCACAGCGACCGGTCAAGGATATCGGTAGCGAGATCGGCGGGCACGAAATGAAGCTGCTGCGGGAAGCCGCTGCCCAGCCGGGCCAGGCGCTGGCATTTCGACTTCTGCGTATCCGGGTGGTCCACCTCGAAGACCTCGAGGCGCTTGAGCAGGTCCGGGCGCCGGAAGGCGAAGGTGTCCAGCCCCGCGCCCAGGATCACGTACTGCCGGACCCTCCGTTTGACCGCCTGCTCCAGGCAGTCCTCCGCATAGCGCGAGCGGCTGAGCGTGATGGGCCCGTTCTGGGTCCGCACCACGCAGGCCAGCGCGGTGGCCTGATCGGGGCCGGAGGCCGCCAACTCCGGGTTGACCACCTTGATAAGCCCCGCCAGGGCCTGCTCCAGGAAGCGGCGCTCTTCCTCGGCGAACATCCGGCCCGCCAATGGATCATTGAATATCTTCGGCGAGTCATGGGTGGTGTGGTAGGCGCGGGAGAATGCCGTGACCAAGGCACTGATACTGGATCGGCCCGCTTCCATATTCGTCCCCTCCGGTGCCTGTTGCCCCCTGAGGCCTGCTGCAGCCCCTGTTTGAATCTTATGTTACCTTCACTGACGATGTCAAACGGCAGGCACGCCCCAGTTGACAGATTTCTGTGACATGGACGGGGTCTGCCGAGACGCCGTTGCAACACCGGTTAGCCACAATACTGGTCACACCCGGCAACCGCGGAGGCAACGGCATTATGATCTGGACGTTCTGTCCCAGTTGCGGCGCCAGAATAGACTGGGCCCCCACGTGCTCCGAATGCGGTGCCACGATTCCGGTGTACGATGCCGCTAACAGGCCGGCGGCCGGCGCCGAGTCGCCGGACCGCGCCGGTGCCAGCCAGGAGAATCCGCGGGACTACGGCTGGGAATCGGAGTTCGTCAACCGCCTTACGGCGTTCGTGATCTTCATGGGCATCATCGCCGCCGCGGTCCTTCTGGTGAGGTACGCCGTCGCCGGCACCGGCACCGACGCCGAGGCGTCCGGGTCTTCACAGACTCCGGAAAGCGCCGCCGCCACCGACAACAAACCCCCGGAGATCGCCGCGGTCAGCGTCTCGGGCGTCACCGGGACCACCGCCGTCGTCACCTGGGTCACGGACGAGGACTGCTCCTCGCAGGTGGAGTACTTCGACCTTACATCATACGAAGCCGGCTCCAAGGTTGATCCCACCATGGGCACCAGCCACACCGTCACCCTGGAGTCCCTTGAGCCGGGCATGACATACCATTTCGCGGCATCGTCGACCGATGCCGGAGGCAACCGCACCTCATCGACTGAATCGAGGTTCAACACGCCCCTGCCCGGGGCAGAGGGACAGCTGGAAGCCGAGGTTGTCTACTTTCATGCGAGCCAGGTCCTCGGCACCGACAAGCAGCCGATAGAGCTCCAGAACAACACGGCGGCCGTGGATGTCAGCTGGGAGTATCTGCAGCAGTTCCTGCTGGAAGATGACACGGACCGGATCCCCTACGTCGAAGGAGCCTTCGACTGCTCGGAATTCGCCGAGACGCTGCACAACAACGCCGAGAAGGCCGGGATCAGGGCCGCCTATGTCTGTCTGAACTTCACCGATGCTGCGTCCGGCCATGCCCTGAACGCCTTCCAGACCACGGATGCCGGCCTGGTCTACATAGACTGCACCGGACAGCCGGTCGCCCACTCCTGTCCGTTGGACGGCACCGCGGACGTCCGGATAGGGCAGCCCTATGCCCCCCGGCTCATCTCCCCCTGCCCGTACATTGTCGGCCTCGCTCCGCTGGGCACAGTGACCGATATCAGCGTCACCTGGTAGCCGCCCGCCTGAGCGCTTCTGGACACAGCGCCGCCCTTGCACCTATAATTGACATATCGATGGCTGCAAAATTCCAGCTTGTCCCCGGCGGAACCGTCACCACCCCTGCAGGATTCTCCGCGGGGGCTGTCCACGCCGGCATCAAGACCAGGGGCGACCGCGTCCTTGACCTGGGCATTCTCTACTCCGAGGTCTCGTGCACGGCAGCGGGTGTCCTGACCACCAACAAGGTCAAGGCGGCCCCGGTGCTCGTCAGCCAGGAGAGGCTGGCGGGCAGGAAGGCCAGGGCCGTCGTGGTCAACTCGGGCTGTGCCAACGCCTGCACCAGCGGGCAAGGCCTGGCCGACGCGCAGGAGATGACCAGCCTGGTGGCCAAGAAGCTGAGCATACCGGAGGCCGAGGTCCTGGTGGCCAGCACCGGGGTGATCGGGGTTCCCCTGCCCATGCCCCGCGTCCGCACCGGCATCGAGCGCATCGTCATGTCGCGGGACGGCGGGCACCAGCTGGCCCGGGCCATACTGACCACCGACAGCAACCCCAAGCAGATCGCGGTCAGCACCAAGGTGAACAACACCAAGATCACCGTGGGCGGCATTGCCAAGGGCGCCGGGATGATCTTCCCCAACATGGCCACCCTGCTCTGTTTCCTGACCACCGATGCCAGGCTGGACCCCCGGCTGGCGGAGTGGGCGCTGCGGGGGGCGGTGGATGCCTCCTTCAACATGATCTCGGTGGACAACGACACCAGCACCAATGACACGGTCATACTGATGGCCAGCGGCCTGGCCGGAAACCAGCCGGTCAAGGACGGCACGGCCGACGCCGAGGCCTTCAAAGCGGCCCTCCAGGAAGTGTGCGTCTACCTGGCCAAGCGCGTGGTGCGCGGCGGCGAGGGGGCGACCCGCCTGATCGAGGTCAGGGTGGAGGGGGCGGCCAGCGAGCAGGATGCGCGCCTGGCAGCCCGCGCGGTGGCCAGCTCGTCGCTGGTGAAGGCGGCCGTACACGGGGCGGACCCCAACTGGGGCCGTATCCTGGCGGCGGTGGGGCGGAGCGGGGCGGAGGTCGACCAGTCGAGGGTCGATCTCTACCTGGACGAGATCATTCTGCTCAAGGCGGGCAGCCCGGTCCAGTTCGACGTAGAGAAGGCCCGGCACATCCTGAAGCGGGAAGAGGTGCCCGTCAGGGTATGCCTCAACCTGGGCGGGGACATGGCGGTGGGATGGGGCTGCGACCTATCGGCCGACTACGTCACCATCAACAGCGCGTACGCCACGTAACTGCGGATCCCCTCGGTCCATTCCCCGGTTTCGCTTGCCAGGTGACGCCGGCGCACCTTTGATATCGTCGCATGCTTCTGCTATCCTTTAGACTCCAATTGGAACGAACCTTAGGATACGGGGAACCTTGGCTGGAACCATCGTCATCAAGCTCGGCGGCAGCACCCTCGGGAGCCACGATACCACCCTGGCCGACCTCGTGGCGCTTCAGCAAAAAGGCGTGCCGACCGTGGTCATTCACGGCGGCGCCAGTGTGGTCACCGAGTGGCTGCGCCGCTTGAACATATCGTCGAAGTTCGTCAACGGGCTCCGGGTGACCGACACCGAGACGCTGAAGGTGGTGGTGGCCATCCTGTCCGGCCTGGTGAACAAGGAGCTGGTGGCGGCCATACAGGCCCTGGGCGGCCGGGCCGTCGGCCTGAGCGGCATTGACGGCGGGCTTCTCGGCGCCAGGGTGAAGGACCAGGACCTGGGCCACGTGGGAGATGTGACCGAGGTCAACCCGAAGGCGCTCCAGGCCGTCCTGGAAGCTGGCTTCATCCCGGTGGTAGCGCCGCTCAGCTACCAGTCCCCTCCGGAGCCGGGAGAGCACGGCTACATACTGAATGTCAATGGAGACACCGCCGCCGGGCAGCTGGCCGCGGCCCTGGGGGCCGAGAAGCTGGTCTTCCTGACGGACGTCGCCGGCATCCTCGACGGGTCGCAGAACCTGGTGCCCAGGCTGTCGCGCCGGGAGGCGCAGGCCATGCTGGCCTCCGGGGTGGCCTCCGGGGGGATGATCCCCAAGATCGAGGCCTGCCTGGCGGCCCTGCCCGCGGTCCGCACTGCACGGATCATCGACGGCCGGGTGCCCCATGCACTGATCAGGGAGGTAGAAGGTGGTATGGAAGGGACCACCATCGCCTGAGGAAATACGGAGCCAAGAATGAGCAAGTGGACGGAAATGGAAAAGAAGTACTACATGCCGACGTTCCAGCGCATGCCCGTGGTGCTGGTGCGCGGGCAGGGCGCCAGGGTGTGGGATGACGCCGGCAGGGAGTACCTCGATTTCATCGGCGGCCTGGCGGTCAACAGCCTGGGGCACTGCCACCCGGTGGTGGCGCGGGCGCTGGCCGAACAGGGCCAGACGCTGACGCAGACATCGAACCTGTTCTACTCCGTCCCGCAGGTGCAGCTGGCGGAGCTGCTGGTCAATAACAGCTGCTTCGACAAGGCCTTCTTCTGCAACAGCGGCACCGAGGCCAACGAAGGCGCGGTCAAGCTGGCACGGCGGTACGGCAAGCTGAACCTGGACGGGGCGTTCGAGGTGATCACCACCTTCGGCTCGTTTCACGGCCGGACGCTGGCCATGACCGCGGCCACGGGGCAGCAGAAGTTCCAGGAGCCCTACACGCCGATGCCCTCCGGTTTCCTGAACGTGGAGGCCAACAGCGTCGAGGCCATCAAGAAGGCCACCACGAAGCACACCTGCGCCGTGATGCTGGAGCCGATCCAGGCCGAGGGCGGTGTCATCGTCCCGCCGGAGGATTACCTGAAGAAGGTGCGCGACTGGTGCGACCAGGCGGGGATCCTGCTGATACTGGACGAGATACAGACGGGAGTGGGCCGACTGGGGGCCCTCTTCGGCTACCAGGTCTACGGCATTGAACCCGACGTCATCACCCTGGCCAAGGGGATGGGCGGCGGCATTCCCATCGGGGCCTTCCTGGCCAAGAGCAGGGCCGACGTCTTCAAGGCGGGGGACCACGGCACCACCTTTGGCGGCAACCCGCTGGCCTGCGCCGTGTCGTTGGCCGTCATGGAGTACATCATCAAGTACGATGTGGCCGGGAACGCCCAGCGCATGGGGACCTATCTCGCTTCGTGCCTGTCGGAGCTGGCGGCCGGTTTCGGCTCCATCGTGGAGGTCCGCGGCCGGGGCCTGTTGTGGGCCATCGAGTTCGAGCGGGACATGGCGGAGGCTGTGATGCTGGGATGCATCGAGAAGGGCCTCCTGGTGAACAAGCTTAAACCGAATGCCGTCCGGCTGATACCGCCGCTGATCATTACGAAGAAGGATGTGGACCAGGCGGTCACCGCGTTGCGGGAGGTCCTGTCCGGGCAGATTTGAGTACGGGGAACTACAAAACGGCGAGGTGAAGAAATGGCAGAGAAAGCAGTATTGGCATACAGCGGCGGTCTGGACACCTCAGTCGCCATCGAGTGGATCAAAGAGAAATACGGCATGGACGTCATTGCCGTCACGGCTGACGTCGGCGCGGACAAGGACCTGGAGGCCGCCCGGAAGAAGGCGCTCAAGGTGGGGGCGGTCAAGGCGGTGGTCGTGGATGCCAGGGAGGACTTCGTCAACCAGTTCGTCTTTCCGGCCCTGCAGGCGGACGCCATCTACCAGGGCGTGTACCCGCTGGCGACCGCCCTGTCACGGCCCCTGATAGCCAGGCTGCTGGTGGAGGTGGCCCGGAAAGAGGGGGCCACCGCGGTAGCCCACGGATGCACGGGCAAGGGCAACGACCAGGTGCGTTTCGACGTCGTCACGGCGGCCCTGGGCCCCGACCTGAAGGTCATAGCCCCGGCCCGGGAATGGGGCATGACCCGGGAGCAGACCATCGCCTACGCCCGGAAGGCCGGCATTCCGGTTCCGGTCACCGTGGCCAGCCCATACTCGGTCGACATCAACCTCTGGGGGCGCAGCATCGAATGCGGCGTTCTGGAGGACCCGTGGACGGAACCCCCGGAGGACATCTACATCTGGACCGTCTCTCCGAAGGACGCGCCCAATGAGCCCCGTTATATTGAGATCGGCTTCGAGAAGGGCATCCCTGTTTCGCTGAACAGGAAGAAGCTGGCCGGGGTCAAGCTGATCGAGGAAGTTACCCGGCTGGCCGGCAGCCACGGAGTCGGCCGTATCGACCACATCGAGGACCGGCTGGTAGGCATCAAGTCCCGCGAGATCTACGAGGCCCCGGCGGGCACGGTGCTCTTCGCCGCCCACAAGGCCCTGGAGGCCATGACGCTCTCCAGAGAACAGCTGCGCTTCAAGCAGACCGTGGCCGAGGAATACGCCAGCCTCATCTACAACGGCCTGTGGTTCAGCTCGTTTCACCAGGACCTCATGCGCTACGTTCAGAGCACCCAGAGGTACGTCACCGGCACCGTGCGGGTGAAGCTGTTCAAGGGCAAGTGCACCGTGGTGGGCCGGAAGTCCCCGTATTCGCTCTACCAGCACAAGCTGGCCACATACGACGTGGGGGACCAGTTCGACCAGAGCGCCGCGCCGGGCTTCATCCAGATCTACGGACTGCCGGTACGGGTGCAGTCCC
Source organism: uncultured Dehalococcoidia bacterium (assembly GCA_964409515.1). Lineage (GTDB taxonomy): Bacteria > Chloroflexota > Dehalococcoidia > UBA2247 > RBG-13-53-26 > JAFGCL01. The sequence goes on from CAYPDY010000034.1 coordinate 8,333, forward strand.
AGGTCCAGCCGGATACGAAAGACATCGGCTAGAGGCAGCCGGTGTTTGACAATCGGTGCTCGCGGTGATACTGTCGAGGATGTAAGTCCCGCGCGAGTTCGCGGCAAGGCAGAGGCGGCCGCCGTGGCGGCCATCATATCGGTCTCTTGGGGGACGCTTTGAGAACAGCCACCGGCAAACTGGGCGTTCTGTTTTCCGCTATTCTGATACTGCTGGCCTTCCTGACACCGGCCTGCTTCGACAGCGGCCCGTCCGTTGATGCCGACGAGGTGGTAGCCAAGGCCGCGGCCGCCCAGTCCAGCCTGGAGACCTACCGCATGGACTCCCACGTGACCGGCAGGATGGCGAGGGAGGCCAGCGGGTCGAAGACCGCCTTCATCGGCTTCCTGGATGTTGTCGCGGCAGTGGACGGGACCCACCGCCGGATGCAGTTGGACATGACCATGGGGATGGGGGAGAGCGCGGACTCCGGCGGACTCAAGTACTACGCACAGGCGTTCCTGATCGAGAACCACCTGTACACCGGGGTCTCGATGACTCCGGACGCCTTCCAGTGGAGCAAGGGTGACCTGGCGGGAGACTACTGGGCCAGCGCTGAGATGATGCGGCAGCAGGTGGCTCTCCTCCAGTCAGCCGGGCGGCAACTGACGGGTGAGGAGAGCATAGACGGCGTTGACTGCTATGTCTTTGAGCTCGTGCCCGATGTGGCCCAGACCGTCGCCATGTGGAACCTGGAGTCCTTCCTGGGTCAAGGGGCAGAGATGCCCGACTGGAAGGAGGAGTGGGTGCAGAGCGCCATGGTCAGGCAGTGGATAGCGAAAGACTCCTCGCGGCTGACTAAGTCAGAGGTACAGGTAACGCTGCACCTGGCAGCCGCGGAGCTGGACCAGACCCTGGGAGAGGGGACCCTCGACATCACGCTGGCCGGGGAGGCGTTCTTCCACCACTACAACGAACGGGTCTCCACAGTGGTGCCTCCCGAGGCCATCCAGCAGACCTCGTAGGAAGGAGCCCGCGCTTTGTTCTGTCCGAAATGCGGCCGGGAGACCATTCCCAATGGCCTGTTCTGCACCGGGTGCGGCGCCAGCCTGGCCGTGGCACCGCAGGCGAAGGGGAGAACGCTCAGCATGGTCGGCGGGATCCTGGAGATCGTGGCCGGCGGTACCGTGGTTCTGTTTGCCGGCATGTTCTTCTTCATCCTGGCCTTCGCTGCCACAGAGGAAGACGGGCCGCCGGCGCTGGTGCTGCTCCTACCGCTGGCATTGGCGACCCTGGGCGCGCTGGGCATAGCCGGCGGTATCTGCGCCCTGAAGAGAAGGAAATGGGGCCTGGCCCTGGCCGGGGCCATCGCCGTGGTGCTGCCGGCATCTGAGGTGGGCATAGCCGCGCTGGTGCTGGTGGCCCTGGCCAAAGACGAGTTTGAACAGGGTCCGGCTGCTGCCGTGGGGCGACAGATCGAGTCCTGATAGCGGAGGTTGCCTTGTTCTGTCCGAAATGCGGCCGGGAATCAACCGGCGATGGCACGTTCTGCGCCAGCTGCGGCGCCAGCTTGGCGGGCACCCGGACGCCGGCCGCCAGCAGGAACCTGAGCCTGGCCGCAGGCATTATCGAGATCGCCTTCGGGTGCGTAGGCCTGGCCTCCATTCTCTTCGCTGAGGTCTTTCTGGCGGACGTCATCCGTAACGAAGAGGACTTCCCCCGCTTCATACTGCTGATCCCGCTGGCCATGCTCGTCCCCGCCATCGTGGCCATCGTCGGCGGCGTCTTCTCCCTGAAGAGGAGAAGCTGGGTCATGGCGCTCATCGGGGCCATAGCGCTGCTGCTGACGTCCAGCATCCCGGGGGTGGCCGCCCTGGTGCTCGTCATCATGGGCCGGGACGAGTTCGAAGAGAAGCCGCCTTCCCGGTGAGCCGGCCGCCGGCCAAGAGCCTCCTCCCGCGGCGATTATCCACAACATCCCCTCCGAGGCGCTCTTGCGCGGCCGGGTGAATATGGTAATATTGGCCTCTGACAGGATGTGACATGAGCCATATACGCGGACGCTTCCAGAAGGACGCTGACAGGCTGGTGCAGCGGTACACGGCCTCGATTCCCTACGACCACCGCCTCTACCAGCACGATATCGCCGGCAGCATGGCCCACGCCAGGATGCTGGCCCGGCAGAACATCATCACGGACAAAGAGGCGGAGCTCATCGGCACGGGGCTGGTCTCCATCCGCGAGGAGATCGAGCAGGGCCAGTTCCAGTTCAAGGAGGAGCTGGAAGACATCCACATGAACATCGAGGCCCGCCTGACCGAGAAGATCGGTGACATCGCGGGGAAACTGCACACGGCCCGCTCCCGCAACGACCAGGTGGCCGTCGACATGCGCCTGTACTGCAAGGAGGCCATCGCCGAGACCATCCAGGGTCTCCGGGCCCTGCAGTCGGCGCTGCTGGGCGTGGCCGAGACCCACCGGGACGCGGTAGTGCCGGGCTACACCCACCTGCAGCGGGCGCAGCCGGTCCTCCTGGCGCACCACCTGCTGGCCTACTTCGAGATGCTGGACCGGGATGTCCAGCGGTTCCGGGACTGCCTGAAGCGAACAGACGTTTTGCCTCTGGGCAGCGGGGCGCTGGCCGGGGTGCCCTACCCCATCGACCGCACCTTCGTGGCCGGCCAGCTTGGCTTCAGCCAGGTCAGCCAGAACAGCCTGGACGCCGTTTCCGATCGCGATTTCGTGATCGAATACGAGGCCTCCGCCAGCCTGGCCATGATGCATCTCTCCCGCCTGGGCGAAGAGCTGGTGCTGTGGTCCTCGGCGGAGTTCGGCTTCATCGAGATAGACGACGCCTACGCCACCGGCTCCAGCATCATGCCGCAGAAGAAGAACCCGGATGTGGCGGAGCTGGGGCGGGGCAAGACGGGGCGGGTGTACGGCCATCTGGCGGGCATGCTGGCCACCATGAAGGGGCTGCCCCTGTCATACAACCGTGACCTCCAGGAGGACAAGGAAGGCCTGTTCGATACGGCGGACACCCTGCTGTCCACCCTGGCGGTCTTCGCCGGGATGGTGCAGACGCTCAAGGTCTACCCCGAACGCACCGGGCGGGCCGCCGGCCAGGGCTACATCCTGGCCACGGATGTGGCCGACTACCTGGTGAAGAAGGGGTTGCCCTTTCGGCGGGCTCATGAAGTCGTGGCCAGGCTGGTGAGCTACTCGGCCGGCAAGGGGAAGGAACTGCATCAGCTGGACCTCGGCGAGTACCGGCAGTTCTCGCCTCTCTTTGATGCCAGCGTCCTGGATATCAGTGTGGAATCGTCGATCAAGGCCCGAAACGTCGTTGGCGGCACGGCTCCGGGGCAGGTGGAGGCACAGCTCGCCAGGGCCAGGGGTCTGGTGAAGAGCGGAGACGGCGGTTACTGAGTATGCTTCTGATGGGTGCGCAGGCACCGGGTGCACACTTTGAGCCTCTTCTTGGTCCCATCCACTACCAGCACGGCGGAGTGCACGTTGGGCGCCCAGATGCGGTGGGTGTGACGTTTGGAGTGGCTCACGTTGCAGCCGGTCTGGTTCTTCTTCCCGCAGATGTCGCACATTGCCACGGTTACTTATCTACCTCGATGCTATGATAGGGGCCGTTACTGCTGTAAGATTACCATGTAGATAATACAGGGAGAACGCAGAATATGCAAGAAAACCGAGGGGGCAAAAGGTCGGCGGCGGCCTACACCGGCCAGGATCTGAGGGAGATGTTCGCCGCGGCCACCTCCTGGCTGGAGAAGAGCGTGCCGGACATCAATGCCCTGAACGTCTTCCCGGTGCCCGACGGCGACTGCGGCACCAATATGCTGCTGACCATGCGCTCCACGCTCGAGGAGGCATATCGGGCCCCCGACAACGATGCCGGCGCGGTGGCCCAGGCCATGGCCCGGGGAGCCCTGATGGGCGCCCGGGGTAACAGCGGCGTCATCCTGTCCCAGATATTCCGCGGCCTGGCGCGCGGGCTGGAAGGCCGCGGCTCGTTCAGCGGCAAGGACTTTGCCGACGCCCTGGCCCGCGGATCGACCGTGGCCTACAAAGCACTGACCCGCCCGGTGGAAGGGACGATCCTCACGGTGGCCCGCGACGCCGCGGCCGCTGCCCGCGACGCCTCCGCCAGGAAGAATGACCTGGTGCCGATCATGGAAGCCACGGTGGCGGCGGCCCGGGAGTCCGTAGCCAACACTCCCACGCTTCTGCCCACGCTGAGGCAGGCCGGGGTGGTGGATGCCGGCGGCCAGGGGCTCTATGTCCTGTTTGAAGGCGCCCTGCACCACCTCAAAGGAGAGACCGATCTCATGAAGGAGCGGCGGCCCGAGGTGGTGCCCAGCTCGGTTCCGCTGGTCTCCAGGTCCCCTCAGCTGATGACCGAGAAGGAAGAGCCATACGGCTACTGCACCGAGTTCGTACTGCAGGGGCACAAGAGGCTGTACCCGGAGAAGCTGAAGAAGAGCCTGGCCGACGAGGGACAGTCTCTCATCGTGGCCGGCGACGAGAACCTGGTGCACATACATATCCACACGTTCGACCCGGGCAAGGTCCTGCACCAGGCCACATCCCTGGGCATCCTTCACGAAATCAAGATACAGAACATGGATGACCAGCACCGAGAGTACACGGAGATGGTGAAGGCCCAGGCTCCGGCGCCCGCGATCGCCACGGTAGCGGTCGTTTCCGGGGACGGGCTGGGCCAGGTCTTCCGCAGCCTGGGCGCCGGCGCCATCGTGCCCGGGGGGCAGACCATGAATCCCAGCACCAGGGAGATGCTGCAGGCGGTGGAGTCGGTGCCGCAGCAGAAGGTGATCATACTCCCCAACAACGAGAACGTGGTCCCGGCAGCGAAACAGGTCCAGGAGCTGACGTCCAAGAAGGTGAAGGTGGTCCCGACCCAGACCGTGCCCCAGGGGGTGGCCGCTCTTCTGGCCTTCAACTACGATGCCGACCTAAAGACCAACGCCGCCATGATGGAGAGCGCCCTGCCGGCGGTGAAGACCATCGAGGTCACCCGGGCCGTGCGGCCGGCCACGATCGGCGATGTCAAGATTCTGAACCGCCAGGCTATCGGCTTCGTAGACGGCGAGCTCACGGCGGTGGGCAGCAAGCCCGCCGAGGTCCTCCTGGAAGTGCTGCAGAAGATGGACACCGAGAAGAGCGAGATTGTCACCGTCTACTACGGCAAGACCACCAGGCGCTCCGAGGCAGAAGGCGTGGCCGAGGGCATCCGCGAGAGACTCCCCAACCTGGAAGTGGAGTTGGTCTACGGAGGCCAGCCGCACTACAACTACATCGCATCCGTGGAGTAGCGTCTTAGGGCAGCCCGTGGTAAGACCTTCCCTACCACCAGCGCGCCGAAGCGTGGTGGCCGTTCACACGGGGCCCCGGGTAGTCGGAGTCTGCCTGTATGGAGGTTAGGCAACAGTGGTGAAAGTAGTCACCGATAGCACGTCTGATCTTCCGCCGCAGATCGCGGAAGAGCTCGGCATAACCGTCGTCCCGGTTAGTGTGCGCTTCGGCAACCAGACCTACCGGGACGGTGTCGACATCACCCCGGAACAGCTCTATGAAAGGATGGTCATCGGCCCGGTCCATCCCACTACCTCCGCGCCCGCGCCGGGCGAGTTCGTCGAGGTCTACCGCCGTTTGTCCAGGGAGACGGAGGAGATCCTCTGCCTGACCATCAGCTCGAAGCTCTCCGCCATATACCAGGCGGCGACGACGGGCAAGCAGTCGTTCGGCGGGAAGTGCCGCATCGAGGTGGTCGACTCCCAGCTGACCACCATGTGCCTGGGGCTGGTGGCCATGCTGGCCGCCAGGGAGGCGCGGGCGGGCAAGTCGCTGGACGAGGTGCTGGCGGCGGTGCGCGGCGCCATCCCCCGAAGCTACGGCATGGCCCTGCTGGACTCCGCCAGGTACGTGCTGAAGGGCGGCCGGCTGGGCAAAGGCGGGGCCCTGCTGGGAGCACTGGTAAGGGTAAAGCCCCTGCTGGAGATCAAGGATGGCTGGGTACGCCCCTCCGGGGTCACCCGGACCCGGAGCATGGGCCTGGACCGGCTGTTCCAGTTCGTGACGAAGCACCTCCCGGTGGAGGACATAGCGGTGGTGCAGGGAAACGCCCCCGAAGAGGCAGAGGAGCTGGCCGGACGGATTCGGGCGATATATCCCAGGACTCCCGTGGTCATGGCCAAGCTCGGGTCGGCCATCGGCGTCCATGCCGGTCCCGGGAGCCTGCTGGTGGCCCTGAGGGAAAGCCCGGGCGAAACTGACAAGGCGGACGGGAAAGCCCGGACCCGGAAGTTCACGCTGCCAACCCTGCGCATCCCACGACGCCAATAGGGCCCGGTGAATGAGCATGGTATCAGGCAAACATGTTGAAGCGCTGCTGAAGATACTCGACCTGGAGCGGTCCAGGGGCTACGAGGACGCGGCCGTGGTCGGAGGGCTGGACCGCTACCTCCAGGTCTACCTGGGAAAGGCCAGGGACGGCAGTGAGTCCGCTCCCGACACCCGGATCTGTCCGCCGGGTTTCAGATACGCCGCCCTGACGGTAGAACAGCGCCGGCTGTGGGCAGATGAAGCGCGCCGTCGCCTGACCGCGGGGCCTTCCGGACCGGAGGACCCGGGCCGGAGGCCGGCTGCCAGGCCAGTGCCAGTCCCGCAGCCGCCTGCGCCAATCCGGCCGACGCCGCCGCCGCCGGGCGTGTCCCTCGACTCTCCCATCACCGCCGTCAAGGGGGTAGGCCCCGGCATGGCCACCAAGTTCGACCGGATGGGGGTCCGGACCATCCGGGACATGCTCTACCTCTTCCCCCACCGCCACATGGACTACGGCCGTCAGAGGCGGGTGGCGGAGCTGGAGGCGGGTGCTGAACAGACCCTGGTAGCTGCCGTATGGGAGGCCCGGCAGGTGAACCTCGGCGGGCGGATGGGCACCGAGGCCCTGGTGGGCGATGAAACGGGCACCGTCCGGGCCGTGTGGTTCAACCAGCCGTACCTGGCCCGGCGCTTCCGCACCAACATGCGGGTGGTGCTCTTCGGCAAGGTCGGGGTGTATAAGGGCAAGAAGGTGTTCGAGTCGCCGGAGTGGGAAATCCTGGAATCGGAGGGCCTGCCCCGGGACGGCCTGCTGGTCCCGGTCTACCCCCTCACGGAGGGGCTGTACCCGCGCTCCGTGCGCGGCCTGATGAAGACCATCGTCGCCCAATGGGCGCCCTGGATGGAGGACCATCTGCCGCCAGAGGTTCGCCGACGCTGCGGACTGATGCCGCTGTCCGAGGCCGTCCGGCAGGCCCACTTTCCGGATTCCGAGCAGAACCGGACCAGCGCCCGGAGACGGCTGGCTTTCGATGAGCTGTTCATGATCCAGCTGGGGGTGGCCGCCAGGAAGCTGGAATGGCAGGAGACCGAGGCCAGCGCCCGGCTGCGGATCGACGAGGCCCTGCTCGAGCGTTTCAACGGCAGCCTGCCCTTTCATTTCACGGGGGCCCAGGAGCGGGTGCTCACGGAAATCCTCTCCGACGTCAGCCGGACCAGGCCCATGAGCCGCCTTCTGGAAGGGGACGTGGGCAGCGGCAAGACCGTGGTGGCCACGGCCGCCCTCCTGATGGCAGCGGCCAACGGCTGCCAGGGCGCCTTGATGGCCCCGACCGAGATCCTGGCCGAGCAGCATTTCAATACCATCTCCGGCATCCTGTCCCGCCTGGGGGAACACGAGGGCGACGGGTCTGTGCTCGAGTTCCCCTCCGTGCCTCCCCATCCCTTCGCCATGGCCCTGCTCACCGGCAGCCTGAAGGCAGCCCGGAAGCGCCGCATCCAGCGAATGGCCGAGGAGGGGGCCCTGCACCTGGTCATCGGCACCCATGCCCTGATCCAGAAGGGCGTCGAGTTCCGGAAGCTGGGGCTGGTGGTGGTGGATGAGCAGCACCGCTTCGGCGTGCTTCAGCGCTCCGCGCTGCGGCAGAAGGGCACCAATCCTCACGTGCTGGTGATGACCGCCACACCGATACCCCGCACCCTGGCCCTGACACTGTACGGCGATCTCGACCTCTCAGTCATCGATGAGCTGCCCCCGGGCCGGGTGGCCATCCAGACGAAATGGCTGGAGCCGCATCAGAGGCAGGCGGCTTATGACTTCGTCCGCCGCCAGGTTGCCGAGGGCCGGCAGGCCTTCGTCGTCTGCCCCCTCATCGAGGAGTCTGAAAACATCGAGGCCAAAGCGGCCACGGCCGAGTACAAGAGGCTGTCCGAAGAGGTATTCCCTGACCTGCGACTGGGGCTGCTGCACGGGCGCATGTCCGCCGCGGACAAGGAAGCCGCCATGAGGAGCTTCAAGGACCGTGAGCTCGACATACTGGTGTCCACCCCGGTGGTGGAGGTGGGCATCGACGTCCCGAATGCCGTGGTGATGCTCATAGAGGGGGCCGACCGCTTCGGACTGTCGCAGCTGCACCAGTTCCGCGGCCGGGTGGGGCGGGGGGAGCACAAGAGCTACTGCCTCCTGCTGGCGCAGTCACCCTCCTTCGAAGGCCGGGAGCGGCTCAAGATCATCGAGCGCACCCGGGACGGCTTCCGGCTGGCCGAGGAAGACCTGAGGCTGCGCGGCCCCGGCGAGTTCTTCGGCACACAGCAGAGCGGCCTGCCCGACCTGCGCATGGCCCGGCTATCCGACGTGGCCCTCATGGAGTTGGCCCGCGGCGAGGCCATCCGGCTCCAGGAGGGCGATCGCGGTCTGAAGCGGCCCGAGCACCGCCTGCTGGCCAGGGAAGTGGCCCGGGTCTGGCGCGCGGGCGCCGAGGCGGGCTAGGTCGCGGAGGGCCGTGAACCGCAAACGCGCGCGCGCGCACCGCATGCTGTATAGTTATTAGAGTATGGTCAGACGCAAGATCATCCGGCTACTCGAGGAAGCGGTGGGCGAGGCCCAGAGACAGGGACTGCTCCCGCAGGTGGCACTGCCCGAGCTCATGCTGGAGCGCCCTCAGAGCGCCGGCCACGGTGACTACGCCAGCAACTTCCCCATGAAGCTGGCCCGCGTGGCCAAGGCCAACCCCATGGGCCTGGCCGAGAAGATCGTTCCGCTGATCCGGCCCATACCGGAGCTGGAGAAGGTGGAGGCCGCCCGCCCCGGTTTCATCAACTTCACCCTCAAAGGTGACTGGCTGGCGCAGCAGGTCGACGTGATTCGCAGCCAGCGGGAGCGTTTCGGCTCAGTCGACCTGGGGCACGGCCAGAAGGTGCAGCTGGAGTTCGTCAGCGTCAATCCCACCGGGCCGCTGCACGTGGGACACGGGCGGGGCGCCATCATGGGCGATACCCTGGCCAACATCCTCACCGCCGCCGGCTACCGGGTGGAGAAGGAATACTACGTCAATGACGCCGGCGGCCAGATCAACGCCTTCTACCGTTCTCTCTACGCGCGCTACCGGGAGGCCCTGGGCCACCCGACCGAGATCCCGGCCGACGGCTATCACGGCCTCTATCTCATCGACATGGCCAGGGAGGTCATCGCCGAGGAGGGAGACCGGTTCCTCAAGCTGCCGGAGGCGGAGGCGGTAGCCCGGATCGGAGCCGTCGGGCTGGCGAAGGTCATGGACCTCATCCGGACCGACCTGGAAACGGTCAGCGTGCGTTTCGACGTCTGGTTCAGCGAGAAGAGCCTGTACGACAACGGCCAGTATGAGAAAGCCATGTCCATACTGCGCGACAAGGGCCACGTAGTGGAGAGGGAGGGGGCGGTGTGGTTCGCCTCGTCCGAGCTGGGCGAGGACAAGGACAACGTCCTGGTGCGCACCACCGGGGTGCCCACCTACTTCGCCTCCGATGTGGCCTACCACTACAACAAGTTCGTCGAGCGCCGCTTCGATCGGGTGATCAACATCTGGGGCGCCGACCACCAGGGCCATGTCGCCCGAATGAAGGCCGTTCTGGGCGCCCTGGACATCGACCCGGCGAGAATGGACATCCTCATCACCCAGCTGGTGATGCTGAAGCGCGGCAATGTCGAGGTGAAGATCTCCAAGCGCAGCGGCGACCTGGTCACGCTGCGCGAGCTGGTGGAAGAGGTGGGCACGGATGCCTGCCGCTTCGTCTTCCTGTCGCGCTCGGCGGACAGCCAGATGGACTTCGACATCGAGCTGGCCAAGAAGGAGTCGGCGGAGAACCCGGTCTACTACGTGCAGTACGCCCACGCCCGCATCTCCAGCATCTTCCGCCTGGCCCAGGAGAAGGGCATCGACTTCAGCCGGGGGAACGTGGCTCTACTGACAACGGAGGCGGAGCTGGACTTCATCCGCAAGATGCTGCAGCTGCCCGAGGTGGTGGAGACGGTGGCCGCCAAGCTCGAGCCGCACCACCTGCCCTACTACGCCATGGACCTGGCCACGGCCTTCCACGCCTTCTACAAGCAGTGCCGGGTGGTGTCCGACGATGCGGAGCTGACCGCCGCGCGGCTGAAGCTGATCGACGCCGCCCGGATCGCCTTCGCCCGCACCCTCTCCTTCATGGGCATGAGCGTTCCCGACCGGATGTAGCCCAGCCTACAGCGGCTTCTTCTTGTTCTGCTGCTTCATGGCTGTCTTGATGAACTGCCCGAACTTCCGGTCCTTCCGCCGTTTGTCAAGGTAGGACATCTCGTGGTACTCGGATTCCTTGAGCAGCTTCAGGTAGCTCTGATAGCGCCCTTCGGCCAGCTCCCCTCTCTCGATAGCCGCCAGGAGCGAGCAGCCGGGTTCATTGGTGTGGGTGCAGTTGGTGAAACGGCAGCCATTGGTGAGCTCGGTGATATCGGCGAAGCTCTCATCTATCGCCTCGCCGACGGCGATGTTGCCCAGCTCCCTCATGCCCGGAGTGTCGATCAGCATCGCCCCCTGATCGAGGACGATCAGCTGCCGGCGCGCCGTAGTGTGCCTTCCCCTCCCATCGGTGGCGCGCACAGTGTTCGTCTCCATCAGGTCCCGGCCCACCAGGCGGTTCAAGAGCGTGCTCTTGCCCACGCCCGACGATCCCAGCAGGCAGTAGGTCTTTCCCTTCTCGAGCACCTGCCGGACCTCGTCCAGGCCGGAGCCGGTCTTGTTGCTGAGGGCGATAATGGGACAGCCCGTCGTGGACTGCCTGACCACCGCCATCCTCCCCGCCAGGTCCTCGGGGCCCACCAGGTCGCTCTTGCTCAGGAGGAGCATGGGCTCGATGCCCCCCTCCCTGGCCATGACCAGGTACCGCTCCAGGCGGCGCAGGCTGAAATCGATATCGCACGATTGGACAATGAAGGCCACATCGATGTTGGACGCGATCATCTGGTAGTCGATGTCCCGGCCGGCCGCCTTTCGCCGCAGCGTCGATTTCCGGGGGAACCGCCCGTGGATGATGGCGAAGGTCCCGTCGTTGAGGTACCGGACCAGGGCCCAGTCCCCCACAGCAGGGAGCTCCAGGCTCGACCCCGCTGAGAACCGGAAGGCCCCGGTAAGCTCGGCCAGGACCTCACTGCTCTCATTCCGGACGAGGTAGTTGTCCCGGTTGACCGCGGTCACGCGGGCCACGCCGCAGTCAGGCTTCTGCAGCCCCTCCCGCTTCTCCAGGAACCATTGATCAAATCCAAGGTCGACGAGTTGCATGCGCTGCTACATCCGATGTGCTTGCCGCCAGCTGGAAGGCGCCCGGCACAATCGAACGGGCGCAAGCCTGGGCCGGCCTGTCTGAATTGTATGTTCAGACGAGCGAGGCGTCAACCGTTTGACACCCGCCGCATCCCTGTGATTGAATGGCAGCACTGACAAGGAGGCCCCATGACGAAGACCGACATCCTGGCGCTGATCAACGCCAACCCCGCCTGCCATCTGGCCACGGTAGAGGGGAACACGCCGCACGTCCGCGGCATCCTGCTGTACCGGGCCGACGAGGACGGGCTGGTCTTTCACACCGGCAACATGAAGGACTTGCACCGGCAGCT
>CAYPDY010000035.1:0-19837 GCA_964409515.1 uncultured Dehalococcoidia bacterium
AGGGTGACATTTTCACTGAACCATTGAGGGGTGTCATTATCTCAGAACTACCACAAGGGGTATTGACCTACATGCACGCATGTGATAGCCTCAAGGCAAATCTTAAACGAGAGGAGGCTGGATACAGGATGGCACAAGCTTACTGCGTGAAGTGCAAGAAGAAGGTGGAGGTCCAGAATCCCAAGCAGGTGGTCATGAAGAACAAGCGTCCCGCAATCAAAGGCGTGTGCCCCAAGTGTAAAACTACTGTATTCCGCATAGGCAAGGGCTAGGCCGCGGGCTCCCGGGGGGTCCGCCGGCCAGAAAGGCCAAAAGGAGGGAGTTGAGCAATGGCAAATGCTCTGGCACTAGTAGGTAAGATCGCGTTCATTGTTGGCGTGCTCATCGCCATCATCGGCGGCATCTGGGGTGGCGACGTTCTTCCGGAGAAGGACTGGGTGATCTGGATCCTGCTGATCGCCGGGATACTCATCGGACTGCTGAACGTCACTGCCAAGGAGGCAGCTATCGTGCTGACCGCCGCCGTCGCCCTGATCGTTATCAGCATCTGGGGTCTCGCCGGCGGGTTCGGGCCTGTCGCGGACATCAATGAGTCGCTGGCGAACGAGACGCAGGGCATCGTCTACTGCTTCGGCCTGCTGATGGCCCCGGCGGCCATCATCGTGGCCATCAAAGCCGTGATTTCCACAGCCAAGCCGGGAGACTAGTCCGGTCGCAGACAATCATCAAGGAGAGCCGCCCTCCATCACAGGGCGGCTCTTCCGTTTCTTCTCTCCCTTCCATCGTCCCCCCGGTATCCCAGGGTTCGACCCTGCGGCGCTCTTGACCTCTTTGCGGCAGCGGGGTACCTTAAGCAGTAGAATCCGCGGTGCGGGCGCACCGGGCCAGAAGGAGGGTTCAGGATGTCTCACTGGGAGGTCAGCGGGCTCATCGGCGGGCTCATCAGCATCTTCGCCGGGATCGCCGTCATAGTGTGGCCGCGGATCATCGCCTACATCGTCGGCGGCTACCTCATCGTTGTCGGCGTCCTGGCTGTTGTCGCGGCCGTGACAGCAGATTAGCCGTTCTTCTCAGGGCCGGCCGAGGACGCGGGTCGCCCCCGCCTGGAGGAAGACCAGCATCATTCGCACCCTGGCCGGCGGCAGCCCGAGCATCCTCGAGAGGGCGCTGCGGTAGGCTTCCATCTGGGGCCGGTACTGCCCGGCCAGCACTTCCAGGCCGGCCGCGCCAGCCACCTCGTCGCTCTTGAAATCCATCACCGTGGCCTCCAGCAGCTTCCCGGCCTCATCTCGTGACACTACCACGCGGTCGAACGCCCCGCTGACCCATCTGTCGCCGAGGACCACCTCGAACTTCCGCTCGCGCCACGCTTCCGCGCGGCCCGCCGGTTTGGCCAGGGCGGAGCGTATCCGGGGGGCGGTGGTGGCCGCCCGGAAGAGACCGGCGGCCTGCTGCTTCAGGTCCTCTCTCAGTAAAGACGAGAGGCTCCAGTCGGCGATCAGGCCCTCGACGTTGACCTGCTCGATCCAGGTGACCTTCTCAAAGAGTTGGTGGACGGCGGTGCCCAAATCAAGGGCGTCCCGGGCACCGGGCTCAAACAGCCGGCCGGCGCTCTGGGCGCTCTCGGGCTTTCTCGATGGTTGAACGTGGACCAGGCGCCGGCGCAGCGAAGGACGGCGGCAGAAGTCAGCGGGCAGCCGGGCCGACAGGGCAGCCGCCGAGCGGTCCTCCGGGATGAGGGAGGACGCTCCCAGGGCCTCCGGTCGTGCGGAATGCCATTGACGATCTCCGGCTTCGTAGAAGCAGACGGCCTCCTCCGGGCCGATCTGAACCGTCCGTCCGTTCGCGCCTTTCGGGTCGCCCGTGAGCTGCTGCTTCAGAAAGGCGGCGGGAGTGAACGCTTCGGAGCTCTTCCCCTGGAAGCTGGTAATCATGTATAGTCCCTGCCTGGCCCGCGTCATGGCCACGTAGAGCAGGCAGAGGGCATCGAGAGCAGCGGTCTCGTCGGCCGTCTCCAGTTGCCCCTTCAAGACATCATCGGCGTCGGCGACGATTCGCCTCGGCATCTGCAGAGCCCAGGCAGGCCTGCCGGTCTGGGGATCGCGGGCCATGATGAGGTCCGGACGATCGGTCCTGGCCATGCTGCCGTTCTGCAGGTCGGGCAGGATCGCGATGTCGAACTCCAGCCCCTTGGACTGGTGGATGGTCATGATGCGCACGGCTTCGCTGGCGGCCAGGTCGTGGATTTCGTAGCCGTCTATGAAGCGCAGGAAGGCGTTGCAGTCGCGGTCGCCGGTTCCATCGAACTCGATGGCGGCGTTGGTCAGCTCCTCCAGCCTCTTGCGGCCGAAATGATCCAGCGGACGGGCTGCGTTCAGCCTGGCCCCCCATTCGCGGACAAGAGACCGAAAGCCGTCGGCCTGAATCTGATGGAGCAGCTGCAGCGGCAGGCTATGGCGGTCCAGCCGCTGACTGGCGAGATACTGCCCCAGGGGGCTCATCTGAAGGTGGCGCCAGGCGAACGTGTCGCCCGGGTGTGCGGCGAACTGCACCAGCGAACGCAGCACAGAGACCACCGGGTTGTCCTGGATAAGGGCCCGGCCTTCATGGATGATGCGCATGCCGCCGCACTCGCGGCGCAGGTAGTCTGCGATCTCCTCTCCGCACCTGTTGCTTCGCACCAGGATGGCGGCGGAAAGTCCCTTCCTCAGCGGGTCTATCTCCTGCAGCAGGCGGGCGACAACCCGGTACCGGTCCTCGTCCTCCGGCTTCGCCTTCTCCTTGTCGAGGCAGGGCTCCATGAGCGCCACAAAGCCGTCCGGCGGAACGGCGCCCTTTTCGCATTGATGCTTCTGCCAGGACTTGTTCCACAGTGTGACTGTCCCCCCGGGCAGGTCCGCCGGGATGCGTTCGAAGACCTTGTTCACCGCATCGATCACCGTCTGACATGAGCGGAAGGACGTGTTCAGGTGGCTGAGCTCAATGCTCCCCTCATAGCGATCCAGGACCTGGCTGAACAGCCGGGCATTGCCGCCGCGCCAGCCGTAGATGGCCTGCTTGGTGTCTCCCACGTAGAAGAAGCTGCGCTGCCCGCTGCTGTCCTGGAGTATCTCATCGGCCAGATTGCTCAGCACCTCCCACTGGAGGTCGCTGGTGTCCTGAAACTCGTCAAGCAGCCAGTGGTCGAGCTGGCAGTCGAGCCGATAGTCGACGTAAAGCCGCGCTTCCGCAGCGGGAAGGCGGCTCGCGCCTGACCCTCCTCCCGGGGGAAGGCTGCTCAGGACCGCGCCCCCGCTGGCCCGGTTGCCCGCGGTGAGCAGGTACTGGATGTCGGTGAAGGTGAGGCGGCCGTGCTGCCGCAACATCGCGTCGTAGGCTCGTTCGTAGAGTTCAAGGACGCGGTAGACGCCCTGCGTTCTCCGCAGGGCCACGGTGATCTCGGTTCGCAGGATGTGCGCCATCAGCCCCTGAGCGGCCAGGCACTCCGGGCGTGTCAGGCGCTGACGCTTTCTCTCCACCGTCAGCGACAGCTCTCCGGCGCGCAGGGGCTGGATACCCTCGGACAGCTTGTCGAAGAGGTACTTAAGCGGTGCCGACCAGGTGGACCGCGGCCCGAAGCGGCGCACGGCGTCAATGAAAGCGCTCCAGCGCTCCATGGGGCCCTCCTGGAGGCCGTCCTGCCGCAGCAGATCAATGAGGCGGTCGGCCGCGGCCTCCACATTGCTGAACCCGCTTTCCCTCCACCACGGCGGAGACGCTGCCCAGATGCGTTCCTCCCGGCCCCAGGCACCGTCGTCGGGCAGCACCTGGTAGTACCCGCGCTTCTGCTTGATTATCTCCTCCAGCTGCTCCCCTAACCTCTTCTCTTCCCGGCCGAAGGTGGCCTGCCGGCAGGCTTGCTCAAAGGCGCTTCGCCCTTCCTCATCCGACCGGCCCCGATCGAAGACCCTGGCCAGGACCTCCTGCCGCACGCCCCCGGCGGCCCCGTCCTCGCCCAGGAGCTGGAAGCCGGGAGGAATGCCCAGCTCCAGGGGAAAGGCCTTGGCCACACCCACGGTGAAGCTGTCCAGAGTGCCGATGTGGATACGGTGCAGGCCCTCCAGCAGCTGCCGCAGCAAACGCAGGAACTCCGGCGTACCCATGTCCCGCCTGTTGATGAGCGTGCCTGTCCGCAGCGCTGCTTCCGGTGATGACGCTGCCTGGCAGAGATACCGGGCCACCGAATCGAAGATCTCACCGGCGGCTTTCCGCGAGAAGGTGAGGGCGATGATGCGGTCCGGACTGACGCCGCGGACCATCAGTTCGATGTAGCGGTGCGCCAGCTGGAAGGTCTTCCCCGATCCGGCGGAGGCTGAAATCGCCCGGTGGCCCAGTTGCGCCGGGGTCATGCCGCCTTCCCTCTATGGAGGAAGGCCTGGAAGTCCTCCGCGTTGACGCACAGGGCCGGATCAGCCGGGAAGAGGCCCTCGAAATCGTCGTACGTCAGCTTCTGTGCGGGCGGCCAGAACCGGCGGCCCTTGATGTCGGTGATGACCCCCATGGCGCAGGCCTGCGCCGATTCCAGAAGGCCGGCCGTCACGTCTTTCCAGAGAACAACGTCCGTGTCGTCTACGGCTCCGGGCAGATTGAAGTAGCCCAGTTCGAAGGGTCCGCGGAGCTCTGGGTCGGACGACAGCAGGATGGCATACAGCGGCACCTGCAGGTCGGTCCAGCGCCTCCGCTTTCCCGCCACCTCGATCAGAGTGTAGTCCCGGCATTCCCGATCGGCCGAAAGCGAGCCGAGGTGCGCGGCCTCCGGCGTCCCGCCTCTCTCGGAGGTCTTGTAGTCCAGGAGCCTGACCCTTCCGGTGTCCCGGTGCCGGTCGATGCGGTCGATCTTGCCCCGGACCTGGACTCCGTCCATCTCCCCCTGGATCGTCATTTCGGCGCGCACGATCTCCCATCCCTCTCGAACCAGGCGTGCCTGGACCCTGGCTGCCTGGCCGAGGCGCTGCCTGGCCGATTGGAGCTGAACCTCGACCTGCGGCGGCGGCGAGCCTCCGAACCGTTCGGTCACCCAGTCCGCGGCTTTGGCCCAGAGCAGCTCCTGCAGTCGGTGAACGTCGTCGGACCGTCGCGTTTCCTCGTTCAGGGCCATCTCGTGCAGTGCGTCGTGGACCAGTGAGCCGAAGTCCATGGCATCGAGCTCCGTCTTCCGGTCATCCATGGCCTTCATGCCCAGCACGTGCTTGAGATAGTAACGAAAGGGACAGTACAGATAGTCCCGGAACGCGGTAACGGAAATCCTCTCCAGCTCCAGCCTGTCCGCCGGAATATCCGGGGGGGGCACGACTTCCAACCGGAAGGGGATACTCGAAGGATGGCCGGACCGCCCCTCGGCCGGGGTGGCGAAGAGCTGCTCGGCGCGTCGGGGGAGCTCGGCATCGCCGCACCGGAACAGCAGTCGCGAGGGCCGCAGCACATCGCCGGTGGCGCCTGTCTTGCCCGCGACGAAGCACACGCGCCCGCCTTCGCGCCGCGACTCAATTAGCGAGGTCGCCAGATATGCATCCCGGGCCAGCCGGTCCTCATCGTGGCGCAGGTTCAACTGCCTGCGCAGGGTGTCCGGCAGGAAGACATCGGCCGGGTGGCTGTCGGGCACCTTCCCCTCGTTCATGCCAGTGACAATCAGGAAGGGGGCGTCGTTCCAGGGCAGCTCCAGCCAGCCTTCCAGATCGATGATGGCGTCCTCCGGTTCCGGGTAGTATGGCTCCCGGCCCAGGAACCACAGGAGCAGCTCCATGGCACTGGCCTTGTCGAGGCCCAGGGTGGTGAGCGGACCCGCGGACAGACGGCGCAGCGCCGCGTCCATGGCTTGGGCCACGGTGACGAAATCGATGTCCCGGGGCTTCCCGGAATCCAGAGCGCGGGACTCGTACACTGCCTGGAGGAACGAGCGCAGCGAGGGATCCACGTCGGCGGCCTCAAATGCACGCACCTGGTCCGCGACAATGCCGACCGCCCTCGCCAGGCTGGGGAACTCAGCCCGCCCCGCGCCCGACGAGGCAGGCCGCCCGGAGGCCCGGATCATATCATCCAGCGACCGCGGCAGGTGTTCGTTCTGGCATCTGTCCAGCTCCTCGAGCACCCGGCCGGGGGGGATCCGGTGCCTCTTCTGCAGGTATTCGAGGAAGTCGCCGTTCCGCATCAGGGCGCTGACTGATGGGTAGTCGCGATTGGCGTACACGTCCCGAAATGCCTGAAGAAGCTGGATCAGCGGGTGCTCTGCCGCGGGCTTGCCCGCCGGATTGAACGAGACCAGGCCGGCCGCGCCCAGGTCCGCTTCCAGGAAGGGGATGACCTCCTTATCCGGGACGCCGAGGGCCACATCGGCGGGGCCGAAGCGTTCCGCCTCCTGAGCCATGAGCTCCTGCGCCTTCCGGCTCTGCGACCAGGGCGGGCCGCTCAGAATGATATCGGCGTCGGGAACGTCGATGCGGCGCTCGCGCCACTTCTCCGGGAGCGGCCGTCCCCAGCCGTCGAAGCAGTCGGCCAGCGCCTCCGGCGCGTGAACGAGGACCGCTATTGAGATCCGCGCCGCCAAAGCCTCCAGTTTGCGCACCATCAGCGGGGTCGGATCCGGTACCGTTGCCAGCACTATGCGCTCCGCTCCGGCCGGAGGCTCGGAGGATTCCGCATGCCGCAGCATTCGGACGCATGGGTCCTGGACGCAGAGCTGGCTGAGGCGGTCCAGGTACGCCGTTTCAAGTTGCGCCAGATCGTGCCAGCGATCCTTCTCCTCCAGCAGGCCCCCGGAGTCGCGGTACACGTCGGCAATCAGGTACCCGCCGTCCGCCAGTGTGCTCCGCAGGCCTTCGATCATCTCGCCGGTGCGCAGCGCCCAGAGGAAGTCCCGGGAAGGAGCGCGGGCGGGGAACAGGCCGCTGCAGCGGCCGAGATCCGCCTTCATCAGGACGTCGGCCCAGGCGGCGGCCGCCTCGATGGCCGCGGCCATGGCGCCTGTCTCGTCCTCCGGGCGCAGGAAGAAGCTGGGAGTGACTACGTGCAGAGAGGGCAGGGCTGTCTTCAGGGAAGAGCCGCGCAGCGCCAGCGCCTCGCGCAGCCGCCTTCCGGCCTGGCGCGTGGGCACCACTATGACGTCCCTGGCCAGCGCCGCCGGGTCGGTGAGTCCCGGCGGCAGCAGGAACTCGCTCACCCTGGCGGTTACCGGCGCGTCCCAGCCCAGGAAGTGGAGTTCAACGCTCATGAGTTCTTCAAGCCATTGTGTTGGGGTAGGGTAGTGCACACGATACACCTGTGTCAGGTGGACAATGTGGCTCAATCAGGCGAAGTCGATTCGGTGGCCTCCCAGCAGAGCGGCGTGTTCCGGATGGCAAGTCATGACAATCACCTGCTTGTCATTGGCGAACTCCCGGACTACTCTGCTTGCGGCGTGCTGGCGATCGGGATCCAAGTCCACCAATGGATCGTCCATGATCATGAAGCCGTCCCTCCCTTCCAGGAACCGCCTGGCTACGGTGAGACGGACGGCAAGACCGACAACCGCGAGCGTCCCCGTCGAGAGAAGGCCGAACGGCATTCCCGGATCGTCGCCGGCCCGCTGGGCGCTCTGCTCCGCCAGATCTAGACCCTGGTACCTGTCCGCAGTCAACGGTCTGAGAACCTTCGCCAAGTCGCTCAGCCATGGCTCAAGGGACTGCTCGGCCATTTCGGCCTTCAATCGCTCAAAGGTCTTCACCACCTTCAGCACCGCTTCTCCCTCTCGCTGCGCCGACTCGAAGGCGGCGCAGGCTTCTTCCTCGCGCTTCTCGAGGAAACGAATATCGTCCGCCTGTGTACTGCTAGTGGCCTTAATGAGGTCCTCCCGTGCGTGAGCATACTCTGTCCTCTTGGCCGGGAGTTCACGTTCGCGGTCCTGGTACTCTCCCTCGAAGGCGGATATGTCCCCAGAACCCACCGGGGCGGTGGGCAGTTGCTGAAGCTCAAGCTCCGCGCTTCTCTGGGCAGATCGATTGCGGCCCAGTTCCTCAATGACGGCGTCCAGTGTGGAGTACGTCTTGGCCCATTTGGCCAGTTCATTCGTGGCCTTGCTGATCTGCAGTTGCGCCGTCCTCAGATCGGCCCCGACGCGTTCCAGTTCAACTGCAACCTCGGCCACTGGCCTTGGCCCGGCTCCAGCGTCCGCGGGTTGAGCCGCCTCGCGGGCCAGGTCCTCCAAGCGATCATCCCCCAGGGTCTCTCTCAGCTGGCCCTCCAGTGTCTGCACCGCGCTCGATGCCCTCTGGTACGCATCATAGGCGGCCTCGGCTGAGTCCTGATCGGCGACGGCCACCTGCATCAGCGCTTCCTTGAGCAGCTCGCTGTCCCTGGCGTTGTCGGCTCTCACCGCTTCCAGGTCCGCCGTTTCCGTTCGCGCCTCTATCTCCCAATCCGGGTGTGTCAGCATGACCTGACTGCCAGAGAACGACTGGGTGCCGCCCGGCGGAACTGGCACTTCATGTTCTTCCCCCGGAGCTTCGCTTGCGGTCAACGTCACGGCTTTGCGGCTCCTGAACGTGACTCCCACGCGGCTGGCCTTCAGGACTGCCTCGTATCGGGCGATGGCACCGGCCAAACCGCGAATCCGTTTTATCCGTGACTCGTCAACCGCCGGCAGTTGCTGAAGATCGCGCCGTGCCTTCTCAAGCTCCTCGGCCTTGCGGGATGCGACCTGGTGCTTCCTGACCCGGCCCTCCATGGCCGCAGCCCGCCTGGCGGTGACCAGCTCGTCCTGGAGTCGTTTCTGCGACGCCTCGAGTCTGGCCACCTGGGGGCCGAGCGTCTCCAATAGCTGCTCGTTCCTGGGCCACGACTTCATGATGTCCGTTAGAGGACCAGCCTCGGACTTGAGGCGTCCGATGGTTTCCTCCAGCAGTCGGCGCTTGGATATGGCCTGGAAGGTCTGCTTGTTGGCAGTCAGATAGCCCTCCAGCTTGAGGACTGCCTCTCCAAGCTGATTTGCTCTTCTCTCCAGTTCCGAGGCCTGGAGTTCCCTCTGGAGGGCGTCATCCCGGTCCCGCCTCGCCCTCTCGCGTTCGTACCAGGCACGAAGAACTGCGCCGATTTCCGCCTGCTTCTTCCACGGGTTGTCGATCCCCCGGTTCCCCTCGGGACGTCCCAGATCCCGCTCCCACCGGCCGAAGTATTCCCCTGACCTTCTTTGCAGGAGAGAGCCCAGCTTTTCTATCGAGACACCATCGGTCTGCATGGCAGCCCTTCGCAGGATGTCTTTGAGGTCTGCGTCCAGTCCCTGGCTGGTCAGGGCATTGAGCGCCGCGCCGAGTTGCGATTGACCGGCAAAGAGCACGTTGTTGAACGTACCTTCAGTAACGCCGAGTGACTCCACGACGCACTGCCGAATGGTGTCGGTATCCGTAATCGCGCCGGCGCGGCCCAGCCTCATTTGGGCGACTCTCTCCGCACCCCAAGATCGATCGAGGTGCAGGGTCTCTCCATCGACCAGGGCCTCCAGGTGGACGCGTGACGTCTTCTCTCCGATGGGCAGTAGGTCTGCGACTTGCTGAGGCAGTCTTCCGCGTTCGGGAGGCCAGATGAAGAGCGCGGCTTGTATGGCCTTGGCCAGCGTGCTCTTGCCCGCCTCGTTTGGGCCGTGGATAACGTTCAGCCCCGATACGAAGCTGAATGAGCGGGACAGCCCCGCAAAGGGGTGCAGCACAATGCCGACAATCCTCAACGTGCAGCCTCCCGGAGGATGTCATAAGCCACCTGCACGCTCCTGGCGCAATCCGGGTGTTTGGCCAACTCCGTCAATAGGCGATGCGGGAGGCTGCCCGCGGTGAATTCTGCATCGATCTCTTGGAGGGAAACCTGCCTCGTCACGTCCCGTTCCAGGCGGATGACCCGGGCGGCAGCCTCAAGTCGGCTGACCCACTCGCCAAGCCGACCGTGCGCTTCAGCAGGGAGTCTTCCGGCAAGCGTCAATGTCACAAGACTGCCTGGCGGCAGCATCTTCAGCTGGCTCTCCAGAGAAAAGAGGTCGCCCTCATCAGCCAGCTCGGCTTTCACTTCCACGAACCGATGAAGTCCGGTCGTCTCTGACTGGTACCTGGGAGGTCTACCTTCCTCAAGCTCTACTATCCAGGCGCGCCCCGGGTGCTGGCAGTCCGAACCATCCGGTTCGGGTGTTCCGGGGAAGAGGATGTCGAATCCCTGCCCCGTGTCCTTGTCGGGCCGCCGCACATGCGTGTGCCCCATCAACCAGACATCCATTCCAGAGCGATCCAGTTCAGTCCTGGTCATTGGATAGTAGCGCCTGTCAGGATCTGGGCTGAAGCCTTCAAGGCTGCCGTGCGCTATCCCGAGGCGGAACGGCACTGTGTTGTCTTTGGGGAACGACTGCACCCATCCTATCGCATTCTCCGACGAGATCTTGGTGGTGCAGGGACCGGGGTAGAGAATGGCGCCTATGCCGTATTCGCCAAGACGATACGGGACGGCCTTGGTGAGCAAGAGACAATCGCGGTTCACTTCCTGAAAACGGGTCCAGAGGTCTTTCTGAGCATCGCTCACGTAGTCATGGTTGCCGGGCATGACGACGGCCAGCGGGCCGTCGAAGCCCTTCAGCGCGTCTGCGGCACGCTCGACGTCCGTCAGGCTGACCCTGTGGCTGTCGAAGAGGTCTCCGGCGACCAGGAACACATCGCATTGGCGGTCATTCGCCATCTGGATCAGGGCATTGAAGGTCTTCCATCGAGCCTCCGACAGCTGCTCGGCCAGGTCGGGGGGATAGGCGGCAAATCTCATGCCCAGGTGAACGTCCGCCGTGTGAAGCACTCTCACGGTGGTCATGCCTGTCTCCTTCCGTGGCCATGGCCTGTGCCTGTCCTCGGACCGCACTGCCGGGTGTGCCCCTTCCGGTTGATGCCGGACCAGGGAGTAATTCTAGCACGATCGTCTGCGCGCGGTAAACGAGGCTGGCACACCGCGGGGGACGCCTCTCAGTCCGCCGGCCGGCCTTCATCTTCGCAAGAATCGGCCGCGGCGGGCTCATCCAGGGAAAGGACCTCCGCGGCCTGACCCTCCGGGAGCTGGTGCACATCCCGGAGAGCGCGCTCCATGGCCCTGGTGCGGACCTCAGTCTGGTCGATCGTCCTCGAGGCCGTGTTCAGCTGCCTCTTGACCCTGGCCAGGACGTCGCCGAACCTGGCGAACTCCGTCTTCACGGCGGCGAGGACCATCTGGACCTCGTGGGAGCGCCTCTCCAGGGCCACTGTCTGAAACCCCATGCGCAGGCTGCTGAGGATGGCCGTCACGGTGGTGGGCCCGGCGACCACGACCCGGTACTTGGCCTGCAGCTCCTCGACCATTCCGGGCTGACGCAGGACCTCGGCGTAGAGCCCTTCAGTGGGCAGGAACATGATGGCGAAGTCGGTGGTGCGGGGATGGTCGATGTACTTGTCCCTGATGTCCCTGGCCGATGAGTGCACCGCCCGCATCAGGCCTGCCGCCGCCTTCTGAACGGAGTCGGCGTCGGCCGCATCCGAGGCATCGAGGAGCCTGAGGTAGTCCTCCTGGGGGAACTTGGAGTCTATGGGCAGCCACATCTGGGATTCCGGACCGTCCGGCCCCGGCAGTCGAACGGCATACTCCACCACCTCGGGCGATGACTCCCTGATGTGCACGTTTCTGGCGTACTGCTCCGGCGTGAGGGTCTGCTCCAGGATGGCGCCCAGCTGCACCTCGGCCCAGGTCCCCCGGGCCTTCACGTTGGTGAGGACGCGCTTGAGGTCGCCCACTCCCGCGGCCAGGCTCTGCATCTCTCCCAGGCCGCGCTGTACCGCTTCCAGGCGCTCCCCGACCAGTTTGAACGACTCACCCAGGCGTTTCTCCAGGGTGGTCTGCAGCTTCTCGTCCACCGTCTGCCGCATCTGTTCCAGGTTCTTGTCGTTGCTCTCCTGAAGCTGCCGCATCTGGGCTGTCTGCGCCTGGCCCATTTCCGCAATGGTCTTGACGAGGGAGTCCACCGAGGCCTTCTGGCCGGACGCGATTTCCTCGCGGAGGTCCCGCCCTCCCCTGGCTGATTCCTCCCTGGCATTCCTGAGATCATCCCGCACCGCGGCCTCCAGCCGGCGGCTTTCGCGGCCTGATCCCATCCCGAGGAGGGTGAGCAGGATAATGATCGAGATGACCAGGCAGACAGCGGCGACGGCCAGGGCAGCGATCTCCACGGCTGGCACCCCTCCTCTTCTAACACAATTCTAATACGTGAGCCCTGCCATTCTAGCACGACGTCTTCGCGGGGTAAACGCGCGGCCTCCGGGAGCGGCCCGTGGGCTATTGACAACGGGTGTAAGATACGTGTTTGAACTGAGAGTGAGTCGCTGCGTCTGACCCGAGTGGGCCAGGCAGCACAGGAGGCGTTCTGGCAATGTGGTTGACCTACCTCGGCATCGTGAGTATCTTCCTGATCATCATGGGGGTAAACCTGTTCCTGAACATGAGGTCCCTGCACCGGCTCGACGAGAGCAAGGTCAACCCGGATGGGCCATTCCCGCTCATCTCCGTTCTGGTTCCCGCCAGAAACGAGGAAGCCAACATTGCCACCTGCATCGAGTCCCTGATGGCCCAGGACTACCCGAACTTTGAGATCCTGTTCCTGGACGACAACTCGACTGACCGCACCAGCGCCATCGTGGAAGGCCTGGCCGCCAGGGACCCCCGGGTCCGGCTGCTTCACGGCGAGCCGCTGCCGCCAGGCTGGGCGGGCAAGCCGCACGCCTGCCATCAGCTCGGCCAGCACGCCAGGGGTACCTGGCTCCTTTTCACCGACGCGGACACGAAGCACGCGCCCTCGATGCTGAGCCATGCCATGGCCTACGTCCAGGAACACAAGCTGTCGCTGCTCTCCGGCCTGCCGCTGCAGCGCACCGTCTCGCCGTCCCAGAAGGTGGTCATTCCGACCCTCTATTTCATGATCCTCACCTGCTTCCCTCTCTGGTGGATCCAGGGCTCGCCGAAGCCCAAGGCGGGCTTCGTGTTCGGGCAGTTTATCTTCGCCAACGCCGCCGATTACCACGAGGTGGGCGGGCACGAGGCGGTGAAGGCCCGCATCATCGAGGATGTCTGCCTCGGGCTGGAGTTCACCCATCACGGCAAGAAGCAGGGGGTGGTGGACCTCTCCAGGGACGTATCCTGCCGCATGTACGGCAGCGTGGGGGAGCTGTGGCAGGGGTTCACCAAGTGGACCTACTCCATCAGCTGCTTCTCCGAGGCGGCCCTGATCCTGTTGATCACGGTGGGGATAGCCTTCTTCCTCGGTCCCTTCATTGTGCTGGCCTGGGAGCTCTTGCCCTTCCTCAACGCCCCCGGATGGCTGGCCCTGGCCGGCGCTCAGGTGATATTCATCATCGTGATGCGCGCCCTGATCGATCACCGCTTCGGCTGGTCTGAGGCCTACTCGGTGTCGCATCCCGCGGCCATCCTCTTCTGGCTCCTCTCGGCGGTCTACGCCAGCTACAAGCACTTCGCCGGCACCGGCGTGAGCTGGAAGAAGAGGGAGTACCGCGCTTCGGTCGGCGTCAAGTAGCCCAGCGTGGGCGCCCGCCGCTTCGTGTTGATACCCTGGTCCCGGCACAGTATTATATTGACCATAGGCTATGCGTGCTCCAATCAAGGTCGGACCCGGTTTCGCGGCGAAGCTGGTGCTGCTGTGCCTGGCGGCCCTCGGCCTGCTGCCGTGCGGCTGCAGCCAGGGGGGTATAGCGGAGGGGGAGGTCTGCTACAAGATGGTGAACGGCATGCAGGACCGGCGCTGGTTCATCATCGTGCGCAACGAGCCCGCCGAAGGCCAGCCGCGCATCGTGTTTGATTCCACGGTCGAGGAAGGGATCAGGCAGCGCTTCCCGGCGGCCGGCGACCTGGTGGTGGACGATGCCGCGCTGAATCGGATCGACGCGGCGTACGACAGCCTCTCGTATACGGTCACCCTGCACCTGATGTCCGGGGAAGACTACCGGTACTACCAGGCGTGCCGCGCCGAGCGGGACACATTCAACCAGCTGCAGGTCGGCGACAGGGTCAGGGTGAACACCGAGCCCTCCGACGTGGGACCCCTGATAACAGCCATCGTCGGTTAGCGGGCCTGTTTACCTGAACTGGACCGTGTGGGCACTGACCCGGCACCGTTCGGCCGTGACGATGGCCTTTATCTGTTCCACCGCCGCGTCGAGCTGGCCCTCGTGGTTGACCACCACGTAGTCGAAAATGAGCATGCTCCGCAGCTCCTCGTTCACCTTCCCCAGGCGCACCTTGAGGTCGGTGTCGGTCTCGGTCTTGCGCTGTCTGAGACGGCGCTCGTACTCCTCCAGGGACGGGAGGGTGAGGAAGACCAGGACCGCCCCGGGCAGGAGGTTCCGGATCGTGGCCGCGCCCTGGACGTCTATCTTGAGGATCAGGTCCTTGCCGGCGTCCAGGCCCTGCTTGACCTCGTGCTTCGGCGTTCCATACCAGTACCCGTAGACCTTGGCCGACTCGATCAGGTCGCCGCGCTGCAGCATCTCCTGAAACCCGGACTCAGAGACGAAGTTGTACTCCACGCCGTCTTTCTCGCCGGCCCGCGGCGGGCGGGTGGTGGAGGTGACCACGTAGTCGAAGGGGATTGAGAGCTCCTTCATGCGATTCAGCAGGGCGTCCTTGCCTGCACCGGAAGGGCCTGAGAGGATGATGAGCAGAGGCATCGTCCCTACTCCGCCTGTTCCGCTTCTTCGAACTGGCCCCGCGGCCCGGCCCGGCGCATGCTCACTACCCTGCCGGCGATGGTCTCGGGGGTGATGGCCGACAGCACGATGTGGCCGTTGTCCATGATGAGGACGGCCTTGGTCCTGCGTCCATTGGTCATGTCGATAACGTTTCCCTTGCTCTTGGCATCATGAATAAGGCGCTTCGAGGGCGCCGAATTGGGCGATATGACGGCAATCACTTTGTCGATGGCTGCCATGTTGCTGAACCCGAGGTGAATCAGCTCAGTAGTCATTTCTCTCCTCCCTCAGCATAATCAACCGGCTGCTGCTCTCTCGAGCTCCTGCCAGAAACCGGGATATGAGATGTCCACCACTCCGGCATCCTCAATCAGTGTCTCCCCATCGGCGACGGATCCGGCTATCCCCAGGGCCATGGCCATGCGGTGATCGCCGTGACTCGCGCAAGCGGCCCCAGTCAGCTTCCCACCGCCCCTGATGACCATGCCATCGGGCCTCTCCTCTACGGCGGCCCCCATCTTGGAGAGCTCGGCCACCAGGAAGGCGATGCGGTCTGTCTCCTTCACCCTCAGCTCCGCCGCGTCCCTGATCGTGGTGGTGCCCGTGGCCAGGCAGGCCGCCACGGCCAGCACGGGCACTTCATCTATCAGGCGGGGAACGATGTCGCCCTCTATGTCCACGGCCGTCAACGCGCTTGACTCGATGGTCAGGTCGGCCACCGGCTCGTTGTTGGTGATGCGCTCGTTCTCGACCTTGATCCTGGCCCCCATCTTCAGCAGGACATCAATAATACCCGTTCTGGTGGGGTTGACGCCAGTCCCCCTGATGGTGATCCTGGCATCCGGATGGACGGCGCCCAGCACTAGCCAGTACGCCGCCGAGCTGATATCGCCGGGCACTTCGATGTCCATGGCCTTCGGCGGGGCCGACGGACAGACCAGGGTGGCTGTTGGGCCCTCGGACGTCACCTTGACTCCCATGGCCCGAAGCATCAGCTCCGTGTGGTCGCGGGAGAGGGCCGGCTCCCGGACTATCGTCTTCCCCTTCATGCCGGTGAAAAGGCCGGCGATGAGCATGGCGGACTTGATCTGGGCGCTGGCCACCGGCATCGTGTAGTCCAGGCCGTGGATCTCCTGCCCCTTGATGGCCAGCGGCGCCAGGGTGTCACGGTTCCGGCCGTATATTCGGCCGCCCATCAGGCGCAGCGGGTGGATCAGCCGACCCATGGGCCGCGTGCACAGTGAGGAATCGCCGCTGATCACCGTGAAGAACCCCTGCCCGGCCAGCAGGCCGGTGAGCAGGCGCATCGTCGTGCCGCTGTTGCCGGCATCGAGTATGGTGGCGGGCTCCGTGTACCCCTGGACCCCTACCCCCCGGATCTCGATGGCCGAATGGTCCCCGGCGGGAGAATCGATCTTGACTCCCAGGGCGCGCAGGCAGGATACGGTGGAGGCGCAATCCGCCCCCGGCGCGAAGTTGGTCACCCTGGCCGTGCCATTGGCGAGGCTGCTGAGAATCGCGGCCCGGTGTGAAATCGATTTGTCCCCGGGAGGGGCGATATCGCCCCTGATCTTGTGCTGTCTCCTAACTTTTATTACCATGCTCCTCTATCCAGGCGTTCCGCGCCTGCCGGGCCCTCTCGAAAGCCTGCTCCAGGCTCAGATCGCCCTCGGCTATCAGGACCCGGAAGCGCTGCAGCTCTTTGGTGAACTCGTCAATCCAGGCTACGATATTCTCTGCGTTGGTGAGGCAGATGTCGCGGTTCATGCGCGGGTGCTGGGAGGCCAGACGGGTGGTGCTGGCGTAGCCGGTCGCCGCGAGATCGGCCATCTTCGACCAGCGGGGGCTCCTGGCCGTGGCCATCACCAGCGCCGAGGCCAGAACCAGAGGCAGGTGGCTCGTGCCCGCGGCGAAGTAGTCGTGCTCCCCGGCGGTCAGGAAGAGGGGACGGGCCCCCACCCCCCGGGCCAGGTCCACGATCCCCTGGATGGCGCCGTCGGAGGCGCCGCGCCCCGGGACGATGCAGTAGGTGCAGCCCTGGAACAGGCCGGCCTCGGCCACCTCGATCCCCGACAGCTCCTTCCCGGCCATGGGATGGCCGCCGACGAAGCTGACGCTCTGCGGGAGGGCCTCCTCAGCCCAGTGCATTACCTGGAGCTTGGTGCTGGCCACGTCGGTGACCACGGCGCCGGCTGCGAGGTTCGGGGCGATCTGGGACAGGATCTCCTTGGTGGACATGATGGGAACGGCCAGCATGACCAGGTTGGCCCCGTCCACGGCGGCCGCCAGTGAGCTCTCCGCCCGGTCGATGGCGCCCAGCCTCCGGGCCCGCTCCGCGGTTTCCGGCCGGCGGGCGTAACCCACCAGCTCCGGTCCCTCCTGGCCGGCGCGCTTCAGCGCCAGGCCCATGGATCCGCCGATCAGGCCCAGCCCGACAATGGCGATCCGCCTAATCATCAATCTCGCTGAAGGTACTCATAGTCATGAAGACGCCTCCCCCAGAGCACGAGCCACCGACTACCCGGGCCCCCGGTCTACCCGGGCCCCCGGTCTTCCCGTGGCCTATGCCTGGTCAAGCTGGAATGCCTTGTGGAGTGACCTTACGGCATCGGCTACCCTGGTTTCGTTGACGATGCAGGTGATTCGTATTTCAGAAGTGGTAATGAGCTCGATGTTGATGCCGGCCTCATAGAGGGCCTTGAACATCCGGGCGGCATACCCCGGTGTGTTCTGCATCCCTGTCCCCACTATGCTGACCTTGCCCAGCTTGGCATCACTCACGCAGCCCCTGGCGCCGATGGACCTGGCGATGGGCTCCACCACCTCCATGGCTTTCCCCAGCTCGTTCCGGGAGACGGTGAAGGTCAAGTCGGTCATGCCATCGACGCTGGCGTTCTGCACAATCGTGTCCACGCTGACGTTGGCGGCCGCCAGCGGCTCGAAGACCATGGAGGCTATGCCCGGCTTGTCCGGCGCCGCCAGAATGGTGACCTTGGCCACGTTGAGGTCGTGGGCAATGCCGCGCGCCTTGTTGCGTATCTCCATAGGAATCCCTCCACGGATAACCGTCCCTGGTTTGTCGCTGAAGCTGCAGGCCACGAGTATGGGCATATTGTAGATATGGCCGATTTCAACCGCCCTCGGGTGCATCACCCTGGCCCCGTAGGTGGCCAGCTCCACCATCTCCTCGTAGTCGATCTCGAGTATCTTCCGCGCCTCGGGGACGATGCGCGGGTCGGCGGTGTAGACACCCTCGACGTCGGTGTAGATATGGCACATGTCCGCGGCGAGGCTCACCGCCAGGGCCACGGCCGTGGTGTCGGACCCGCCGCGGCCGAGCGTGGTGACGTCCATGGACTCCGTCACTCCCTGGAACCCGGCCACCACCACGATGTTGTCCGCCGCCAGCTCGCTCTTCACACGTTCGGGGCTGATGGCGCGGATGTGCGCCTGGCTGTAGATTCCGTCGGTCTGGATACCGGCCTGGCCGCCGCTCAGGCTGATGGCCTTCTGTCCGAACGACTTGATGGCCATGGCCAGCAGGGTGCTGGACACGATCTCCCCGGTGGATAGGAGGACGTCCATCTCTCTCTCGTCTGGCTGCCCGGTGATCTGGTGGGCCAGATCGACAAGGTCATCGGTGGAGTCCCCCATGGCGGACACCACCACCACCACCTGGTTGCCCTTCTCCCTGGCGGCGATGGCACGCCGGGCCACGTTCTTCATCTTCTCGGCGTCAGCCACCGAGCTGCCGCCGTACTTCTGCACGATTAGAGACATCTGGTCTATTCTACCAAGTTTTCCACGTGAATCAAACGGCCCATCAGCGTGTGGCCCTGGTCTATGCGCAGGCGGCTCCGGGCGGCTTCCCTTTCGCTGAAGGCCGGGGCGCCGCCGGCGGGGATGCCGTGCCCGCACCAGGCGAAGGGCACCGGGTCCCCCGTGTGGGTGCGCATGCGGATCGGGGTGGGGTGGTCGGGAAGGACCAGCAGCCGGGAGCGGGGCTCCCGGTCAAGCCTCCTGACCAGCGGCCCCGCCACGTAGCGATCGAAGCTCTCTATGGCCTTGATCTTCTGGTCCAGGTCGCCGTTGTGGCCCGCCTCGTCGGGGGCCTCCACGTGGACGAGGACGAAGTCAGCGCGCTCCAGGCTCTCCACGGCGCGGGTCCCTTTGCCCTCGTAGTTGGTGTCGTAGTAGCCGGTGGCGCCGGGCACGTCGATCAGCTCCAGGCCGACCAGCCGGGCTATGCCGTTGAGCAGGTCCACCGCCGATATCACGCCGCCGCGGACGCCGAAGCGCTCGCTGAAGGCGGGCATGCGGGGAGTAACGCCCTGGCCCCAGAGCCAGATCATGTTCGCCGGACGCTGTCCCCGAGCCACCCGGTCCGCGTTGACCGCGTGGTCCTGGAGGATCTGGCGCGACCGCTGCATCAGGTCGATCAGCATGGCGGCCCGGTTTCCGCCGGGCAGATGGTCCTGCACCGGCTGGCCGGTCACATCGTGGGGCGGGGTACACCGCGTGCTCACCATGTCGGTACCCTGGACAACGCAGATGTGGCGGTAACCCACCCCGGGATAGAACTTCACGTCGGGAGCCGACAGATGGCGGCCTATGGAGTCCAGCAGCTGGCGGGCCTCCCCGGTGGTGATGTGGCCGCCCGAGTAGTCCGCAATGCGCCCGTCCTCGACCGTGATCAGGTTGCAGCGGAAGGCCACGTCGTCCGGCCCGAGCTCTATCCCCAGCCGGGCGGCCTCCAGCGGCGCCCGGCCGGTGTAGTACTTCTGCGGGTCATACCCGAGCACCGAGAGCGTGGCCACGTCCGAGCCCGGCGGCATGCCCTCCGGTACGGTCCTGATCCGGCCGATCTGCCCTCTGCGGGCGATCTCCCTCATATTGGGGATGTCGGCCGCCTCGAGGGGCGTGCGCCCGCCCAGCTCGTCCAGCGGCTCGTCGGCCATGCCATCACCAATGAGCACGGCGTACTTCATCGTTCCTTGAGTTCTACGTGCCGAGGTCATATAATGCCTGTATCGGGGTGTAGCGCAGTCGGTTTAGCGCGCAGCGTTCGGGACGCTGAGGTC
>CAYPDY010000036.1:0-19727 GCA_964409515.1 uncultured Dehalococcoidia bacterium
CTCAGGTGCAACAGGAGGTCCAATCATGGGAGTGCGAGACAGGAATGCGGAGAGACGGGCGGCGCTGACCATCGCCCGCAAGCTGCGCCACGTGCTGAAGGAGCGCGGCATGACCCAGGCCGACCTGGCCCGGCTGACCGGGCTGGCCGAGGCCACTGTCAACCGTCACCTGATCGTCGATCAGACCCCGGCGGCCAAGAAGCTGCAGCGCTGTCCCACCGTGGCCCTCCTGCTGCGCTATTCGGATGCCCTCAACGTTCCCGTGGAAGACCTGTTGGGCCGGCCCCAGGATCAGCGCTGGGCCGATCCGGACATCCAGCAGTTCTTCACCGAGGTCTACCCTCGCCTGAGCTCGGAGTGGCGCACCTGGTGCCGCAGCACTCTGGACATGATACGCCGGTTCGCCGCCGGGGCCGCGCCGCAGCCGTCCGCCGCCAGGAACAGGGCCCTTGTTCCGGCACTGGCGGATGCCCAGATGCCGCCCGGCCAGTTCCTTACTGATTGGTATTCCCTCCCAGAGAAAGGAGAGACTTCCACCGAGGGACTTACCAAATGGTGAGGTTTTCGCGGGCCAGAATTTGGATCCCTTAGCTCAGGTTCGAATCCTGGCTCGGCAGCACCCGCCGGCGGTCCCCGCTGCCATCCCCAGAGCACTCTGCACGTGGAAGCCGGATGGACAAGGGATTCCGGCCGGGCCCGGCGACTAATGTGGCAGAGGAGGCGCAGCAAGACGTAGAGCTGAGCCAGTAATGATCCCGGAGGGGGCGTTGAGCCATCACCTGTAACTGGTCACTTGGGTGGTGGGGAGTCAATAGTGAAACCGGCCTTTCAAGGTCGGTTTTTCTTTTTTCGGAAATCGGGGTCGGGCTGGAGTTTCGCTGCGGTACCAGACTCAGAAAGGAAGGCGAAAGGTGATTCTGCGACCGGCTAACGCTGGATCCCAGCTTCACCTTTCGCCGTATTAAGGTCATGTCAGAAGAGAAAAAGGCCACCCGGGAATCCAAGCAGGAATCGCAGCAGTCCGCCCGCAAGACCGGCAAGGGCGGCGGCTACACCATCCCCGTCCAGATGTTCTAGACCATCCCCACATCGTCAGGCGGCCCGGCGTCAACGCCGGGCACCCCGCTCGGCAGACCTCGAGGCTGCCATCACGGGTCCCGCCGCTCACCTGCGGCAGTCCGCCATAGCCTCCTCCGCGCGGCCTTGCGCCGGCAGGCGGGCGGAGCCATACTCTGGGGGACATGGAAAATGTCAGGGTGTATGGCCGTGCGCCCTTCGACGTCGCCGTCGTCCACGGCGGGCCGGGCGCGCCGGGAGAGATGGCTCCGGTGGCCAGGGAGCTGGCCGCAGCCTGTCCTGGCCTCCAGCCCGGGCCTGCGGCCGCAGCCCGCGGCGTCCTGGAACCGCTCCAGACTGCCTCGACCGTGCCCGGCCAGGTGGCCGAGCTCGCGGCGGTCCTCCGGAAGCACGGCCACCCTCCCGTGGTCCTCATAGGGCACTCCTGGGGCGCCATGCTCTGTTTCATTCTCACGGCCGAGTGCCCGTCACTGGTCAGGAAGCTGGTGCTGGTGAGCAGCGGCGTCTTCGACGAAAGCTACGCCGCGGGCATCGAGGGCACCAGGCTGGGGCGTCTCTCGGTGGAAGAGGCCGCGGCCGTGGACGCCCTGACCAGGTCCCTGGACGATCCGAATGCCGCGGACCGGAACCGGACCTTCGCCCGGCTGGGCGGCTACATCTCCCGGGCCGATGCCTTTGATCCGCTGCCGGACGAGGGGGAGGTCATGGAATGCCAGTACGATCTCCACAGAAGGGTCTGGGGGGAGGCCCGGCGCTTGCGGAGCAGCGGAGGGCTGCTGGCCCTGGGCCGGAGGATCGGCTGCCCGGTGGTGGCGATTCACGGAGACTACGACCCGCACCCGGCTGAGGGGGTGAAGGTCCCGCTGTCCGGCGTGCTGACGGACTTCCGGTTCATACTGCTGGAGAAGTGCGGCCACCGCCCCTGGCTCGAGAGAGCGGCCAGGGACAGGTTCTACGGCATAATCAGAGAACAGCTCAGCTGATGCCGCCGCGACCGGCTACCACTTCTTGGTGTCCGGTGTCGGCTTGTCATCCCGGGCCGCGAGCCCCGTGCCCGAGCACTTGGGGCAGGTGACAAACCCCTTGCGTTTGCTCTCGGCACAGACCTTGCAGGTCCCGATGACCACCCAGGAATCGTTACGCGCTTCGCCGGTGCCTTTGCACGCGAGGCACGCCACCTCACGCTTCCCGGCGCAACGGGGGCATTGCACCTTCTCTTCGGCCACAGGAATGCCTCCTTTCAGTGGGGCTACGGCTTGACCGCGCGCAGCAGAGCGAAGTCAAGTTCGCCCCTCAAATGCATCATAGCTCCCGCTGGCCGGAAGATGTTGCCGTCGAAGCTGGCCAGCAGTTCCGGGTCTCCGCGCCTCTCCAGCATGAACCGGGTTTCGAAGAAGTGAACCCCCATGGGGATGCCGCCCACTCCGTGCTGGTCGAAGGCGAACCTCATAGTGGCCGATCGCTCTCGCGAGAAACCGGCATCCGACACCAGCGTATAGAGCTCCGTCCCGGTGTAGAACCGGTACTCGGGATGAACCATCTGGAACGACTCGGTCAGGGCGGCCCTCAGCCCCGGGTCGGCCGGGGCCTCATACTCGCACAGTATCAGCCGGCCGCCCTTGCGCAGGAGCCGCTTCATCTCCTTCAGCGCGGCCAGGGGATCGCCGAAATGATACAGGCCCAGGACGCAGAAGACCAGGTCAAAGACGGAGCTCTTGAAGAGCAGGTCTTCGCCCTCCGACTGCATGACGGACGCCTGGCCGGCCTTGGCCCTGACCAGCTTCGCCTGGGCCAGCCTCACCATGGCCGCCGAGCGGTCGAGGCCGATGGCCTGTCCCTGGGGCAGTGCCTCGGCGGCGAGCTGCATCAGGCAGCCGGTGCCGGCCGCCATGTCCAGCACCCGCTCGCTCCCCTTGAGGGCTGCCATGCTCAGGACCTCGGTGTACAGCTTGCCGGTGG
Source organism: uncultured Dehalococcoidia bacterium (assembly GCA_964409515.1). Classification (GTDB taxonomy): domain Bacteria; phylum Chloroflexota; class Dehalococcoidia; order UBA2247; family RBG-13-53-26; genus JAFGCL01. Next base: position 3,037 of record CAYPDY010000036.1, read on the forward strand.
CGTCCGACTCAGCCCACATCTTGTCTATCTGCAGCGCCCTGCGGTAGCTGATGCCGGGTTCGTAGATGATGTCCATGCCGAGTCGCTTATATCATGGCTCCTCGGATCATGTCAATGACCACCGCCGGCGGCGGCCCTCCCCCGAACGGGGAGGGCCCTTAGACTCCGCGTGCCGGCGATGTTAGAATGGAAGGCACGAACGCCTCGAGCAGGGCCTAGAGTCCGAGGCGCGAACGCCTCGAGCAGGGCTTGGAGCCCGAGGCACGAACGCCTCGAGGAGAGCTATGAGTCAGCAAGACGTCAGAGTCAGGTACGCCCCCAGCCCCACAGGCTACCCCCACATCGGCAACATCCGCACGGCCCTGTTCAACTGGCTGTTCGCCCGGCACGCGGGCGGCAGATTCATCGTGCGCATCGAGGACACGGACCAGTCCCGCAAGGTGGAGGGCGCCGTGGACCAGATCCTCGAGAGCCTGCGCTGGCTGGGCCTGGACTGGGATGAGGGGCCGGAGGCCGGAGGGGACTGCGGACCCTACTTTCAGTCGCAGCGGCTGGACCGGTACCAGCGGCACGCGCAGCAGCTGGTGGACGGCGGTCATGCCTACCCGTGCTACTGCTCGCCGGAGCGGCTGGCCCTGATGCGCACTCAGATGGCGGAGCGGAAGGAATCACTGCGCACCTACGACCGCCACTGCCGCGGCCTGGCCGCTGATGAGCGGGCGCGTTTCGAGTCGCAGGGGATAGTGCCGGTGGTACGGTTCAAGGTCCCCCTCGGCGGGCAGACAACCTTCCATGACCTCATCCGCGGTGACATAACCTTCGACAACGCCGAGCTGGATGACCTGGTGCTGCTGAAGTCGGACGGGTATCCCACCTACCACCTGGCGAATGTAGTCGACGATCACGACATGAGGATCAGCCACGTCATGAGGGCTGATGAGTGGCTGTCATCCACGCCGAGACACGTCCTCCTTTACGCCGCTTCCGGCTGGACGCCGCCGCTTTACGCGCACCTTCCCATGATCCTGGGTCCCGACAAGTCGAAGCTCTCCAAGCGGCATGGCGCCACCGCCCTGCTTGACTACCGGGATGAGGGGTACCTGCCGGAGGCCATCTTCAATTTCCTGGCCCTGCTGGGCTGGTCGCTGGACGACAAGACCGACATCATCGGCCGCGCAGACCTCATCAGCAGTTTCTCCCTGGAGCGCATCAGCCGGACGGCGGCGGTGTTTGACATAAAGAAGCTGCAGTGGATGAACGGTCTCTACATCCGCCAGTGCAGCCCGGCCCAGCTGGCCCGGATGTCGCTGCCGTTCTTCGAGAGGCAGCTCCCGGCCGGGGTCAAGCGGCCGCTGGACCTGGAGTACCTGGCCCGGGTGGCGGCCCTGCTGCGGGAGCGGGCGAAGACGCTCTGCGAGCTCCCGGCCAACAGCACGTACTTCTTCGTCGATGATGTTGACTACCCGGTGGATCTCCTGCTCAAGGGCGGGGCCGGTGGCGCCCGCAGCCGGGAGCTGCTGGGGGCCTGCGCGGCCCGGCTGGAGGCGCTCCCGGCGTTTGATGCGGCCGGCCTGGAAGCGCCGCTGCGCTCCCTGTCAGAGGAGCTGGCGGTGAAGACGGGCGATCTCTTCGGCCTGCTGAGGGTGGCGGTCACCGGCCGGACCGCTGCTCCGCCGCTGTTCGAGACCATGGAGGTGCTGGGACGGGAAAGGTGCCTGGGGCGGATCCGGTCGGCCGCGGATAAGCTGTCCGCGGCGGGCGTGTAGCCCCTGCTTCGCGCCGGGTGTGCCCCTACTTCGCGCTGAAGTAGGACACATAGGCCGAAAGGCCCAGCCTGAATTCCGCCGGGATCTCGGCTCCGCCCTTCTGGCGCACGAAGTCGGAGAGCCGGGCCCATATCTGGTCGAGGTTTTGCCCTTCCGCCATGGCTTTCTGCACCACCTGGCCGAGATCGATCGAGTTCTCCCTGATGCCGCGGATCAGGGCCTCCGGGCGGGAGCGGGCTCCGCAGTGGGAGTAGAACAGCACTGCCGGGGCCATGGCGGCCAGCCGGTCGATGGACTCCAGGTAGAGCCGGAGGTCAAACGGGGGTACGGCCGCGGGCAGGGGGAAGTCGGGCATGGCGGTGGCGATGTAGCCCAGGGCTTCACCGGGGAACACGCCCTGCGTCAGGCTGTCCCCGATGGCTATGTGGTGCGAAGCATGGCCGGGAGTGAACAGTATGGTGAGGTCCCTGCTGCCCAGGTGGATCACCTCGTTGTCCCGGGCGATGAGCATCCGCCCCTCGGGCACGGCCATTATGGGCCCGAAGCGCTGCTCGAAGTCCTCGCCGAACACCCCCTTGGTGGCGGCCACCAGCCGGGAGGGATCGGCCAGGTTCCTGGCGCCGCGGGGGTGAAGCACGATTCGCGCACCGGGAAGATGGCGGGCCAGGTATCCGGCGCCGCCGCCGTGGTCCACGTGAATGTGGGTGGGGATGATGTAGGCCAGGCGGCGGAAATCAACGGGAGAAGCCGCGGCATGGGCCAGAAGCTGCGCGGCGGTGGCGGTCGAACCCGGCTCGATCATAGCTGGAGGATCGCCATCCAGGATGTAGACCACCTCGCTGAGGGGAAAGGGCACATCCTCGGCGCAGTCCAGGAGGTAGGTGCTGTCGGCTACCTGGGCGACCTTCATGGGGCCATCTTAGCATATCGGCCATGGTGCGGCACGCCGCCCCGTCTGCAGGGCTGCCGGGGATTGCACACTGCGATGGGCAGTTGTTACGATAGGATAGGAATGGTGTCATGCAGGGCTGACGTGGAGACGAAGGTCGGATAAGGAGGCAAACAGTTTGTCTGGATTGGTTCAGGACAAGGTGGTTTTCATCACCGGGGGATCCTCGGGCATTGGCCGCGGAACGGCGCTGGTGTTCGCCAGGGAAGGGGCCAGGGTGGCCGTCGCCGATATTCAGGTAGAGCAGGGCCATGAGACGGTGCGCCTGGTCAAGGAGGCCGGCGGGGAGGCGGTTTTCGTCAAGTGCGACGTCTCCGTGGCCTCCGAGGTCAAGGCCGCAGTGGAGAAGGTGGTGGAGACTTGGGGGCGGCTGGACTTCGGCTTCAACAACGCCGGGATCGAGAGCGCCATGGCGAAGACGGCGGACCACGCCGAGGAGGACTGGGACCGGGTGATTGAGGTCAACCTCAAGGGGGTGTGGCTGTGCATGAAGCACGAGATCCCGCAGATGCTCAAACAGGGCGGCGGCGCCATCGTCAACACGGCTTCAATCGGCGGGATGCGGGGGCTCGGGGGCATGAGCAACTACTGTGCTTCCAAGGGCGGGATCATACTGCTGACACGCACGGCGGCGCTGGAGTACGCCCGGTCCGGCATCCGCATCAACGCGGTGTGCCCCGGCGGCATCAACACGCCCATGGGCAAGCGGCTGGTGGGGCAGCCCATGATGACTGAAACCCGGGGCAACGCCATGAAGCGCTGGGGCAAGCCGCACGAGGTGGGTGAGGCGGTCGTCTGGCTCTGCTCGGATAAGGCTTCATTTGTGACGGGCCACGCCATGGCAGTGGACGCCGGGTTCCTGGCCGCGTAGGAGCGTGTGCGAGCGGAGTGTCAGTCAATGACGCGTCAGTCAATGACGTCCTTGGTGCTGGGCACTCTGCCGGTGATCCGGGGGTCCAGGCGCGTGGCGGCATCCAGGGCGCGGGCCAGGGCCTTGAAGGTGGCCTCGGCCTTGTGGTGATCGTCGCTGCCCGCCAGAAGCCTGACCTGGAGGTTCAGGCGCGCCTCCGCGGCGAAGCTCTCCAGGAAGTGGCTGACCAGCCCCGACGGAAGGTCCGATATGTTCTTGTCCGCGAATGATATATCCGCGGCGAAGTAGCCCCGGCCGCTGATGTCCACCGCCGCCATGGCCAGGGCGTCGTCCATGGGCACGATCGCATGGGACATCCTGACGATGCCCCGCTTCTCCGCCATGGCCTGGTTGAAGGCCCGGCCGAGGCAGATGGCCACATCCTCCACCAGGTGATGAGGGTCGGCGCCCGTGGCGGCCACCTTCATGTTGAAGGCCCCGTGCCGGGCCAGCTGGGTCAGGAGGTGATCCAGCATCCTGATGCCGGTGGTTATCTCGAAGTCGCCCTTCCCATCCACGTCGAACTCCACGTTGACGCTGGTTTCCCCGGTTTCCCGTTTGATGGTGGCGATTCTTCTGGACATAGCGGTTCTTCTCCTTGTTTCACCCTCATGCGGATCGCTGGCGAAACTGAGAGGGTTTTGTGACAGCATCTCGCATTACGGCATTGTAACATGCCTATTGACAAAAGGGAATCTGGTGATAAACTCTTGGCGAATCACGCTCGGGCGTGGTTGTTTGTATGAAGAGAAGAAGAAGGATGACGAAGGGGGTGATGCCCATAGGGATGGTACGCTAGGCGATGGCTCCAGGAGGCATCGGGGGGCAAGTAGCGAAGACGAGTGGGATAGCGAAACTGCAAGTAAGGAGGATGGAAGAAGTTGAGAAAGAGTCGTTTCATTGTGATGGCGTGTGTCCTGCTTCTGGCTGTGATACTCGTCGCCATTCCCACGACAGCCACGGCCGCCATAGACTCGGTCAAGTGGTCAGTGCCCGTCTACAAGGGCGTTGACGGCTACTATGGCGCGAATGTGGTGGCGTTCACGGCCGGGAGTACGGCGAATGTCACGGTCCAGGTTACCAATGATCAGGGCGTGGACGTGACCATCAGAGAGGCCAAGATCCTGTTGGATTGGGGCCAGGAGTATGCGGGCACGGGCCCGGCCGTCCTGAAGACCGGCGAGACCGGCAGTTGGACGTTTGCCGTGGCTATCCCGGCCACCGCATCCAGCCAGGTCCTGCACACCTACCAGGTGAAGGTGGGGTATCAGAGGCAGGATACCCCCTACGTCACCAGCTACCAGGCGGGTCAGATGATCGGCAATGGCGACGGTGCGACCCTCCAGTTCAATGCGCTATTTTCCCCGATACTGGAGTCCTCGCTGAAGGTATTCTGGCGGGACACTGTCCCAACGCCTGATACCATCACCTACAAGGATCCTTCGACCTATACGGTCGATGCCCTGACCGGGAGGATCACGTTCGGTGCCGCCCCTCCGGCTGGCACGCAGGTCTACGTTGACTACCAGTACTTCCAGTCGCTCGGCCTCGGCAATGGAGTGAAGACCGTGTTCTTCACGGTTTCCAAGCCGGTGGTCGATGGGACCCTGCAGGTCTACGTGGCGAACGGGGCCACGGGGACGTTCACGGTGGCCACGGGCTGGACCGCCGACTACGAGACGGGCAAGATCACCCTGGCTTCCGCGCCGACGGCCTTCGAGACGGTCTATGTGACCTACGAGTCATGGACCCGGTGGCCGGTAGTGGCCGGCGGCGACCTGGCCGTCTACGGGACGGTGCAGGCGGGCGCCATGACCGCGTTCCAGGAGTACACCGCCCTGAACGCCAATGCTCCGGCCTTCTGGGTACCGCTGAGCACGGCCGGCGCCACGGCGCGATCCAATGCGGCAGTACTCGCGGCGCAGGCTAACGAGAGGTACACGGCCGGCGATTTCGCCGCTGCCGGGCAACTCTACGGGAATGCAGTCGTCCAGTTGAAAGCGGCCTACGCGGCCAATGCCCTCCTGAGCGGCTCGGCTGAGACCGCGGTGGAGACGCTGGTGAAGAACGCGGCCCCGGTCGTCGAGGCTTACGGCAACAAGCTCGACGGAGAGGCCAAGGCTGCCGAGGGGCAGGCCAGCATGTACAAGAACGTGGGAGTGTTCTCCATACTGCTCGGTGTGGCGACGCTTCTGGCCGGCCTGGCCGGCATACTGTGGGCCTACTCGCGGCTCGTTGAGGCGCGGGGCCCCAAGCAGATGAACTAGCCGGTAACTCGGCTCTTCAGAAGCTGAAACCAGGCAGGGGATGGTGACAGAACATCATCCCCTGCCTCTTTATTTGGCTCGAAGCATGCTGCCTTGTGCTGCCGGAGACTCAAGCTCGAGAGCCGACGCCAGTAAGGCGCGGGTGGGTGAACTCCCTCCGATTGGCCCAAGCCGCGCGTACTTCTCTGGCGACAGTGGGAAGCGCAGCTGCACCCGGGCCAGAAGCCGGACGCTAAAGGGGAGCAGGCCGGGAGCGGGCCTGGTGGCCGCGCCCCCCCGGGAAAGGCAACGGGCTGCCGGCAGGCCCTGTGGCCTGCGGCCGGCAGCCCGTAACGATAGCCGAAAGCCCTACGGTGCCTGGAGGACCATGAAGGAGAAATGGGTTTTCTGACCGACGGAGCTGGTGTTCCTGAAGGCCACTATCAGGTTGCCGGCATCGGCCGCGTAGGTCGCGGTGTAGTTGCTGAAGCCGGCGGTGACCATGGTGACGTAGGTGTTGTGAGTGTAGGTGATCCCGGTCAGCTTGATCACGTACCGGAGGTTGGCGGCATCCCAGACTGCGGAGTCAACGTTGTAGGACTGGCCCATGCTCGCGTCGGCGTTGACCTGCCCCATGGCCAAGACCATGTTGGGGCCTGCCGGGCCCGGGTCCCCCTGCGCCCCCTGCGGGCCCTGCGGGCCCTGCGGGCCGGCTGCTCCCTCGGTGGAACCGCAGGCGGTCCCGATCACCATGATCAGGGCCAGTGCCAGGACCAGGAAGATCGTCGATGGTTTGAACTGTCGCATGTGCACTCCTTTCTCCCTCCCCTTACGGAGGCGTCTCGGCAAAGAGAGACGTTATCACTTTCTCGCGCGGCGTGCGCCGCCGCAAGGCGGAGCACGCCTGTGCTGCACCCGGGGTGGAGCACAGGGGAAGATTCTACCGGGCTGAAGTCACACGGACGTATCAGGGGGAGATGCCGGCCTTACGGATATGTCTCAACGGACAGATGGGGCCGTCTCATATATGTCTCACAGGAGCGCTGCTCCTGAAGGAGCACCGCTCCTAACGGGGCGGCCGCAGCAGGTCAACGCCCGTGTCCGGCTGGACGAATGCCACCTGGATCCCGTGCAGGGGTCCCGGGTGGGCGAAGATGACCTTGCCCTCCGGGAAATCCAGCGGGTTCGGGGTGAGGAATCGCAGGCCCTGTGCGGCCAGTGCGGGGATGTCCTGTTCCAGGTCGCTGACCTCCAGGGTGAGGTGGTTGACGCCTTCGCCCCTCTTCCGGATGAACCTGGCTATCGTGCTCCCCGGATCGTCGGAGGACACCAGGCTGATGGTGGCGTTGGGCAGGTAGAAGCGGGCCCCCACAAGCCCGGGATAGGCATAGTCGGCCGGTCCCAGCGCCCGGGGGGCCGTCCCGAGGACCGCTCCGTACCTCTTCACCGCGGCCTCCAGGCCGCTGACCGCTATCCCCACGTCGATGAAGCGCCTGATCACCTGGTCCCCCTTCATTCGAAGTCGGCGAAAAGTAAAGAGGCCAGACCGGAGTCTGGCCTCTTCAGTGACCCAGGACTATTTGTCGGGCTGGATGAACTCAATCTGCACGCCGTGCAGGGTCTTGGGGTGGCCGAAGTTGACCTTGCCGCCTTCGTAGGCCAACGGGGTGGGGCTGGTGAGCTTGACGCCCGCAGCGGCCAGGGTCTCCGAGTCCTTCACCAGGTCTTCCATGCGGAGAGAGATCAAGAATACGCCTTCGCCGTTCTTCTCGAGGAACTTGGAGACCGAGGTCTCCGGGTTGGAGGAAGTGATGAGGTTGATCATCACGCCATCCGGCAGTACGAACGAGGCGCCCCTCATTCCCGGGAATGCGAACTTCTCGGGCGGGGTCCAGTCCGGCTTGACGCCGAGGAACGCATACTTCTTGACCGCAGCATCAAGGTCTTTCACCACTATGTTCACGCCGAAGAACTTCTTTACACCCATGCTGTCTCTGTGATCCTCCTCTTTATCGTAATAGCTAGCCAAGGCTATTTTAGCAGAATGTCGTTGAGCGCTGCAACCAGAGCGTCGGTGTCCTCCGGCTTCCCGACGCTCACGCGGATGTAGTTCCTGAGGAGGGGGGTGTTGAAGTAGCGTATGAGGATGCCCCGCCGCCGCAGCTGCCTCTGGATGGCCTCGGCGTCGTGGCCGACGACGGAGCACAGGATGAAGTTGGCCTCTGACGGCCAGGGTACGAGCTGCGGGAAGGCCGCCAGCGCGTCGAACAGGCGGCGCCGTTCGGCGACGATGGCCCTGACGGTGCCCTGGAGGTACTCCAGGTCGTTGAGGGATTCGAGCGCCGCCACCTGCGCGGCCGCGTTGACATTGTAGGGCGGCTTGATGCGAAGGAGAAGGGCGGCGATCCGGTCGGGGAAGACCCCGTAGCCCACCCGCAGGCCGGCCAGGCCGGCCCACTTGCTGAAGGTGCGTAGTACGATGAGGTTGTCGTGCTGCTCGACCAGCGGCACCAGCGTCTTGCGGCTGAACTCGGAGTAGGCCTCATCGAGGACGACGATAAGCGGCAGGGCCAGCAGCCTGGTGATGTCTCCCTCGGACGTCACGTTTCCGCTGGGGTTGTTGGGGCTGGCAACGAATATGACCTTGGCCCCTTCACCGGCGGCCCGCGTCACGGCGGGCATGTCGAGGCCGAAGTGGGCGTCTCGGGGGACGGTGATGACCTTGCCTCCCCAGGCGTCGGTGCTGAACTGGTACATGCCGAACGTCGGGACGCAGTTGATCACCCGGTCGCCGGGGTCGATGAACAGCCTCATGACGAACTCGATCAGCTCGTCGCTGCCGCTGCCGGGGATGATGGAGCGGGCCGGGGCCCCGGTGTACTCCTGCAGGGCCCGCCTCAGCTCGTGCTGCTCGGAATCAGGGTAGATGTGGTAGTAGGGATAGTCCGCCAGCGCCCTCTTCACCTTCGGAGAGCAGCCATACGGGTTCTCGTTGCCGTCGAGCTTGATGACGCGGCCTATGGGCAGGCCGCTCTCTCCGGTCGCGGCCTCCAAAGGGGCGACATAGGCGTACGGCTTCACACCGCTCAGGTGGGACCGGATGAACCGCTCCGGACCTTCGTCTGGTTTCAACGTCAATCCTCCATCCTCTCTACGGCATCTTGAGCAGCAGCACTTCCAGGGCCAGGCGCGGGTTGGCATTCTGCTCGAGCTCCCGGGCGGTCCGGCTGATGCCGCGCATGAAAGTCCGGATGCTGCCCGCGGTGTTCTTCTCCGCCTGATGCCTCAGTACCTCTTCCTGGTCGGCGTTGACTATCCACCGGCTGTTGCCGCACTTGATAAGCATGACGTCCCGCCACCACATCTGCCAGGCGGAGAGGGTGTCGGCCGCCCGGTCACGGCCTTTGCTGAAGAGGCCGGCCAGGTCGGCCGCGTAGGCCAGGCGCTCGTGGGTGCCGGCGCCGCACAGGCGGGCGAAGTCGGCCAGTCTCTGCTCCCTGTCGGCGAGCACCGCCTCGTCCCGCAGTGCCAGGACGGCCCACCCGGGGCAGCCACCGGACAGCCTGGCCAGGAGATCGGCCCTGTCCGGCGCGATGTGGTGGTCGGCGATGAGCGCCTCCCTGACCGTCGCTGTGGGCAGCGGCCTGAGCTCCACGCGTTGGCAGCGCGACGCGATGGTGGGCAGCAGGGCGCTCTCCCTGGCTGTCAGCAGGATGATGAGGACGTTCGGCGGCGGCTCCTCCAGGGTCTTGAGCAGCGAGTTGGCGGCTTCATGGGAGAGCATCTCCGCCCGGTCGAAGATGAACACCTTGTGCCGGCCTTCGAAGGGGGGCAGGTGGGCGGCCGTCTGCATGTCCGCCACCTGGCGGATGCCGATCTCCTTCTTCTCGGCGGAGAGCAGGTCCACGATGTGGATGTCCGCGTGCTTAGCGGTGGCGATGCGGCGGCAGGGGCCGCACTCCTGGCAGGGGGGATCCCCGCCGTCACAGTTGACGGCCTGCGCCAGGTTCAGGGCCAGGGTGAACTTGCCGACATGCGCCGGGCCCACGAAGAGGTAGGCATGCGAGAGGCGGCCGCTCCCCAGGCTCTGCCGGAGAAGGCTGATGGCCCTGGGATGTCCCGTCAACTGCCACATGTTCCCGCTATGGTCCGCGGCGGTGAGACAGTCTCAGCCGCCGTCAAATCCGCGTAGGTCTCCCGCCTTCTGATGAGGCGGGCCTGCCCCTCCCTGACCATCACTATGGCCGGCCGGAGAGATGCGTTGTAGTTGCTGGACATCGGGATGGAGTAGGCGCCCGCGGCCGGCACGGCCAGGATATCCCCGGCTTCCAGTCCGGGCAGGCGTATGTCCCTGATCAGGATGTCGCCGGACTCGCAGAACTTGCCGGCGACTGTCACCACTTCGGTGCGGGGCTGGCCCATCTTGTTGGCCGCCACCGCTTCGTACTTCGAATCATACAGGGCCGGGCGGATGTTGTCTCCCATGCCGCCGTCGACGAACACGTACCGGCGCACGCCCGGTATGTCCTTCGCGCCCCCGACGGTGTAGAGCGCTGTCCCGGCTTGAGCGACGATGCTTCTCCCCGGCTCGACCACCAGGCGGGGTGGTTGCAGCCCGAGCTCTCCAGTCTTCTCTCTCACGGCCGACGCTATGGCGGCGGCGTAGCTGCTGACCGGGGGGGCCGGCGAGCCCCGCAGGTACTGGACCGCAAACCCTCCGCCTGCGTTCAGCTCCTTGAGGTCGAACCCGTGCCGCTGCTTCATCCGGGCAGCGAACCGGAGCACGATGCCGATAGCCTCGACGTAGGGCTGGACCTCGTAGAGCGAGGAGCCCAGGTGCGAGTGCAGCCCGACCAGGTTCAGGCCCGGTGTGGACATGGCCCTGGCGAGGGCCTCCTCCGCCTGCCCGGTGGTTATGGGGAAGCCGAACTTACTGTCGAGAACGCCCGTGGCTACGTGGCTGTGGGTGTGCGGATCGACCTCCGGGGAGAGACGGAGGAGCACGTCCTGTGTCTTCCCCAGGCCGGCGGCCAGCCGGCCCAGCTGGGCCATTTCGTGGAGGTTGTCCACCACGACTCGGCCAACGCCCCACTCCAGCGACTCACGCAGCTCGTCTGCGGACTTGTTGTTCCCGTGGAAGTAGATGAGGCCCGGGGGAAACCCGGCGGACCGGGCCACGTGCATCTCGCCGCCGGAAACGACGTCCAGGCCCAGGCCTTCCTCCTGGAGGAGGCGGATGAGCGCCTGGCTGGTGAAGGCCTTGCAGGCGTAGATGGCCAGCGTGTCGGGGTAGCGCTCCCGGAACTCCCGGCGGAACTCGGAGCATTTGGCCCGGAGGGTGGTCTCGTCAAAGATGTAGAGGGGCGTGCCGTAGGTGGCCGCCAGAGCGACGGTGTCGCAGCCGCCGATGGCGAGGTGTCCCTGGGTGCCTGTCGCTGCCGTGTGCGGAAAGAGGGTCAGTTCGGGCAGTGTGTCTTCGTTTTCCACTCAAGACGGTCCACCATCAATCGTCAGCTGCGCCCAGGTCGGCGATGTAGTCGACGGCGTCCTGCACCGTCACTATCCTCCTGGCGTCCTCATCGGGGATCTCTACCTTCTTCCCGCCCTTGCTGAATTCCTCCTCGAGCGCCATCATGAGCTCGACCAGATCGAGTGAGTCGGCGTTGAAATCCTCGATGAAGGAGGCTTTCGGGGTGACCTCCTCATCCTTCACTCCCAGCTGCTCGACGATTATTCGCTTTACTCTCTCAAAGATCGTAGCCACTATAACCTGACCCTCCTCATTTGGTTTTCGATTGACACAGCTCAGTATACAACGAGCCCAGAACTCCATTCACGAACTTGGAGGAGCTCTCTCCTCCATAGGTCTTGGCCAGCTCCACGGCTTCGTTAATGGCCACCTTTACCGGGACGAGGTCGAAGATGATCTCGCCGATGCCCAGGCGCAGAATGTTGCGGTCGACAATGGCGATCTGATCTAGCGGCCACGCCGGCGCGAACCGGGCGATGAGGCCGTCGATGCGTTCCCTGTTCTCGACGACCGTGGACACCAACTCCCGGGCGAAGGCGGCGGTGTCATCAGGCAGCGCGGACTGCTGCAGGCTCCTCTCCAGCGCCTGCTCGTAGTCATGGCCGGCGCAGTCGACCTCGAAGAGGACCTGGAGTGCCATGGCCCTCCCCTTCCGACGCGAAGCTACCGCCGTTCCCCCCATCGTCTCTTCCAATCTTCTCTGCTCAGGACCGCCGGCGATGCCGGCGGCTGATACGGCACATTAGTATAGCATTGCTTTGCAGGCAAGTGAAGATGGGATGGTGACTCCCATCCCTGTCATGGTCTCCTGGCTTCAGTGCTGAGGACCCGAACGTCTTTGCTGATGCGCTTGATCAGGCCGGTGAGCACCTGTCCGGGGCCGATCTCCACGAACTCGGCGACCCCCTCCCCGATCATCCGTTCCACCGATCTCTGCCACAGCACGGAGTGGCAGAGCTGCTGCAGCAGCTCCGCCTTCAGCGCGTCGCCGCCGGTCAGGGGCTGGGCAGTGGTGTTGGCCACGATGGGTGTTGAGGCATCCCGGAAATGGAGGTTGGCGACGGCCCTGGCCATGCCGTCGGCGGCCGGCTGCATCAGCCGGGAATGGAAGGCGCCGCTCACTGGAAGCGGGACCACCCTCTGCGCGCCTTTTGCTTTTGCCAGGAGCGTGGCCTTCTCCAGTGCCGCCGCCGGTCCGCTGATGGCGATCTGGCCCGGAGAGTTGATGTTGGCGATCTCCATCCCGGAGTCGTCGCAGACAGCGCGCACTCCGGCTTCATCCAGTCCGAGGATGGCCAGCATGCCGCCCGGGGTCCGGTCTCCGGCCTCCTGCATGAGGCGTCCTCTCTCGCGGGCGAGCCGCAGCGCGTCGGCAAAGGGGAGGGTACCGGCCGCCACCAGGGCGGTGTACTCGCCCAGGCTGTGTCCGGCCAGTAAGGACGGCTGCGGCCGGTCGACGAGCTGGGGACTGGTTCTCAGGTGGACGATGCTCATGACCATTATGGCCGGCTGCGCGTTCACAGTCTGGCGCAGGGCATCCTCCGGCCCTTCGAAGCACAGCTTCGACAGGGGGAATCCGAGGACGGAATCGGCCTCCTCGAATACGGCCCTGGCCTCGGGCAGGCTGGCGAACAGATCGCTCCCCATGCCCGCCCACTGGGAGCCCTGGCCGGGAAAGACATAGGCAATCTTCTGGTCAGCGGCCATCTGGGAACCTCCTCAGGGTGTTATCGCTGTCTCAGAACCGGATGTCTTCGAACCGGGCCGGCGGTGTCGAATCCGGAGGACTCTGAATCCGCCTGGCATGGCTATCGCATCACGCCGATGCTGGAATGCCGGGTGACGTTCCATCTGCCACTGCTGCGCGCAGATGGTTAAGACTTCTTCTTGGCCTTGCCCTCTATGATCGCTTCGCCGGCATAGGTCCCGCAGGTGGGGCAGACGGTGTGCGAGATCTTCATGGTGTGGCACTTCGAGCATGCCTGCGTGGCCGGCGTAGTGGCCGACAGGTGGCTCCGTCTCTCACCGTGACGGGCCTTGGAGGTCTTCCTCTTTGGTAGTGGTGGCATCTGATTACCCCAGCTTTCTTTGAGACTTGGCTCGATCGAGCGGTTGTTCCCGGTCGAGCGCTTCTGCTTGTTCGAGCGCCGTCGCTTGATCAGGCGACAGCGCCTGTTCAAGCGCTTCAGCCAGAGCTGTCCGGTGACCTCGCACGCACTGGCACTTGTTCTCGTTGAGATTGGCACCGCAGTCGGGGCACAGCCCGGCGCAGTCCACCCGACAGAGAGGCTTCATCGGAATCGCCAAGAGACAGTATTGACGAATCATCTCGCTGGTGTCAAGTATGTGGTGCTCGTCGATGGTGAAACTGCTGCTGGCGTCCTCCTCCGGCAGCCCCTGCGGCAGGCCGGTGAGGATGTCTATGGAGGGGTAGAACATCTCCTCGACGCGCAGCGCCGCGGAGTGAGGGAAGAAGGCCAGGCAGCGGCCGCACGTCAGCTGGGTCTGGCAGGAGAAGCAGGATGCCCCGCTCGGCCCGGGTCAGGCTGACCCTGCCCACCACGCGGGATTCCTGGCCCTCCAGCTGACTTGACGCGTCAATTTGACTTGACGCGTCAACCTGAGTCAGGATCTCGTCGAGGTCGTGGGTGCGTGTGGCGCCCGTGCCCTCCTTGAGTAGTTGTGCGACGTTGATCTGCATGATGGCGCTTCAATTTTATCATAACTTCGTCGATGACGTTGTCCGGTATGGAGGTGCCGCTGGTCACGCCCACGGACCGGCCGCGGGCCAGCCATTCGTCCCGGATCTCGTCGGCGGTCTCAATGTGATGGGTCTCGGTCCCGGCGGATGAGCATATCTCGGCCAGGATGCGGGTGTTGGCGCTGTTCCGCCCGCCCACCACCATCATCAGGTCCACCTGCCGGGCCAGCTCCAGTGCCGCCGCCTGCCGTCTCTTCGTTACGTCGCACAGGGTGTTGAGGACCGAGAGCTCCTGCACGCGGGGCAGGAGCTCAGACGCCAAATCAGTCACGAACCTGGTGAAGTCGGACTCGTTTCGGGTCGTCTGGGAAAGCACTCCGACCCGCTTCGGGAAGTCCGGCCGCCCGGCGATGTCCCGGCTGTCCAGGGTGGCGACCCCCTGCTCATTGGCCCAGCCGAGTATGCCCTTGACCTCCGGGTGGGCCGGATCGCCGAAGACCACCAGCCAGAAGCCGGCCTCGGCCAGCCTCCTGGCCGCCAGCTGGGCCCGGTGGACGTTGGGGCAGGTCGTGTCCACAATGGTCAGCCCCCGGCCCTGGAGCTTCTCCGCCGCCCGAGGCGGCAGACCGTGCGACGGAATAACGGCCACGCCCCCCTTGATCTCGTCCGGATCGGCCACGACCCTGACGCCCAGGCGGGCGAACTGGTCGACCACCTGCTGGTTGTGGACCACCGGTCCCACCGTCTCGACCTCGCCGTGCTTCCGGGCCGCTTCCTCCAGACTGGCGAGGGCCCGCTTGACCCCGAAGCAGAAGCCGGTCTCCTCAGTCTTCAGGATGCGCATTGTTGCCGTACACTCCGCGATAGGTCTCCGGGAGAAGGTCGGCGATGTGGTGCATGATGATGTCGGTGCATCGATCTCGGACCACGCGAGTGGGATGGCCCTGTATCTCCGGCAGCTTGAAAGGATCGCCGATGTTCACCACCACCTTCGGCCGGTACAGGATATGGGTGATGCCCTCGAACTTGTGCCTGATCATCTCGGTCCCCGAGACTCCGATGGGCAGGATGTAGGCGTCCTTGTGCAGGGCGATGAAGGCCGTGCCCACGTGCCCCTGCTGCAGCTTGAGGGACTTGCTCCGGGTCCCCTCGGGGAATATGCCCAGGCAGCGGCCTCCGTCCAGGATCGTGAACGCCTTCTTGAGCGCGGTCCCGTCCACGGCCCCCCGCTCCACCGTGAAGCCGCCGTAGAGGTCAACCAGCCGCCGGTGGATGGGGGAGCGGAAGTACTCCTTCTTGGCGATGAAGGCGATCTGTCTGGGTATCCCCAGCCCGATCAGGGGTATGTCCAGCCAGCTGAGATGGTTGGACACGACGATGAGCGGGCCCTCGGGCAGCTTCTTCTTCCGATTCCGGTACTCGTATCGGCAGAGGAACCGCAAGCCGATCGCCGCGATCGGCCTGGTGCAGTCGTACAGGGTGAGCTTCAAATGGCCTCCTTTGCCATGGCAAGTATCCGGTCGGCGACCTCCCATGGGGTCAGACACTCCGTGTCGACTATCCTGGCGTCGAGGGCCGGCACGGTCGGGGACAGCTCCCGGGTGCTGTCGATGGCATCCCGCTTCTTCATGTCGGCCAGCACCTGCTCGTAGGACGCGGGCGCCGCCGACCGCCGCTCGAGGTGCCGCCGCCTGGCCCTCTCCTCGGTGGAGGCGACCAGGAAGATCTTGAGATGGGCCTGGGGCAGGACCACCGTCCCGATGTCCCGCCCCGCCATTACCAGTCTCCCTTCCCGGGCCATGTCACGCTGATAGATGACCAGGCGCTGCCTCACGCTGGACAGCCGGGAGACGTTTCCGACCTCGGTGTCAACCTTCCGGGTATGGATCTGGGCGGTGACGTCCAGGCGGTCGACGAACACGGCGCGGTGTTCGCCGTCCGGGGACGGCTCTATCTCCAGCCGGGTTTCGGCCGCCAGCCTGGCGAGGCCGGGCTCATCCCCCGTATCCATGGCCCGGTGCAGGGCCAGCCAGGTGAGAGCGCGGTAGAGCTCGCCGCTGTCGACGAAGCGATACCCCAGCCTTCGGGCCACCATCGGCCCGACCGTGCTCTTCCCAACTGCCCCCAGACCGTCAATGGCGATCAGGGGCGGGCCCGTTACCCCACTGCCAGCTGTGCTCACTTGTCCTGGAACTTGGGCGCCCGCTTGTGGGCGAAGGCCTTCAGGGCCTCTCTGTAGTCTTCGGAGTCGGTGGCAATGGTCACGCAGGCCATGGCCACCCCCAGGGCCGTGTCCAGGTCCATCTGCAGGCCCTTGTAGACCTGGAACTTGGACAGCCTGAAGGCAATCGGCGCGCCGCTGGTGATCTTGCGGGCGATCTTCAGGGACTCCTCCTGAAGCTGCTCCATGGGAAGGATCCGGTTCAGGAGGCCGATCCGGTGCGCTTCATCGGCCAGGCACGGCTCGCCGGTGTAGATGTACTCCAGGGTCTTGGCGATCCCCATGATGCGCGGCATGAACCAGGTCCCGCCGCTGTCGGGGGCGACGCCGGCCCCGGTGTAGCCGATGACAAAGGTCGACTTGGGGCA
>CAYPDY010000037.1:0-19557 GCA_964409515.1 uncultured Dehalococcoidia bacterium
CTGCTCAAGGACACCACCGACGAGGACATGGCCCTGGCGCTGGGCTCGGGGCTCATGGGCACCTTCTATTTCATGCAGGAATGCTTCCCCTGTCTGGCGGAGCACGGCGGCAAGATAATCAACTTCGGCTCGACCGCCGGCCTGGACGGGGTGTCCGGCTGGGCGGCCTACGCCGCGGCCAAGGAGGCCATCCGGGCCCTCACCAGGGTGGCCTGCCACGAATGGGCCCGCTACCGGATCAACGCCAACGCCATTTGCCCTCTGGCCAGCAACCCCCACTGGGATAGGCAGGCCGAGACGAAACCCGAGATGGTGAAGGGCATGCTGTCCATGGTCCCCATGCGGCGCTTCGGGGACCCGGAGAGGGACATCGGGCGGGCGGTGGTCTTCCTGGCCAGCTCCGACGCAGACTACATTACGGGGCAGACGCTGATGGTAGACGGCGGCCAGACCATGCTGCGCTAGCCCGGGCCGCACGGGCGGCCAGACCATGCTGCGCTAGCCCGGGCCGCGGGGGCGGCCAGACCATGCTGCGAGCCGAGAGGAGGTAACACCATGGCGGAACTGATCGACTACAGCGGCCACTTTGACCCGGCCTTCAGTCACGACAAGCTTACCAAGGAGACCGCGCTCAAGCTGCTGCACGCCTACAACGAGTACATGCTCCGGATAGACGGCTTCTGGTATCTCACGGTGATGAACAAGTGGGGCAACGACGAGGCCTTCGACTGCGACGTCAAGGTCTGGGAGAAGGCCCAGCTCTGGGAGATGAAGAAGATCAGCGCCGTGCTGAATATCCAGGGCGATGATGTGACCACCCTGTTCAAGTACATCCAGATCTCCCCGTGGATGCACATCTACCAGTATGCTCTGGACCTCAAGGGCCCGGACCGCGGGATCTTGACCATCAATCACTGCCCCAGCCTCATCTCGCTGGAGAAGGAGGGCACCGGGCGCGAGAAGCTCATCTGCCAGGACATGGAGCCGAAGGTGATGGGGATCATGGCCCATTTCTTCAACCCTCAGATCCAGGTGATACCGCTCAAGGTGCCTCCCCGGAAGACATACCGCGACTGCTGCTGCCAGTGGGAGTTCAGGCTGGATCGATAGGCGGCGGGCTGGGGCCGGCAACTGGTACAATTAGCGGTGAGGGATCACCGCGCCGCCCGGCGGAGAGAGGCCCGCGGCCGGCGCCGGAGGAGGCAATCATGGAAGACTACGAGAAGCTGGGCGTCTTCTATCTCGGCCGGCCGTACCAGATGGCAGCCCAAAAGGCAGAGGAAGGGCTGTTCCTCTATGACTCCAAGGACCTGGTAACCCATGCCGTCTGCGTCGGCATGACCGGCAGCGGCAAGACGGGCCTCTGTATCTCGCTTCTGGAAGAGGCGGGCATCGACGGCATACCGGCGATAGCCATCGACCCCAAGGGGGACCTCACCAACCTGCTGCTGACCTTCCCCGATCTTGCGCCCGGGGACTTCCTGCCCTGGGTCAACCCGGAGGATGCCCTCAAGAAAGGCATGTCGGTTGACGATTACGCGGCGAAACAGGCGGATACCTGGAAGAATGGCCTGGCCTCCTGGGGCCAGAGCGGGGACCGCATCAGGAGGCTGCGCCAGTCCACGAGCTTTGTCATCTACACGCCGGGGAGCACGGCCGGCATCCCGGTTTCGATCCTGAAGTCCTTCGCCGCCCCGCCGCAGGCGATCCTGGATGACGAGGAGCTGCTGCGGGAGCGCATAAACACCACGGCCACCAGCCTGCTCGGGATCATAGGGGTTGAGGCCGATCCCATCAAGAGCCGTGAGCACATTCTACTTGCCACCCTGCTGGACAGGGCCTGGAGGGAACGGCGGGACATGGACATCGCCGCCCTGATCCAGCAGATTCAGACCCCGCCGGTGACCAAGATCGGAGTAATGGACCTGGATTCCTTCTATCCCGCCAAGGAGAGGTTCGCCCTGGCGCTGGCCCTGAACAACCTGCTGGCGGCGCCCGGATTCAGCACCTGGCTGGAGGGGGAGCCGCTGGACATCAACTCCATACTGTACACGCCCGAAGGCAAGCCCCGGACCGCCGTCTTCTACATTGCCCATCTGAGCGATTCCGAGCGCATGTTCTTCGTCTCCCTGCTGCTCAACCAGGTGCTGGGATGGATGCGCACCCTTTCCGGCACCACCAGCCTCAGAGCCATCGTCTACATGGACGAGATCTTCGGTTTCTTCCCGCCCGTGGCCAACCCGCCCTCCAAGACGCCCCTGCTAACCCTGCTGAAGCAGGCCAGGGCCTTCGGGGTGGGCATGGTTCTGGCCACCCAGAACCCGGTGGACCTGGACTACAAGGGCCTGTCCAACACGGGAACGTGGTTCATCGGCCGGCTGCAGACGGAGCGGGACAAGATGCGGGTGCTGGAAGGGCTCGAAGGAGTGGCGGCGACCAACGGCGTGGCGTGGGACCGCCAGGCCATGGAGCAGACCCTGGCCGGCCTCTCCAACCGCATCTTCCTGATGAACAACGTCCACGATGATGCGCCGCTGGTGTTTGAGACGCGGTGGGCGATGTCCTATCTGCGCGGACCTCTGACGCGCAGCCAGATCAAGCAGCTGATGGAGCCGGTCAAGGCGGCGGCGGCTGGACCGCCCGCTGCGGTGCCCCCGGCGGCCCCCGCCGCCGCTGTGGTTGCCGCGGCCCCGCCGGCAGGACCCGCGGTCACGCCATCACCGTCCCCGGCGGTCTCCAGTGCGGCCAGGGCCCCGGCGTCCCCGGGGGCCGCCGGGGGCCCGCAGAGGCGGCCTGTCCTGCCGCCGAAGGTGCCCCAGTACTTCGTCCCCGTTCGCCTCAGCCAGCCAGCGGGGCAGCCCCTCCTCTACCGGCCGGAGGTCATCGCCGCCGGCAGTATCCACTTCAGCGATGCCAGGGCCGGCGTGAACACCATCAGGGAGGTTCTGTGCCGGGTGGAGGTGACGGACGGGCCGGTAGCAGTTGACTGGGACAGAGCGGCGGAGGCGGACTTCGAAGTGAACGCCATGGAGGCGTCACCGCGTGAGCCGGCGGAGTATGATGCCCTGCCGCCGATCGCCATGAAGAGCGACAGCTACGGTTACTGGAACAAGGAGTTCGCCACCTGGCTCCACCGGGGCCAGAAACTCGACCTGTGGAAGAGCCCGGGTCTGAAGCAGTTCTCCAACCTGGGTGAGTCCGAGCGCGATTTCAGGATAAGGCTGCAGCAGCAGGCGCGGGAACGGCGCGATGAAGAGGCGGAGAAACTGAGACAGAAGTATGCGCCCAAGATCGCCGCCCTGGAGGAACGGAAGCGCCGGGCGCAGGCCACCGTGGAGCGGGAGAAAGACCAGGCCCGCAACCAGAAGGTCCAGACGGCGCTGTCCTTCGGCGCCACCATTCTGGGGGGCTTCATGGGCCGGAAGTCGACGAGTGGGGCCAAATCAACCCTGGGCGGGATGAGCCGTTCCAGCAAGGAATCCAGGGATGTGGGACGGGCGGAAGACACCGTCGAGGCCATCCAGGAGAGGCAGAAGCAGATGGAGGCGGATTTCAAGGCTGACATGGATGAGCTGGCGGCCAGGATCGACCCTCAGACGGAACAGCTGGAGCAGGTCTCGGTGCGCCCGGCCAAGAAGGACATCTCGGTGCGGCTGCTGGCGCTGGGTTGGCTGCCGTACTGGCGGAGCCCGACCGGTGAGCTGACCCGGGCCTGGTAGCGGTCCCTTATCGGGGCGGCAGGGCCCGGTGAGGGCGTGGCCTCATATCCAGCGGCGGCTGCGAAAGAAGAGCAGCATGAGGATGATGGCCACTACCATGATGGAGATGATGATGGCGAAGGAGGCGAAGCTGCTCTCATGCCCCATCTTGGGCAGGGCGATGTTCATCCCGTAGATGCTGGCCACCAGAGTGAGGGGCATCATGGTGGTGGTGATGACCGTGAGGATGCGCATGGTCTCGTTGGTGTGATGTGATGACAGTGAGCTCTGGGCCGCGTGGAGCCCTTCGATGATCTCCTTGCACTCATCCAGGGTGTCCCAGGTCTTGTCGACGTGGTCCACCACGTCTCCCCAGAATACCTCCAGGTTCTCAGTGGCGTAGCGCTCGGTCTTGTGCTCCAGGCTGCCGATGACGGCCTTCATGGACCAGATCACCCGTCGGTTGGAGATGATGTCCCGCCGCAGGAGTGAGATTTCCCGCACCACCCCTCCTATCTTCCGGGTGTCGAAGATGTCGTCTTCCGCCGTCTCCAGGTTTTGCATGATCTTGTTGGCGATGGGCAGGCAGTAGTCCACCAGCATGTCCGTGATGCGGTAGAGAAGGTAGCCGGAGCTCTTCATATTGGCATCGCGGGTGGCCTCGTTCGTCTGGCAGTCGGCGAAGAGCTTCACCAGGGGTTTGAGGACGCCGTCGTGTATGGTGACCAGGTAGTTGCCGCCGATGAACACGGACACCTGGCTGGCCACCGTCACCCCGGCCTCCTTGCGGAACAGCGGGAAGTGGAACACGATGAAGAGGTACTCCTCGTATTCGTCTATCTTGGGGCGCTGGATGCGGCTCAGGCAGTCGTCGAGGTCGAGGGGATGGAACTGGAACTCCTGGGCCAGGTAATCGAGCTCGCGGCGGGTAGGTTTCTCCACGTTGAGCCAGGTGAGGTCACCCCGCACCGACTGCTCAATGTGCAGCGGTTCACCGTTGCCCGCCGACGGCTTGGCCGGGCTGTCGCCTGCCCCGAGCCGGCCAATGTTCCTGTACCACTTCATCGACTTGTTCCTCCTCTGCGCTTGAGGATCTTGAGGATAGTTAATTGTATCAGCTTTCAGGCCGGCGGCACCTCCCGGAACTCCATGAGCTGGATCATGGCCCCGCCGATCTTCTCGCTGTCCAGGTACACCTCGGTCAGCTCCATCCGGGTTCTCTTTGCGGTCCCGCCTGGCGGGGCGCCGGCGGGGGTGTCTATGGGTATGCGCAGCCGCATGACCGGCTCGACTCCCGATCTGGCCAGCTCCGCGAGCTTCTCATCGATGTCCCTTACCAGGAAGGCCACGTGCTGGATCCCCTCGCCTTTCTCTCTGAGAAACTCCGTATGGACGGTCTCCCCCTCCAGCACCTGGACCAGCTCGATGAAGACCCGGCCGGAATCGGCCAGGGCCGCCCGCACCCGGGCCCGGGCCGGCCGGCCCCTGAAGATGAAGTCCTTGAGATCGTAAGTCTCGGTCCTGAACGGCCCCAGTCCGAACACGGAGCTGTAGTACTCCATCGCCCGGTCCAGGTCCCGCACCACGATGCCGATGTGAGACAGCTTCATCTTGACCTCCATATCTTAGTAACTCAACCTCGCCTCGGTGATCTTGTAGCTCAGCCTTATCATGTAGGGTGTCAGGAAGGCGGTTATGGCCACCGCCACGCCTACGGTCGGAAAGAGGGACGGGCTGATGATGTCGAGGTCCTGCCCCACCCGCATCACGATGAAGGCGAACTCGCCAATCTGTCCCATTCCGAGCCCCACCTTCAGGGCGGTGGACCAATCATACCCCTGGATCCTCGTGCCCAGCCCGCAGCCCAGCACCTTGCCCACCATCATCACGGCCGTGATGGCCAGGGCAGGCGCCAGGAAGATACGGAACTGGCTGACATCAATAAGGGCTCCCATGGAGACAAAGAACACGGCCCCGAACATGTCCCTTATTGGCGAGATGAGCGAGGAAACCCGCTCGGCTGACCTGGCCCCGGCTACAATAGTCCCCATCAGAAAAGCTCCGATGGCGACGGACAGGCCCACGTAGTGACTCAGCATGGACCAGCCGAAACAGAGCCCCAACGCCAGGAGGATGAGCACCTCACCGTGTCCTTCCGCGTCGCGCGGCTGTGACAGGTTGGGACGGTTCACGACGTCGATGATCCTGGGGATGACAACGCGGGCGACGAGCAGGGTGCCCATCACGAAGAGCAGTGCCTGCCCCAGGGTCCAGGCCAGCGCCAGGAATGCCGTATCGCTCTTTCCCGCGATCGGTGTAACGACGGCCAGTATGACGACCACGATGACGTCCTCGGCAATGAGCACCCCGATCATCAGCAGGGAGGAGACGTCCTCCAGCTTGCCCAGGTCAGCGAGGACCTTGGCGATGATAACCGAGCTGCTGCTGGCCAGGGCTGCCCCCAGAAAGAAGCCGTCCATCAGAGGCCAGCCGAGTATCCACCCGACCATGAAACTGATAAGAAACATCAGTCCTATCTCGATGACCGATATGAAGATGTAGACCCTGTAGCGTATCGTACCCAGCTTGCGGAGAGGGAAGTGCAGTCCGATACCGAAGAGAAGCAGTATCATGCCCAGGTCAGCCAGCTCTCCCAGGACATCGAGCCTGCTGACCAGGGCGAAGGGTGGGCTGTAGGGCCCTATCAGCACCCCCGCGATCAGGTATCCCAGGATGAGAGGCTGGTTGAGCCTGTAGAAGGAGAAGGTGACCACGGCGGCGACGGCCATCATGATGGCCAGGTCCCTGACAACGATGTACGGCGCGATATCCATGGTTTTTCAGCCGACGCAGGATAGACCGTGGAGCGTCATCCTCTTCACAGCCGGCCCAGTGGCATTCTACCATTCTGAATCCGGGATGGGGAGCCCCTGCCGGTGGGCGCGGCAGCGTCCGGCCCGGGGGGGGTATTCACGCAGGCCGGTCGCTTGAGTCCAGGACGCTGCTGTGCTACTGTGTTAGCAGGCATTTTCGGGACGGAGGACCGCCGTCGCGGAATGCGCAGCGATTCAAAGGGGAGGCAATCGGGAATCCGAGTGCGCGAGAGGGTGGTCGTAATATTCAGCGATCCGCTGCACGGGTCGTATGACAGCCTGGCCGAAGGGGCCGAGGTGGTGGACGTCATGGACTCGGTGCTCCCCCTGGAGCAGACTATTCTGGGTCTGGGCCGTAGCTGCAGGCTGCTTCCCCTCAGCCCGCCGCTGGACGCGGCCAGGAGCCGGCTCTGCCAGCTCGAACCCACCGACGTGGTATTCAACCTGTTCGAGGGCTTTCAGGGCTGCCCCGAGAGCGAAGCGGCGATAGCCGGCGCTCTCGAAGAGATGCAGGTGCGCTTCACCGGATCGCCCAGTGCCTCGCTCCGCCTGGGTGAGAACAAGGCGGTGGCCAAGGATGTCCTCCGGTGGTCCGGCGTCCCCACGCCGCACTGGCAGCTGCTCTCTCCGCAAGGCGTCATGGACCTCTACATCGACCTGCCCTGCATCGTGAAGCCCCTCGCAGAGCACGGGAGCTTCGGGCTGACCGAGAAGAACGTGGTGGAAGACCCGGAGGCGCTGAAAGAGCAGGTCGACTACATCTACCAGGCTTACGGGTGTCCATCCATTGTCGAGGAGTTCCTGCCGGGGAGGGAGTTCCGGGCCCTGGTGGTGGGAGACGGCCATCCCCGGGTGCTGCCTATAGAGGAGATCGTCTACCGGCTGCCTCCCCACCGGCCGAAGCTGCTCACTTACCGGGCCAAGTGGGTGCCGGACGATGAGTACTTCGTCGGCACCGAGGAAAGGTGCCCGGCCGATGTCGGCTCTGATCTCGAAAAGGAGCTGTCCCGTCTGGCCGTGCGGGCCTTCGCCGCCCTCGGATGCCGGGGCTACGCCAGCATAGACATGCGGCAGAACCTGGAGGGCCGGCTGATGGTCATCGACGTCAACCCGAACACTGACATCAACCCCGCGGGCAGCACCAGGCACCCCATTGAGGCGGCCGGCCTGGACTATGCCGCCTTCATCAGCGAGCTTCTCAGCCTGGCGTAGCCCGCGCCGCCGGGAAGTATGACCCGCTTCCCTTCGAGAACTAGCCTTCGTCGGCCGCGGCCGACGCCTGGGCCCGGCGGGCCTCCTCCTCGAGCGGCATATACCGGTAGCCGTGACGCCGCCACTCCGTGAGGTACCTGAAGCAGAACCGCGCCAGGCCCAGCCGCTTCATCTGCTCCCCGTGCGCCAGCTCGTGGGCCAGCAGGGACCGGCCCTCCCTGGTACGCAGGTCAACCTTGGTGTGGATGATGGGTCCCAAGGGAGTCTGGAAGCCGGCGACGTCGAATCCGCCCAGCTTAGAGCAGGCCCGCAGCCACGCGTCTGCGAGGCGTGACTGGAAGATCATGCCGTCCGGCCCCGTTTCCACGACTAGGTCACACTGATGGTGCTGAAGGCCTGCTGCCGGTTGCCGTCCAGGTCCTCCACGACGAAGCCGACCACGTATTCGCCGGCCGCCGCATCCAGGGTCTCGATGGTGAACATCTCCTCGCCGAAGGTGAGGGTCTTCCCTTCCTCCGACGAGGTCCCGGTCACCTGCCCGCCGCTGTCGAGGTCCAGCCACTGCTCCAGGACCGTGAACCGGTCGCCGGCGGTCGGGACTATCTCGCGCGGGGCGCTGGCGTCGCCCTCGCCCGTGTAGCCATAGGCCTGGCGCATCACCCCGTCGATGAAGTACAGGCGGGCGTTGAGCTGCTCGCCGCTCCCGGCGAAGGTGTATACGCCGTCAACGGCGTAGATGGTCTCCTTGTCGGTGCGTCCGTAGCTTTCCGGCTGGAAGAGGGCCTCGGCCGTGGTCTCCCCGTCGCTGATGGCCCAGACCACCGGCTCCCAGCCGAAGGTCAGGGTGAACTCGCCCTGGCCCCAGTCGGGGTAGTAGACCCCATCGATCTCGCGGGTTTCGGAGATCTCCAGGTAGTCCTGGTCGGCGACGAAGACGGAATTGGAGGCCTGGTCGTAGAAGCCGACGGAGAGGTAGATGTAGCCGATATTCTCTCCTTCGACGTCGGCGCTCAGGGTCACCTTCTGGCCAATGGCGACTTCCGGGCCGGAGGCGGTCACTGCCGAGAGGCTGATGCCGCCGGCGGCCGGCGAGCGGACTGCGCCACTGGCCGGCACCACCGGCCGGGCGTCGGTCTCCGCGAACGTCTGATTGGCATAGTGGTACCCCAGGAAGTCATCCCACAGCGACACCGCGGCGAAGCGGTCGGCGATGGCCGTGTAGGACTGTGCTCCCGTGATGGGGTTCTGGTAGAGCTGGGAGTTGGGGAAGTAGATCGCTATCCCCGTGGCCCCTGGCTTCTTGGGGCCGTGCTTCTCGGCGATCACAGCCTGGTCCATGGCCGTCAGCACTCCATCGGCGGCCTGGATGATCGCCGGCGTGGTTGTCTTCTGCTTCACCAGCTGCAGGAAATTCCCGAGGTCGATGTAGGACGGCGGGACCTCACTCCCAAAGACGCTGGTGAAGCTCTGGGCATAGCTGCGGTTGCCGGCCAGCGTTTTCTGGTTGGCCGTCTGGAAGGCGTAAGCCAGCTTGTTCAAGCTGGTGTTGAGCGGGGCGATCCGGGACAGGTCCACCGCCGTCAGGGTGCTGCTCTGCCCCATCTCGCGGGCCAGCTGCTGGGACGAAAGCTGGGTGGAGTCCCCGTATAGCCCGCCCAGCGGTGAGGTGCGGCCGAACATCTCGTCCCGCGCGGCGCTGTCCTGAATAATCTGGTCTTCCTGAATGTAGCTCTCCACGACCAGGCGGGAGAGCCTGGCCCCGTCCATGTCGGGGTTCTCATTGAGGGCCCGGAGGAAATCGGTGTAGGCCCAGCCCAGGGCCGGCTCCGTCTCCTCGGAGGCGACCGCATAGCGGGCGTGAGGCTCCAGGGCGGTAAAGACCTCCAGCTGGCCCATGAGGCAGGCGTCCAGGCCGATCATTTCGAACTTGTCGACCCCGGTTGCGGCCCGAACCTGGCCCAGGGCATCGTCCATCTCGTTGAGATAGAGCTCATCGCCCAGGCGGGCCTGCATGGGTATGGTGGCGTCCACCGTGCCCCTGGGGGTGGGATCGCTCCAGCCGCCGGGCCAGCCCATGCCGTGGTCCGAGAGTATGAGCACGTACTTGTCCGCCGGATAGGTCTGGATCCCCCAGGTGGCGAAATCGGCCAGGGTTTGGCCCGATGACATGTTGAGTTCGCCCAGGTTGGCTACCTCTGTCGAGCCCACTCTGCCCAGGTCATTGTCCTGGGCGATCAGGAAGCGCTTGGTCCCGGTCCAGTCGCCGTCAGCGCTGTAGGCCCCGCTGTACCGGTCCACCTGCGCCACCACCTTGACCCGATCGGACGCGCCGGCCTTCTCCGCTTCGTTCAGGTCGAAGTAGATGTCTTTCTCCAGAATCTTGTCGTCGGCGTCCTGGTAGAGCATGACCAGCCAGGTCTGGCCGGCCTTGGCCGGGGTCCCGTAGTCAATGTCCGGATAGTCCGTAATGAAGTCGCCTGCTGAGGACACCTGGGCGATCTGCCCGGTGTAGGTACCGTTCCCGGTGCCGTCCTCGGTGCCGAGACCGCCGCAGCCGCGCACGGCGAAGATGATGAGCACGATAACCAGCACCACTGCGATCGAGGTGCCGCCCAGGCAGCCTCCTTTTCCCGCCGGCAGGCGCAGGCCGCTCCGGCCGCCGAAGCCTGAGAAGCTGCCCGAGCCACCCCCGCCGGCTCCCCTTCCCTCGGGGCCTTGATCGCGGCGGGGGGCGTCGGCCCGCTCCCGTCCGCCGGGCGGAGCCGCCTGCGGTTTGCGGCGGCGGCCGGCCTCCACGTTGCGCTTGCCCGGTTGTCCGCCAGAAGCCATCTGTATCATTTCCACATTCCTCCTGGACGTCCTCTGGTCTCTGGTCCCGGACCGCCCCCTGCCGGTGCGACCCGGTGCGGGGCCGGCATGGCGGTGCGGGTCTCTATCGGGCCGCGGTCTGCCTGGCTGATCGCCACTTCAGCATCCTCCTGATCATCTTGTAGGCGATGAAGATCACCAGCACCAGGCACAGGATGGGCACCAGGATAGCCAGCAATGTGAGGAGGACCGCCCCCACCAGCTCCATGGTGGAGACGGTGGAGTTGGCCAGGCCGCCGGTGGTGCCGGATGAGGTCGCTCGCAGGACCACGGTGCCGCCCTGGATGAGCGTGGCCACGCCGCCCCCGGCGATGATGGCCATGGACCATCTCAGGAACGGCGAGATGTCCCCAAAGACGGAGGCGGTGGCGATGATGCCGGCCGCCACGGCGGCCGGCGTGGTCAGGGCGTCCATGACGTTGTCCACCCACGGGACGTAGTAAGCGGCGATCTCCAGCGCGGTGGCCGTGGCGAAGGCGATCACCGCCGGCCAGGTGCCCATCCACTCGAATCCGGAGAACAGGGTGAGGTGGCCGGAGAGGGCCGCAATGCTCACCCCCAGCAGCGGCACAAAGACGCGAAAGCCGCAGGCGGCGCTGAGCCCGATGCCGATGATGAGCGCCAGGAAAGTATCCATTGTGCCTCTCCCCCACATATCATCATAGCCATCGGCGGCCCAAATGCAATCCGGAGCGTGACCTCGCTGTGGGGGCCGACTCGGGATAGAGTATCGGAGGGGTATAATATCGGAAGGCCATAATATCGGAATGGCATCATAGGGGAACGTGGGAGGTGTGTGATGGAGTTGATCGACCAGTTGACCAAGAGCCTGGGGGTGACCGAGGACCAAGCCAAGGGTGGGGCGGGAATGCTCTTCAAGCACGCCAAAGGGAAGCTGGGGGGCGACGATTTCGCCAAGGTAGCCGCGGCGGTGCCGGGGGTCGACGGCCTGATCAGTGCCGCGCCCGCAGCCGGCGAAGCGCCGGGCGGCCTGGGCAAGCTGATGTCCGCTCTGCCGGGCGGCCTGGGCTCTCTGTCGGGCCTGGCCGGGGGGTTCTCCAAGCTGGGCATGAACGGGGGTATGATCGGCAAGTTCATACCGGTTATCCTGTCCTTCGTCCAGAGCAAAGGTGGAGATGGAGTCAAAGGCATTCTGGAGAAGGCCCTCAAGAAGTAGGCCCTCAAGAAGCAGGCCGCGGTGACCCTTCGGAGACTGCCCGGGGGAATGAGGGAGCTGCTGCTTGGCATCCTCATCCTGGCCTTGGCTGTGCCGCTCCCCGGCTGCACCACGGAGAGCGGGGGAGAGCCGGGCGGGGACTCCATTGGCGAATCCGCCCTCGTCACCCGCGTGATCGACGGCGACACCATCGTGATCGAGGGAGGGGACAGGGTCAGGTACATCGGCATGGACGCCCCGGAGATGCCGGACGAATACCTGTCCCTGGAGGCCACCGAGGAGAACGCCCGGCTGGTGGAGGGCAAAGTGGTGCGGCTGGAGAAGGATGTCCGGGACAGGGACGACTACGGGCGCCTCCTCCGGTACGTCTGGGTGGACGGCACCATGGTCAACGCCGAGCTGGTGCGGCTGGGCTATGCCTGGTCCCAATCCTACCCTCCCGACACCGGACACCAGGAGCTGCTCGACCGCATGGAGGATGAGGCGCGCGAGAACGGCCTCGGCGTGTGGGCGTCCTCCCGGTAAGCCGGTGCCGGCGGCAGGCCCCGGGGCGGTCCCCCCGGCAGGCCTACTTTCGGAACAAAGCGGCCCAGACGATGGCGTCCAGGACCGCGGTGTGGAAGGCGAAGTAGGCGGCGCCCGCCACCGCCAGCCAGTAGGCTGCCCCCTGCTTCTGCGTCTCCAGGCCCAGCAGCGCCCAGACCAGGGCGATCGATGCCAGCCCTACCACCAGCAGGACCGTGCGCACGGCGATCCAGGTGCCGGTACCGGTGTTGCCCACGTAGACATTGGTCAGTGGCATCCACAGGGCGGAGGGGATGAGGATGGCCAGGAAGATGACGTGGAACAGGCTGAAGTGGAACCGTCCCGCGATGACCACGTTATCGGGTTCCAGGCGGAAGAGGACGAAGTACAGGAAGGCGAGGTAACCCAGGGCGGAGACGATCATGGAGATGCCGTAGACCGGCCTGATGCCGTTCGGGACCCCTCCCCACAGGACGTCGGCCCCGCCCGCCTGGGCCTTGAGGCCGAAAACGTAGCTGCCGATGACGGCCGCTCCCCCGATGATGTTGATGATCAGCAGGATGATCTGTGACGTTCCCATCGGACTGCCTCCTTGACTTCAGCTTCTGATAATGCCATGTTACCATGGGTGACTGGTCCTCCGCTGGCTCTTGTCTGCCGGCGCCGGTTCGGCTATGCTAGTTATCGAAGGCCCGGAAGAATCGGTCACAAGGAGGCGCAACATGGCTGCTGACGCATCCACCGAACGCCGGCTCAATCAGCTGCGTATCTGGAACATCCTGGTCGGGCTCGTCCTCGCGGTACAGGCGGCCGCCATCGCGGTCATCACCAATGACTTCTCCCTCCCCGTGGTAGGGACGTTCATGGAGGGCCCGCCCGGCACTGACCCCGGGCTGCACCACCTTTTCGACATCCCCACCGGTTGGGGGGTGTTCGCCTTCCTGGCGATCTCGGCCGGGGCGCTGCTCCTCATCGCCGGTCCGGCCTTCGGCTGGTACAAGCGCAACCTGCTCCAGAACCGCAACTACGGGCGCTGGATCGAGTACTTCTTCAGCTCCTCGATCATGATCGTGCTGATCTCCCAGATCTGCGGCATCAGCGACATCGCCGCCCTGCTGGCCATATTCGGCGTCAATGCCAGCATGATACTGTTCGGGGCCCTGATGGAGAAGTACGAACAGCCGGGGAAGGCCAACTGGCTGTCGTTCTGGTTCGGCTGCTTCGCCGGGGCCATCCCGTGGATAGCCATCGTGGTCTACGTGGTGGCGCCGGGCATCGACGCATCGCCCCCCGGGTTCGTGTACGGCATCATCGTCTCGCTGTTCCTCTTCTTCAACTGCTTCGCGGTCAACATGGTGCTGCAGTACAAGAAGGTGGGGCCCTGGCGGGACTACCTTTTCGGCGAGAAGGCCTACATCATGCTCAGCCTTACGGCCAAGGCGCTGCTGGCGTGGCAGGTGTTTGCCGCGGTGCTGACCTCCGAGTCATAGCCTCTGGCACTGCTGGCAGTAGTAGACGGCGCCTCCCATGTAGGCTTCCTTCCTGATCGCTGCCCCGCACGAGGGGCAGGGCCGGCCCAGGGTGTTCTTGCTCAGTATGGTCCGGTACCCGCCGGGACCGCCGAACAGGTCCAGCTCAGTGTCCCGTCCGCCCCCGGCGGCCATGGCCGAAAGCGTGGTCTTCACGGAATGGAACAGCGCTTCCTGGTCCCCTGTGGAAAGGGCCCTCACCTTCCTCTTCGGGTGCATCCCGGCGTTGAACAGGATGTCCTGCAGGACGCCGTTGCCCAGGCCGGGGATCCTCTGGTTGGTGGCCAGCAGCGCCTTCAAACTCAGCTTCTGCACATCGTCTCTCCTCGCTATGCCATCGAACCAGGCCCGGTCAAAAGCGGAGGAAAGCGGTGAGGGCTTCTCCTTGGCCACTCTGTAGTAGGGGTTGTCCAGTCCGCCTTTGGGGAAGGCCCCCAGCCCGCCGTACATCTGGATGGATCCGCTCATGGCCGAGCCGTCATCGAACTCGATGAGCAGCTGGTGCCTGGCCGGGCGCGGGTCCTTCCTACGATGGAACCGCACTCCAACCCCCTCCCCGAACAGTATCCTCACGTCGCCGGCCTCTATTTCCACCATGCTGCCGAAGGGACTGGCCTGGCCCAGCGTCAGGCCCACCAGCAGCTCGGGGTAGGTCCCCGGTTCTCCATAGTACCAGGCCAGCTTGTGGGGAGTGTGGGCCGCGGTCACGCCGGCTATCCTCTTCCCCCGCACGGTCTCGTTGATCTGTCCGGCCAGGTTCACGGCTTCAGGCAGCTCCATCATGACGGCACCTCCGTACCACATCATGTCTACACCTCCTCCGCCCGGTTAGCAAGATACTGATTGTTGGGTGCATATCAGCGCGGAATTGACGCACGGCGCTATTTCGCGTATTGATGGAATCAATGTGCTTACCAGGGATGAGGCGTCGCCGGGAGGGGCCTTCTGTTCTAACACCACGCTGGTTCAAGTGGAAAGAGCGGCGTCTTCCGACAACTCGTGAACAGATCGCTGTCTCACTGTCCGGGGTGCGCTGAGGCCACGTGGGCGAAGTTCATCTTCCTGGTATCCATGAAGATGTTGGTTTCTATGTCGGTGACCCCGGGTATCACCCCCAGCTGCGTGCCCAGGAACCGGGAGAGGGCGATCGGGTCCGGCCAGACCACCAGGGCCAGCAGATCGTAGCGGCCGGCTACGCTGGCCACCCAGTACACGCCGGGAAGAGAGCGGACTCGGGCCAGCACGGGCTCGATGTTGTTGGGCGCCACCCTGATACCTATCATGGCCGCCGTTGGGTACCCCATGCGGAACGGGGTAACGAAGCCGACGACCCGCGTGATCTCCTCGTTGAGCAGCCGGCCCAGCCGGGCGGTGGCGTTGGGGCGGCTGATGCCCACCTTCCTGGCCAGGGTGGCGACAGACTGGGTCGGCGCCTGCTCGATTTCCCTGAGGATGGCCAGGTCGACACGGTCGGCGCCGAGATCGGGCCCGTCTTCCCCCGGTTCACCAGGCATTCCGTGCTCATCGGGCCGCGGACTGGCCAGCCTCACCTCGGGTGAGAAGGACATCTTCTTCCACTGCAGGTCTGACAGGAACGACCGGCGGACCCACCAGTCAAGAACAATCATCGTTTCGTTGGACGTGATCCCCGGGATGCCGCTGAGCTCCCTGGTCAGGAAGGCCGTCAACCCGGTGGCGTCAGCAAACATGGACAGTATGATGATATCGTTCTGGCCGGTAGAGGTAACCACCAAAAGGACGTTCGGGAGGGCCTTGAGCCGGTCAGCCACCGGATGCAGGCTGCCCGGGGTAACGCGCACCCCGGTGATCGCCAGGGTGCGGTAGCCCAGCGCCCGGGGGTTGGTGAAGGCCATGATGGAGACCAGCTTGCGGTCCAGCAGTGAACGGAGCCTCCGGCCGGCCACGTGCCGGCTGACGCCCGCCTTCCTGGCCACCTCGGATAGCGGCTGTCTGGCATCAACCTCCAGCTCTTTGAGTATGGCCAGGTCAACGTCGTCCATGGCGTCGCTCACAATGACGGCCCTGCGGGCAATACCTTCAACATCCCGGGACCAGTATATCACATATCACATCAGGCGCGCGATCAGGCCAATATGGCGCACTAGGTGTAAACTAGGCTGCCGCTGCTGTTGACTATCGGCGCAGGCCGTGAACGCGGTGCTGTTGACAAGTTGTCATGCAGGTGATAGCATGATTCCCAAAAGGGCTGGCTGGCGCGGGGGTGGCGCTGCAGTCCAACTCCAGCGGATTTGCGCCACCGCCGCCGCAGCGGAGACGCCGCGCGGCGACCAGCCTCTTCGAGGAGTGTGTTCATGCCTGAACAGGCAAAGACGGCCACCAAAGCCTCGCGCAAGTCCCTCAAGACCTCCGCCCGGGCGTGGCAGTTCATTCAGGATGACTTCGCCCAGGGCCACGCCCACAAGGCAGCCGGGAAGCCGGTGGTATGGTCATGCGCCCTGGTCGAAAAGGAAATCTACTACTCCATGGGCCTCCACCCCTTCTATCCCGAGCAGTACTCCGCCCTGACCGCCGTGCGGCGCAAGACACCCGATGCCGAGAAGGACGCCGTCAGGTTCGCCAGCATCGCCGAGCAGCACGGCTACTCCACTGACCTCTGCGGGTATCACCGGACCATCATGGGCTATGTCATCAACGGTGATCTGACCGACGGGCCGCTGGGCGGGATGGCCCGGCCGGACCTGCTGATAACCTCATCCAGCGTGTGCGACCTCAGGCTCAAGTGGTGGGAGGACCTGGCGCAGCGGCTCAACGTGCCCATGTTCACCCTGGACCGGCCGGAGCGCATCATCCGCCAGCGGATGCAGACCCCCAAGCCCCACGAGATAGAGTACTATCGCTCGCAGCTGGAGGACTGCTTCTCCTTCATCACCGACATCACCGGCATCCGGTACGACCAGGACCGGCTGAACCAGTGCCTGGACTGGGCCTATCGCACCAACGATCTCCGGCTGGAGATAATGGAGCTGCGCAAGGCCGTGCCGTCGCCCATGGGCAGCGGGGACGGCTTCTCCTGCGTCTACCCCGGCATGTACTGCTCCGGCACGGAGAAGGGCTACCACTTCTATGCCGCCCTGCGTGACGAGGTCAAGGCCAGGGTGGCGGTCGGGCAGGGGCAGATCGAGCACGAGCGGTTCCGGCTCCTGTGGGCGGGCATACCCACCTGGTTTAACACCGGCATCTTCAACTACTTCGAGCCCCTGGGCGGGGTGTTCGTCTACGAGCCCACGTATGACCCATACCCCTGGCCGGCCCGCAACCCGCGGGACCCCCTGGGCGAGATGGCCTTCCGCACCCTGCTGCCGGAGACGCAGCTGGTGCGGGGATCGGTGGAGGGGTACCGCGAGCTCTGCCGCGAGTACCAGATCGACGGTGTGGTCATCAACAGCGTCTACACCTGCCGCCCGGTCTACCTGCCGCTGCTGGAATTGGTCTCGTTCATCGAGAAGCAGATGGGCATTCCAGCGGTGGTCATCGACTGTGACCTGGTCGACGAGCGGTCCTACTCCGAAGGACAGGTAAGGACCCGCCTGGATGCCCTGGCCGAGCGCATCGCCGCCAAGAAGGGGATCCGGCTGTCAGAGGGGAAATCATGAACGAAACGTTCCAGCGCTATGCCCGGTCACACCATGAGGCCGTCAGGCAGTGGAAGGCCGATACCGGCCGGAAGGTTATCGGCTACCTGTGCTGCGTGGTCCCGGAGGAGACCATCTACGCCGCCGGCGCCCTGCCCGTCCGGATCGTGGGGACGTCGGACGAGCTGGAGCGCGCTCAGCTGCACGTCCCGCCGAACACCTGCCCCTTCATGCGCAGCTGCCTGGATGCCGGACTGCGCGGCCTGTACGACTACCTTGACGGGGTGGTCATCCCGACCACCTGTGACGTCGTCTCCGCCATGGACTATTTCTGGGACGAGTACGTTACCCACCCCCACCGGCCCAACCCCGTGAGGGCCCAGGACACGCGGCCCTTCATCTACCACATCAACTACCCGGAGAAGACCACCGGGTCCGCCCCTCTCCGCTTCTACGAGGCTGTGGTCAGCGAGTTCAAGCAGGAGCTGGAGCGCAACTTCCATCAACCCATCACCGACGAAGACCTGTCCCGGGCGGTCGGGGTCTACAATGAGCACCGGCAGCAGATGATGCGCCTGTACGAGCTGCGGAAGCGGCGCCCGCCGGCTGTCTCCGGATACGAGGCCTGGCAGGTGTCCTTCGCCGCCTCGCTGATGCCCCGGGACCAGCACACGGCGCTGCTGCGGGAGCAGCTGGACGAGATCGAGAGGGAGAAGCGCAGCGCGGCGGACGGCGTGCGGGTGTACCTGGTGGCCGGGCCGCTGGACTCGGTCGACGCCCAGGTCATCCGGATCATCGAGGAGTGCGGCGGGCAGGTGGTGAGCGACGACAGCTGCCACGGAACGCGGTCCTTCTGGAATCCCATTGAGACGGACCGCCCGCCGCTGGAGGCTATCTGCCGCCGCTCCCTGGCGGTGGCCTGCCCCAGGTCCACGTCCGGCGACCGCATCCCGGAGCGCCGCTGGCAGCAGATGAGCGAGAGCGCCCGGGGATACGACATCGCCGGGGTCATCTTCCATACCCAGAAGTACTGCGACTGCCGTTCGGCCGAGAACCCCCACCTGATGGAGAAGGTCCGCCAGGAGTGGAATGTGCCCGTCCTCCCGCTGGAAGGGGACCACACTCCCGGCGGCTCGGAGCAGATGCGGGAGCGCATCGAGGCCTTTATCGAAATGATCGCCGGCTAGGTTGCCATGTGGTCAGCGGGGATTGACATCGGCTCTCACAGCGCCAAGGCCGCCATCTTCGATGGCCAGGCGGTCCGGGCGGTGGCCGGCCTCGTGTCCGAGGACGATGCCGATACGGCCGCCCGGAGCGTATTGGGGCTGGCGCTGGCAGAGCTGCGCCTCGGGCAGGATGCCGTCGAGCGAGTGATCGCCACCGGATGGGGCCGGCGCCAGGTTTCGTTTGCCCAGAAGGCCAGTTCAGAGCTTGTCTGCGCCTCCCGGGGCGCGCGCTGGCTGGTGCCGGCGGCGGGCACGGTAGTCGATATCGGGGCGGAGGGCTGCCGCGCCATGAGGCTCAGGCCGAATGGCGCGGTGGAGGAGTCGGCGGAGAACAGCAAGTGCGCCTCCGGGACCGGCGCCTTCATCGAGCTGGCAGCCGTATACCTGAAGGTGCCGCTGGAGCGCATCGGGCCCCTGGCGCTGGCCGCCGACGGCAGAGCGGACATCAGCGCCACCTGCGCCGTGTTCGCCGAATCCTCCATCATCTCTCAGATCCACCGGGGCGAATCGGTGGAGAGGATTGCGGCCGGTGTGGTGTGGAGCGTGGCTACCCGGGTGACCGATCTCATAAAGCGCGTAGGAGTGGCCGGGGACCTGGTCCTGGTGGGAGGTGGGGCCCTGAACCAGGCGCTGGTCAGGACCATCGAGGATATGGTGGGCGTCCGGCCCGTGGTGCCGGAGCAGCCCCAGTTCGCCGCCGCCATAGGCGCGGCCATCGGCGCGGCGCTCCCGGGGCAGTCGCGGGAGGCCAGCCTGCCGGGGCTGCGGGACAGTGAAGGGGCCTAGAAATCCGGCCGAAAAGTGCCTGTCGGCACGCATAACGGGTATACTTGGG
>CAYPDY010000038.1:0-19382 GCA_964409515.1 uncultured Dehalococcoidia bacterium
ACGAAGGTCCGGAGCTCGCTGACAGGCGAGGGCGTGACACTGGCTCCAGTCACCATCAGTTTCTTTTCTCCCGTCAGAATGGCTCGGGGCATACAAATGGGCGGCTTCCCACCGCCCTTCCTGGGCGGACTTGCGCCGCCCGTTGGACCGCCTCTTTGAGCCTCATGTACAGTTTACGATAAACGGCATCGTAAGGCAAAGAGCCAGGCATGTTCAGGGCCCGTGCCGATCATGAGCTCAATACGCCTTCGAGCTCGGCCAGCAGCTGCTGCTGGGTGAAGCCGCGCAGGTTGGCGGCGCCAAAGCGGCAGCCGGCCACGCACAGGCCACAGCCCTTGCAGAGGCTCTCGTTGACTACCGCCACCGTGCGGCCGTCCCGAAGGACCTTGGTGTCAATGGCCTTGAAGGGGCATATCTCGGTGCAGAGCAGGCAGCCGCTGCACTTGGCTTGATCGATGGAGGAGACCATGGGGTCGACGACGAGGAAGTCCTGGCCGAAGATGGCCGCCACCTTGGCGGCCGCCGCGCTGCCCGAGGCCACGGACTCCGGGATGTCTCGGGGGCCGACTGCGGCGCCGGCGACGAAAACGCCGTCGCTCATCGTCTCTACCGGGCGCAGCTTGGGGTGCGCCTCGATGAAGAGCTCGTTGATGTCGTAGCTCACCTTCAGTGTCTGGGCCAGCGCCGCCGCCCCGGGGCTGTGCTCCATGCCGACGCCGAGCACCACCATGTCGGCGGGGATTTCCACCATATCGCCCAGCAGCGTGTCTTCGCCCCGCACGATCAGCTTGCCGTCCTCCTGGCGTATCCGGGATATCTTGCCTCGGATGTACGTGGCGCCGCTCTCCTGGGCGCGCTTATAGAATTCCTCGTAATCCTTGCTGACGGCCCTGACATCCATGTAGAAGATGTAGCAGTTCACCTCGGGGTCGTGTTCCTTGAGCATGATGGCGTGCTTGGCGATGTACATGCAGCAGACCTTGCTGCAGTAGGAGTGGCCTCTCTGCTCGTCCCTGGACCCGATGCAGGTGACGAAGACCACTTCCTTGGGATGGGTTCCATCCGAGGGGCGCTTGACCTCGCCGTCGGTGGGGCCTGAAGCGCTCATCATGCGTTCCAGCTCCAGCCCGGTGATCACATCGGGGTACTTGCCGGCCCCCAGCTCCGTGTACCCCTTGGGGTCGAACGGCTGGTAGCCGGTGGCCACGATGATGGCCCCGAACCTGTCGGTAATGACCTGGTCGGTCTGCTGCCAGTCGATGGCCTGGGTAGGGCAGATCTTCTCGCAGATGCGGCATTGGGGAGGGGCCTTGCCTTCCTTGCCGGCTGCTTCCCACTGCAGGTACTTGATGTAGCGGCAGTTCTCGGTGTCGACCACTGGCTTCGGCGGCACCGCCTGCGGGAAGGGAATGTAGATCGCCGGGCGCTTTCCCAGCTTCAGGTGAAACTCCGAGTCTGACTTGACCGGGCACTTCTGCCAGCAGGTGCCGCAGCCGGTGCACTTGGCATGGTCCAC
Source organism: uncultured Dehalococcoidia bacterium (assembly GCA_964409515.1). Taxonomy (GTDB): domain Bacteria; phylum Chloroflexota; class Dehalococcoidia; order UBA2247; family RBG-13-53-26; genus JAFGCL01. The sequence continues at coordinate 1,517 of CAYPDY010000038.1, forward strand.
CTTGCGCGCCTTCTGGGTGATGCTGACCTCGAAATTGCCCACGAATCCCTTGACCTCTTTGACCTCGGCGCTGGTCATCAGGGTGATGTTGGGGTGCTGGGCGACGTCCACCATCTTCGGGGTGAGAATGCACGAGGAACAGTCCAGGGTGGGGAAGGTCTTGTCCAGCTGGGCCATGCGCCCGCCAATGGTGGATTCGCGTTCCACCAGGACCACCTGGTAGCCGGCGCTGGCGATATCCAGGGCCGCCTGTATGCCGGCAATGCCGCCGCCGATGATGAGGGTCTTCTTGGTAATGGGCACTTTCTGCGGCGCGAGCGCTTCATGACGGGCCACCTTGCCCACTGCCATGCGAATGAGATCGATGGACTTGGCGGTGGCGTCCTCCTTGGCGTCGCCGTGGACCCAGCTGCAGTGCTCACGAAGATTGGAGACCTCCATCAGGTACGGGTTCAGACCGGCCGCCGCCACGGTCTTGCGGAAAGTGTTCTCATGCATGCGAGGCGAGCACGCAGCGATGACCACCCGGTTCAGGCGGTGGTTCTTGATGGCGTCGCGAATGGCGGCCTGCCCTGGCTCGCTGCAGTTGTACTTGTTCTCGGCAACGTGGGCCACCATCGGCATCTTCCTGGCGGCCTCGATGACCCGGGGTATATCCACTGTCCCGGCGATATTGGTGCCGCAGTGGCAGATGAAGACTCCAATCCTGGCCATGGTCTACCTACTCAACTTCCTTGTTGGCATCTCGCGTCACAATGAGTCCGCCAGCAGCTCCGAAATGTCCTTCACTTCGATCTGGCCGAGGCGGTTGGTGGTGAGGATGCTGTCCTCGAAATTGAGGATGCAGTAAGGGCAGGCCGCGGCCAGTATGCTGGCCCCGGTGTCGGCCGCCTGGTCCAGCCGCAGGTCCGACAGTCTCTCCCCCTTCTTGGTTTCCATCCATATCCGTCCCCCGCCCCCGCCGCAGCAGATGCTGTCCGGCCCGTGGTAGGGCATCTCCACCAGCTCGATGCCGGGGATGCTCTGAAGTACCTGGCGCGGCGCGTCGTAGACGCCGCTGTGCCGGCCCAGGTAGCAGGGGTCGTGGTAGGTCACTTTGGCGTCCACCGGTTTCGCGGGCTTCAGCCGGCCGTCCTTAATGAGCTGCGCCATGAACTCGGTGTAGTGGACGACCTCGAAGCTGCCGCCCAGTTTCGGATACTCGTTCTTGAAGGTGTAGAGGCAGTGCGGCGAGGTGACTACTATCTTGTTGATGCCGCTTTCGGTAAAGGCGGCGATGTTGTTGTGGGCCAGCTTCTGGAAGAGGGTCTCGTTGCCGGACTTGCGCACGCTCTCCCCGCAGCAGTTCTCCCTGTCGCCGGTGATGGCGAACCTGACCCCCGCCTTTCGGAACACCCTGGCGGTGGCCCGGGCTACCCTGCGGACGTTGGGGTCGTACGCGGGTACGCAGCAGGAGAAGTAGAGCACCTCGGCATCTTTGCTGAAGGTGGGTATCTCCCCGTCATTGATCCAGTCGGTCCGCTTCTCCGCGGGCTCTCCGAGCGGATTCCCTGTGCCGGCGATGTTCTTGAGGGTCACCCTGAGCGAGTCCGGAAGATGCCCCGCGCCCATCTCGACCACGATGTTGCGCAGCGCCCTCATGATGTCGATGATAGCTACCCCGCGAGGGCAGACAGCAACGCAGGCGCGGCACGTGGCGCAGGTCCAGGCGTCTTCGCTCTCGAAGTCCACCAGGCCCAGCTGTGCCTGGTGGATCAGCTTGCGGGTAGGGAAGCTCTTGACCAGGTTCCAGGGACACGTGCCGGTGCAGAGCCCGCACTGGTAGCACTGCTTGAGGGCTTCCCCCCCGGCGAGGGCCACCGCATCGACTGCATCTCTGAAAGGAGCTAGCGCCATCCGAACATACTCCTCTTGAAGAGCCTCACTTCCAGTTCCATGGTACTACAGGGGCGTGCCTGCAGACAAAACAAACCACCAGGTGACCAGGAGTTGAACCCGAGTGAGTTGAGGTGGCGTCCTACTTCTTGCCCATCGACTGGACAATCAGCTCGCTCAAGTCCATGGCCTTGACGGTCTCTTCGACCTGCTTGGCCTTCAGGCCGTCCTCGAACATGGAGAGACAATAGGGACAGGCTGTGGCCACGCAGTTGGCCTTGGCATCAATGACTTCCTGCGTCCGGCGGATATTCAAACGCTTCTCGGCCGGGTCTTCCATCCACATGTGGCCGCCGCCGCCGCCGCAGCAGAAGCCTTTGGCTCCATGTCGTCCCAGCTCCACCCTCTTGATGCCCCCTATGGAATCCAGGACCTTGCGAGGTTGTTTGTAGATGTCGTTGTGGCGGCCGAGGTAGCAGGAGTCGTGATAGGCCACCGTCATGCCGGGAACATTGCCCATGCTGATCTTGCCCTGCGCCATCAGGTCGACGATGAACTGGGAGTGGTGCACGACCTCGAAATCACCGCCGAACTGGGGGTACTCATTCTTGAGCATATTGAAGCAGTGAGGGCAGCTGGCCACGACCTTCTTGACCTTGTAGTTCTTCATGGTCTCGATGTTCTTGGCGGCCAGGGTCTGGAAGAGGTACTCATCGCCCATGCGGCGGGCCGGGTCACCGCAGCAGCCTTCCTCCACACCGAGCACGCCGAATTTGACGCCGGCGGCCTGCAGCACCTTGGCGGTGGCGATGGCCACCTTCATATTGCGGTCCTCCAGGGCGGCAGTGCAGCCCACCCAGTACAGGACATCGATGTCCTGGTTGTCCGCCAGTACCTTCACATCGAGCCCCGAGATCCAGTCGGTCCTGGTGGCCGTGGTGCCGCGCCAGGGGTGGCCGCGGGTGCCCAGGCTCTGCAGGGCGCCCTGGGCGGACTCGGGGAACTCGGCTCTTTCCAGAGCCAGGTTGCGTCGCATGTCGACTATCTTGTCGATGTGCTCGATGTAGACCGGGCAGGCTTCCATGCAGGCGCGGCAGGTGGTGCAGTCCCAGACCACTTCCTGGGTAACGGCATCATTGATCATGTCCGCCCGCGGCTCTTTGGGCCTGGGCCAGAAGGGGATGGGATAGACCTCGTTCATGTGCGTCTTGAGGTCCTGGATCAGCTTCTTGGGCGACAGGGCCTTGCCGCTGATGTGGGCCGGGCAGTTGTCCTGGCAGCGCCCGCAGCGGGTGCAGGCATCAAGGTCGAGGAGCTGCTTCCAGGTGAAGTGCTCGATCTTGGAGGCACCGTAGCTCTCCGCCGTCTCCAGGTTTATGGGGGTCAGGGCGCCCTTGGGCTTGGAGGAGCGGAAGAAGACGTTCAGGGGCACCAGCAGGATGTGGTGCATCCGGGAGCGGTAGAGGAGTATCAGGGCCAGGAAGACGAAGGCGATGAAGGTGTGGATCACCACCCTGTGCCACGTCAGTATCTCGTTCCGGTAGTTGGCCGGGAAGACCATGAATACCTTGGAGAACCAGTAGCCGATGGGCGACCACCACCACTCGCTCCATCCATTGAGCGGCACCTCGGATATGGCTATGCGGTAGCCCTTGATCATGAAGCCGCTGACGAGGATGATGAACACGAAGAGAAAGACCTGACCGTCATCGAACTTGTTGTCCAGCCGCGACGGCTTGATGAAGTAGCGGCGGATCACCGCCAGGATGCCCCCGACGATGATGAGGGCGGCGCCGATCTCTGACATGAATGAGGCTGCCAGGAAGATGTCCTGCGGCGGACTGGGTATGGTCACCGTGTAGGAGAAGAGGCGGATGATCTTGCCCGCCACGAACATGACCGTGCCCCACAGGATCATGAAGTGCATCCATCCGGGGTAGGCCTCATTCATCATCCGGGTGTAGCCGGCGACCACGCCGAGAGCGGTCCCGAGACGGCCGGTGCGGGATTCCCTGGCGCCGCGCTTCCACATGAAGAAGCGACGGGAGAAGGCGTAGATGAACAGGGCGAAGAGCACCGTGCTGAAGATGAGGAAGCCGATGATCACCGGCGCAAAGATGTTCTGGATGTACCAGAGTTGGCCGAACTCCTGTGAGCCACCCCAAAATTCGTTCATAGGTCCTACGAGGTCCTCCTGATCATCGGACGGCTGCCCGCGTGTCTGTCATCGAGACTGAGACTGAATCTGATCATCATGCTCCGCTGTAGGCCGGATAGAATGCCGACAGGTGGATGGTGAAGAAGATCACGACTATGAAGAAGACCACCGCCAGCGCCATCACTTCTTGTTCAGGCCGAGGTCTTCGAGCAGGAGCTTCAGTCCCCAGACCAGGCAGAATATCATTACGCCCAGGACCGATACCTCAAGGAAAACGGCCACCACTCTCAGGAACTGATCCATCTCCCTAAACTCCCGCGCCGCTCTTGGTCGGGCGGACCTTTCCTTTCATTCTGCACTTCGGGCAGGTCTCCAGCCTCAGGGCGGCCTCTCCTGTTGTCCCCAGCCGCGCGCGCACCGAGTCCACCATGGCCTTGGGGGCGAACGGTTCACCGCAGACCCGGCAGCGAGCGAACTCACCCTCGAAGATGATCTGCGGCTCGTGATTGAGCTTGCTGACCTCCAGAACCTTGGTGAGATGGAGGCACCTCTCCGGGCACACATCCACGCACTGGCCGCAGCCGACGCACGATTCCTGTCGAAACACCAGCCGGCAGGATGATGTGACCTTCAAATCGGCGAGCGCATTCGTGGGGCACTGCGCTGCGCAGACGCCGCAGCCGGTGCACCTGGTGGCGTCCAGCACTATCTTCCCGAAGGGCACCGTCCCGGCGGCGATCTTGCCGGTGGCGTCCGCACCCAGTTTCTCCGACATCGCCAGGATGGCCGCCGGCAGTCCCAGGGCCTTGTCCGGGAAGGCCGTAGACTGTGACGATGTGAAGGACATCGGTGTCAGCAGGGCCATCCTTTGACCGAACAGCCGCAGTCGGCGGGCCAGGTCCCCCTCGTCCAGGGCGGTCACGCGCTCCGGCTCGAGGCCCCAGTGCTCCAGCAGACGCTGCACAAATTGGACTGTGCCCCTCCAGTTGGAGCAGTCCAGCTTCAGCTGGCATTTCTGCTGGCTGGAAACCAGCATGAGACCCTGGGCGCCCCGATCCAGCGCCCGAAGCATCAGCCCCGGCGAGATCATGCCCAGGCAGGGAACGCTTACCGGCAGCACGTTGGCATCGAAACTGGGGGGCTGGCTGCTCCGGCAGACAAAGGCGATGACGCGCGGCCGGAGTTGCTCGGCACTGTTCAGCAGCAGCCCCTCTATCTCCGCCTCGAGCTGGTCCAGGGAGAAGTTGGGGTAAATGATGGCCTGGCGGGGACACAGGGTGGTGCAAACGCCGCATCCCCTGCAGTCGGCGCTGTTGATTGATAAGGCGTCAGCCTGGGCGGAGATGGCCCTGGACTCGCAGCCGGCCCGGCATATGCGGCACTTCTCTCCCAGGCAAAGGGTCGATTCGATATACGGCGTCACCTGGTACTTCGGGATCAGGGACTGGAAGAGGTCGCGGCGGCTGATCTCGCCCTGCGCTCTGACGAAGTGGGCCCGGCGGGCCGTGGGAGGCACGCCGTTGAACTTCTCCTGGCGTTTGACCTGGGCCCAGAGCAGGAGCCTGACCCTGTTGATGAGGTCAGCGTCATCATAGGGCGACACCACTTCGCGGAGCAGGTCCACGGTGCCCACGGAGTCCGGATCGAAGGCGCACTTTTCCGGCTCCCGCCAGAGGCCCAGCTCGGACTTCAAGTGCGAGCAGCCGGCGATGACCGCAGGAAGCACCTGGTGCTCCCGGATGACCCGGGACACGACCTCGGACTGGCAGAGATTATCACTGATGACCACGTTGATGCCGGGCTGCATTTCCTGGAGCCACGAGCGCATCTCTTCCAGCGGCAGCCTGGAAGTGACTCTGCCGTTGCAGCGGCAGAGAAAGACACCGCCTGCTGGCATGTTGGCCATGACTACCCCTGGCCTCCCTCGGCAGCCGGAGCGGCCTTCTCCGCAGACGCGCCTTCCGCGTGCCCCTCCTGCGTGCCGGCTGGCAGCAGGTCCATGAACTTGAGCCCCAGAACGAAGACCAGACCGAGCACGGCGACGATTCCCAGGGTCTGCAGCGTCTCAGCCGGCATGATCGGGAAGCCGCCGCGGGCGCCCCAGATGCCGGCGATCTCACCGGGATAGTACTCGAGAGGCTGGGACAGGCCGGGGAATATGATGGCGGCCCGCTCGAAGAAGATGCCGACCACGCAGATGGCACAGGCGGCGATTACCCATTTGACCTTCTTGCGCAACCATGGGTTGCACAAGATGCCCAGGGGGATGAAGTAGCCCAGGGCCACCTGGAGCCAGAATATCCAGGCCCAGGGACCCGAAATGAGGAACATCACCGCCTCCCGCTTCGGCGGGTAGAAATGGGTGAGCTTGTCAACGGCCACCAGGACCATCAGGACGAGAATCAGGACCACCAGGAACTTGCCCAGGGAGACGAACATGTCCTTGTCCAGCGGGCGCTTGCTGAACTTGAGCGTGAGATACGATAGCAGCATGACCAGGGCCAGGCCGGAGGCGAAGGCGGCGGAGATGAACTCGATGGGCTTCAGCGGGGAGTACATGACGTGCCTGGTTTCGATGAAGCCGACGATGGCCCCGGTGCCCATGTGCACCAGCATAGCCCAGAGGACGGCGACCGGGGCGATGAACTTGGTCAGTTTGCTGCCCGAGAGCGCCGCCACCAGGTAGGTGCCGAGAAGCAGGATGTAGCCGGCGTAGAAGATGCCGTTGATGCCGAACATGGATTTCATATTGCTGAGGTAGAAGTACATGAAGAGGCGCCAGAACTTCTCCGGCCGGCCGAGGTCGGTAAGCACGGTCAGCATGGCTCCGATCATCAGCAGCAGTCCCATGAAGACCGCGATCCGGCCGATGGGCTTGTAGCGTTCCTGTCCGAAGACATAGACCAGTGACGATACCACCAGGGAACCGGCGCTGAGGCCGATGAAGAAGAAGTCGACGGTGATGAGCTGTCCCCAGGTCACGTAGTTGTTGACGCCCCAGAGTCGGAAGCCGTACATGTAGGCGACCCCGTAGGCGGCCAGGCCGGCAATCACCAGTGCAGCGAGAACCCCAACCAGGATCTTGTAGTTCCTAGAGTTTCCCTTGATTGCCGAGAAGTCGAGTTGCATCGAATCTCCTTACCTTGGGAGGTAGATTGTCTTCGGATTGGTCAGCATGTCCTCTCGCAGCTTGATATAGGTGCGGGAGGCAAGCAGCATGGAGACCATGCTGCCCGGATCGTCGAGATCCCCGAAGAACCGAGCTTCCGTGGGACAGGCCTCGACGCAGGCCGGCAGGACCCCGTCGGGACTGCCGATCTCCCAGCCTTTGGCCAGGGCCTCGTCTATCCGGTGGAAGCAGTACGTGCACTTCTCCACGACACCGCGGGTTCGGTGGGGATACGGCCAGGGGCCGATCTCGGCGCCATACTCGAGACCGAGATCAGGAGGCAGGTCGGGCCGCTGATACTCCTCGTCGTGCTGGTCCTTGAAATTGAAGTTCCTGGCCCCGTAGGGGCAGGCCACGATGCAGTAGCGGCAGCCGAGGCAGCGGCGGAAGTTCTGGACAACGATGCCATCCCCCCTCTTGAAGGTGGCCTTCGACGGGCAGACGTTCACGCAGGGGGGGCTGGAGCAGTGCATGCACGGCATGGGGATTATCTGGGTGTTCACCGCGGGGTACTCGCCCTCGTGGGCGGCGATGACCTTGTGCCAGTACATGTCATGGTGCCTGTCGTGCTCATATGGTGTGCCGTGCGGCACGTTGTTCTCCGCCTTGCAGGCCAGCGAGCAGGCCTGGCAGCCCACGCACTTGTCCAGATCGATGACCATTCCCCAGTTTGCCATTACCGCCTCATGCCTTGTGGATGCCTACCCTGGTGCCGTACAGGGACGGTTGTCCACTCTCCTCGTCATATTCCGTGCCCATGACCTCCATGGGATTGCAGCCCATGTCGTCGGCGAACTCGCCCGACGCGTAATGTCCCTGGCCGGTGGCGATGGCCACGACACCGGGGCGCATGCCTTCGGTGACCCGGGCCTCGCCCTCTATCTCACCGAAGGCGGACTTGACGATGACCTCATCCCCCTCGCCGACCCCGATCTCGTCAGCGGTCTCGCGGTTGATCTCGATAAGGTTCTTCCAGCCTCGGCCGTGCATGACGAGGTACATCTCCTGGGCCCACGGGAAGTTCTGGCTGCCGCCCCTGATTTCCAGGACCGGCCGATAGATGGCCAGCTGCAGACCGTACACGGTATCCTCATGGGGGAGGTCCACATTGCGCACCCGCTCCAGGCCCTCGGAGTGGAACTCAAACCTGCCTGAAGCGGTGCCGAAGGCATACTTTTGATAGGCATAGCCGCTGCCCTTCCACACACCCGCGTTCCGGAAGTCGGACCATCGCACGAACGGACTGGTGCGATAGGCAGCGAACTGCTCGGGGAAGTCCTCCGGGCTGCCGGATATCCCGCCGGATGGCGGCAGGAACGCCGCAGCCCGGCCAAGGAGGGAGGCCAGATCGAAGATGACCCTGGCTGCAGGGCGCGATTCATCACGCGGGGATATGACCGGCTGCTTTATCCTGGCCTCGGCGTAGCCGGAGCCGGGGATGGCGCTCTCGTAGCCCCAGTCCTCGAGGTAGGTGCAGGTGGGGAGGATAACATCGGCATAGGCGGCCATCTCGCTCCTGGCCGGCCCGACGTGCACATAGAAGAGGTTCTTCAGTGCCTCATCCCACCTGCCGCCCTCGGCGCTCTCAGGGATGGACATGATCAAATTACTGTTGAAGCCTATGGCTGACGTCACGCCGGTACGGTGCACCATCTGGTCCACCTTCCAGAAGCTGATCCCCGTCTCGGTGATGGGCAAGCCCGCCGTGGGCATGGAGGCGTACGGCGGATACTCCTGGTAGACTATGCCGCCCGGAACATCTATGCTGCCCACCAGGGCATTCAAGCAGTAGATGGCGTGGCTGGCGAAGGTGCCATAGGGCCAGCTGGTAGCGGCCTCTCCGCCCCAGGCGATGGACGGTTTGGCCCCGGCGAACTCCCGGGCAATCCTGCTGATGGTGTCGGGATCGACGCCGCAGGCTTCGGAGACGCTGTCCGGGCTGAACTGGTGGGCCAGGGCCACCGTTCTGAAGGTCTCGAATCCCTCGGTGTGGTTGGTGACGAAGTCCGTGTCATACAGGCCTTCGGCGATGATCACGTGGGCGATGGCCATGGCCAGGGCGCCCTCGGAGCCGGGATTGATGGGGAGCCATTCGTCGGCCCGGGAAGCGGTGACTGACTGCCGGGAATCGAACGAAACCACCTTGGTCTTGTTCGGCAGCTCACGGCGAAGCTTGCCCCAGAGCCGCAGATTGCGGGCCAGCGGCCTCTCGGACTCCACGATGCCGGAGCTGAACGCGATGATGTACTTGGCGGAGGTGCCGTCCTCGGACACGAGCTCGTATCCGCTGTTGCCCCGTCCGTCCGCCAGCATCTTGCCCTCGCGGTCGGCGTCCGTTTCCAGGCCTTCTTCCCTGAAGAGATTGGGGGTGCCGCAGGCCAGGGCGAACTGACGGACCAGGTCTTCATTGCTGGTGGTGTTCAAGCCCTCGAGGATCAGGAGTCTGTCCGGTGACGTGGCGTTCAGCCGGTCGGCCACCGTCCGCAGGGCGCTGTCCCAGTCCGTCTCCTCGAAATCGTTCTCAAAATCGACTCCTCTGCCCTTCTCGGTGTTCTCTCTTCTGATGAGCGGCCTGGGGAACCGGTCGGCGTTATACAGAACCTGAAGTCCGATATGAGAGCGGGAGCAGCACTTGCCCTCGGAGTAGGTGGAGGCGGGGTTGCCGAGGATGCGGACGACCTTGGTCTGGCCGGCACTGGTCTCCACCTTCCGCACGCGAATGGCGCAGCGGGTGGGGCAGTTGAGGCAGGAGGTGGGGATGAACCACTCCGTGGGGTTCCCCTCATCATCCCGGCCGAGGCCGTTGGTGGTCTGCGTTTCGATGGGTTCGGCCAGCTTGGGACGCTTCAGGGCCAGGACCACAGCGAGCACGGCGGCGGCAGCGGCCGAAACACCAAGAAAGGCCCGCCGGCTTAGCTTGAAGCCATTGGGCCTCTTCGGCTCAGGATTGTCTGGTCTGTCTGCCGCAGTTTGACTCAAGGTTGCTCTCTGGTGTCCGACCCCACCCGACTATCCCACGGACTCGCCTCTGCTGATCCTGGCGGCTCCAGCTCACCATTCGCAGCAACATATTCATTGTACGAAAGGCGTTCAGAGACTGTCAACGTCAGCCTGCCGTCCTCGCCGTGTCCAGTATCTCGCCGCCGGGAGAGATGAGGTGCACCACCAGCGGCATCTGGCCGATGGCGTGCGTAGAGCAGGAGAGGCACGGGTCGTAACAGCGAATGGCGGCCTCCACCCGGTTCAGCATGCCCTCCGTCAGCTTGTTGCCGTCAACGTACTTCCGGGCCACCTCGTACACGGCACGGTTCATGGCGGCATTGTTGTTGCCGGTGGCCACGATCAGATTGACCTTCTTGATCATGCCGGTCTTGTCCACCCAGAAGTGGTGGAAGAGAGTTCCCCTCGGAGCCTCAAGGACGCCCACTCCCTCTTCGTTGATCTTGCCGGTGCCGGCGTAGATGTCGGTCCCGCATATGTTTTCGTCTTCGACCAGCACCTTGATGCGCTCGGCCGAGTAGAGGCACTCGATCATGCGGGCGTAGTGGAAGTAGAGCGATCCTTCCACGATGCCCGTGTTGGAGAGCTTCTTGAACTCCTTGAACTCCTTGCCCGCCAGTGGAGTGGTGATGCGGTCGACCACGTTCAGCCTGCCCAGGGGGCCGACGCGGTACATGCCCCCGTCGGGGCACCCCGGCTTCTTGTAGAACGGGAACTTGAGATAGGTCCAGTCCTCCACCCGCTCCTCGATGATGGAGAGATAGTCCTTGGGGTCCACCTTGTCTTCCAGGATGGCTCCTTTGTCGTTTCTCATCCGCAGAGTGCCGTCGTAGAGGTCCAGGTTCCCGTCATCGTCGGTCAGCCCCATGTATCCCGAGGGGAAGGAGGCAAAGGAGTCGGCCTCCTCCCGGTTCTTCTCCAGGTAGTCTTTGATGATGGCGACGGCGACCTGAACGTCGGGGATGGCGCCGTCGATCTGCTTCAGGATCTCCTCCCGCTGCTCCTCCGTCAGGGCCCGATTGACGCCGCCGGGTATGGCGAATGTGGGATGCACGCTCTTCGTGCCCAGCATGCGGATGATCTGCTGGCCGAGCTTGCGCAGCATGACCCCTTTGACCGCCAGGTCAGGCTTCTCGGCTATCAGGCCCACCACGTTGCGCCTGGCCGGGTCGGCGTCGAAGCCCAGCAGCAGGTCCGGGCTGGCCAGATGGAAGAAGTGCAGGGCATGGGACTGCAGGAATTGGCCCATGTGCATCAGCTCCCGCAGCTTCCTGGCCGTGGGAGGTATCTGCACCCCCATGATGGCGTCCCCGGCCTTGGCGCCGGCCAGGTGATGGCTGACGGGGCAGATGCCGCAGGAACGGGAGATGAAGAGCGGCATCTCCCAGAAGAGGCGCCCTTCGCAGGCCTTCTCCAGTCCTCGGAACTCAATCACGTTGAACCTGGCCTCGGTGACCCTGCCGTCATCACCAAGATGCAGGGTGACCTTGCCATGGCCTTCTATCCTGGTTACCGGTTCGATCTCTATCTTTCTGGTCATTTCACCTGCCTCCACGGAACGTCAGATATCAGTCAAAGCGCATCATGTTGGCCGGAATAACGGGGATGCGGCCATTCAGAAGCTCCACCAGGGCGTAGTAGATGTGGCCGGCATCGGGCGGGCACCCCGGGACGAAGCAGTCGACCTTCACCACGTGATTGGCCGGCTTGGCCTTGTCCAGGAGCCGGGGGATCTCGTCCGAAGTGGGTATCTTGCCGTGCACGGTGCTCTCAGTCTCGATGTAGGCCCGGCGGAGGCAGTCGGCCTTGTCTATCGGGTTCCGCGCCGCCACTATCCCGCCGTAGCAGGCGCAGTCGCCCCACGCCATGAGGATCTTGCAGTGGGCCCGCAGGTCCCGGAGCACCGCCTCGTCCTTGGTGGTATTCACGGTCCCCTCGATGATGCCGACATCCACCTGTTCATACTCTTTGAAATCGGTGATGGGGCTGGCGGTGATGTCCACCAGCTTGACTACGTCCAGGATCTTCTCGTCTATGTCCAGAAAGGACATGTGACATCCGGCACACCCGGCCAGCCACGCGGTAGCGATCTTAGGTTTGGCCACAGCTAACCTCCTGATCAGGGCTCAACTCATGCCCCAGTTTCCTGGAAAGCTCCCTCAATGTCTCCCGGTCCTGCAGCAGGCCCTCCTTCGGATCGATCAGCCGATAGGATTTGGCCACATGGCCATCCAGGCTGACGTACTGCCCGCCGTCCCTCTCCGCCCAGGTGGGAGAAGGAAGGACCACGTCGGCCATCGATGTCACGGCCGAGCGGTAGCTGGCCTGCACCACCAGGAAGTCGATGGTCCGCAGCCACCCCAGCACCTCATCGTTGTCCACCTGCTCATCCGAGACCAGCAGGTACAGCCCCTGCACGTGGCTCAGCGACAGGTCCTTGGCGGCGGCTCCCAGGTTCCAGGCGCCGCGGCTGTTGGCCGCCGGCTTCAGAGAGATGATTCTCAAATGGTCGCCGTCGCGGTTCCCGGTCAGGTCCGCCAGGTTCAGCAGGTCGGTCACCACGGCGGGATGCTGGGCGTGCCACACCCCCTGGCCGTAGACGATCACGGCGTGTCTGGCCTTCCCGAAGGCCTCGGCAGCCGTGTCCAGGTCGGCGGCATGCACGCCGGTCTCGGCCTGGACCCTGGTGAGGTCATACTCGGACAGCGACTGGGTCAGTTTCGCCGGGGCGGCCTTTCCCTTGACCAGGCCCTTCGACAGTATGAGATTCATCAGGCCGTTGAGCAGAACGGCCCCGCTGCCCACCCTCGGCTTCAGCCACAGGGAACGCCAGAGGGACATGACGTCGTTCTGCGTGTCGATCACTATCAGCCGGGCCCGGTTGCGGTCCACGGCGCGCCGGATGAGCGACGCTGCGATCGGGTGCGTCTTCACCGGATCGGCCCCGACCAGGAGGATGCAGTCTGCGTTCAAGATCTCCTCCATGGAGCACTCCAGCTCGGCGGCTTCGCTCTTCTTGTTGAAGGCCTTGGTGCCTTCGGCTATGATCCGGCACGCCTCGCCGCCCATGGTGTCGATCCGGCTGCTGCCGACCGCCTGCTTCATGAACCGGCAGAAAGTGGAGATGGTCTCGCAGGGCAGCCTGGCCGATATGACACCGGTAAAGTCCTTGCCCAGCTTCTTCATCCGGCTGGCCGCGGCCTCCAGGGCCTCGTCCAGGGTGCATTCCTTAAGCTTGCCTTCCTTGTCCCGTATCATGGGGGACGTGATGCGCTTGTGGCCGTCCGCCAGCAGCCCGAACCGGCCCATGCGGCAAAGCGGGCCCTTGTTGCCGGTCGGATCAGGGGACTTGATGGCCACCAGGTTGTTGTCCTTGACCAGCACTGCCAGCTCGCAGCCCACGCCGCAGACCGGGCAGACGGTCTTCACCTCCTGGCACTCGTTCGTCCTCACCTTGTACATGCTGAGCTTGGAGAAGATGGCGCCGGTGGGGCAGGCCTGCATACAGGCGCCGCACTGCGTGCAGGAGGACGTTCCCAGTGACTGGGACAGGTCGGCCGAAACCACCGTCTTGAAGCCGCGCCTGGCGAAATCCAGCGTGTGGTTGGCCTCAACCTCCCCGCAGATCCGCACGCAGCGGCCGCAGAGGATGCACCGTCCGTGGTCCACGGCAAGGTATTCGCTGAGCGAGTCCAGGGCGGTGGCGGGCGTCGTATACGGATAGCGGACGTTGTCCATCTGGTAGCGGTAGCCCATGGCCTGCAGCTCGCAGTCACCGCTCTTCTCGCAGTACATGCAGTAGTGGTTCTTCTCGGTGAACATAAGCTCCAGTATGAGCCGGCGGTACTTCTCGAGCTTCTCCGTTTTGGTGTGGACCACCAGGCCGTCGCGGGCCGGGTAGGTGCACGATGGGTTGATGCGCCTCTCGCCTTCGATGTCCACGACGCACATGCGGCAGGCCCCGACGTTGGTGAGCCCCTTGAACTCGCAGAGAGTGGGTACGTCTATTCCATTCTGGCGGCAGACGTCGAGGACGGTGTCGCCCTCGTGCCCGTGCACCTTCTGGCCGTCAATTGTCAGCGATATATCCTTCATCTAGTCCCCTCCAGCTTCAGCATCGCACCGGAGGCACCTGGAGGCCTCCGACATCGCTTCCTGGGCGGTGTAGCCCATATTGACCTCTTTGAAAGAGCTGGTCCTCTTCACGGGATGAAGCTCACTTATGGTCACGCGCGGTCTCTCCTTGATGTCCTCCGCATCGTCAGGCCGCGGGATCAGGAATGTCTCCTGGTCCTGACGATCCACCCTGGGTCCCAACTCCCGTCCCTGGAGGTATCTCTTGATGGAAGACGCGGCCCGCTGGCCGGCGGCGATGGCCTCGATCACGGTCCAGGGACCGGTGACCGCATCGCCGCCCGCGAAGACCCCGGGCCGGTCGGTGGCCAGAGTCCGGGGGTCGGCGACTATGGTGCGCCCCATGCCGATCTTGATGCCGTATTTCTCGGTGAACCCGGTATCGGGTCGCTGGCCTATGGCCTGAATTACCGTGTCGCAGGCCACGGAGTACTCGGAGCCCTTTATCTGGCGCGGCGATTTCCGCCCGCTCTTGTCGAACTCCCCGAGCTCCATGCGGATGAGCTCCAAACCGGTCACCTTGCCCTCCTGGCTCAGCACCCGCGTCGGGGCGGTCAGCTCGTGGATGCGTATGCCCTCTTCCTCCACCGCCAGGATCTCTTCTTCGATGGCGGGCATGTCCTTCTTCTCGCGGCGGTAGTAAATGTGCACTTCCTGGGCCCCCATCCTCAGGGCCACCCTGGCGGAGTCGGTGGCGGTGTTGCCGCCGCCGATCACGGCCACCCTCTTTCCTATCTCCATCTCGCGTCCCAGGTTGACGTTGCGCAGGAACTCCACGGCGTCGTAGACGCCCTTCACGTCCTCGCCGGGGACCCTCATCCTCTCGCCCGCATGAGCGCCCAGGGCCAGGAACACAGCCCCGTACCCCTGGGCGAACAGGGAGTCGATGTCGGTGATGCGGGTGTTCAGCCTGATGTCCACGCCCAGTTTCTCGATATTCGAGATCTCCTGGTTGAGCATTTCGTTGGGCAGGCGGTACTCGGGGATGGCGACGGCCAGGCAGCCGCCGGCCACCGGCAGTGCCTCAAAGACCGTGACCCGGTAGCCGTCCATGGCCAGGTCCTGGGCGGCCGAGAGCCCGGCGGGCCCGGCACCGACGATGGCCACCCTGTCGCTCTTCCTGGCGGCGATCTTGGGAGCGTACTCGAAGCCCTTGTCGGCGGCCCAGTCGGCGGCGAACCGCTTCAGGTGCCGGATGGCCACCGGATCATCCATCTGGCCGCGCCGGCACTTGCCTTCGCAGGGGTGATTGCACACCCGGCCGCACACCGACGGGAAAGGCAGCCGCTGCCTAATGAGCTTGTAGGCTTCGTCGAACCGGCCGTCCTTGATGAAGGCGACGTATCCCGGTACGTCCAACCCGACCGGGCAGGTGTGCTGGCACGGTGCCCGGAACAGCCCGGCGCACACCGCCGCCGGGCACTTCTTGTCGATGATATGGGCCTCGTACTCGGCGCGGAAGTGGCGAATGGTGGAGAGGACCGGATTGGGGGCGGTCTGCCCCAGCCCGCAAAGGGAAGCAGATCCCACCATCTCCGCCAGCTCCTGGAGCACATCGAGGTCCTCCATGGTGCCGTGGCCCTGGGTGATCTTGTTCAGTATCTCCAGCATCTTCGGGATGCCGGCCCGGCACGGCAGGCACTTGCCGCAGGACTCGTCCTTGGTGAACTGGAGGAAGAACTTGGCCATGTCCACCATGCAGCTGTCCTCATCCATGACGATGAGGCCGCCCGATCCCATGATGGCCCCGAGGCTGGTGACTGACTCGTAGTCCACCGGGGTGTTTATGTGCTCGATGGGTATCACTCCGCCGGACGGACCCCCGATCTGTACGGACTTGTAGGACTTCCCCTTCGGCGGGCCGCCGCCGATGTCGAATACCACATGCCCCAGCGGGGTGCCGACGGGGACCTCGGCGATGCCGGAGTTGGTGATCTTGCCTACCAGGCAGAAGGTCTTGGTCCCCGCATTGCCCCCGACGCCTACTCCCTTGTACCAGTCGGCGCCCTTCAGTATGATCTGCGGCACGATGGACCAGGTCTCGACGTTGTTGAGCGTGGTGGGCTTGTCGAACAGCCCCTTGTTGGCCGGGAAGGGAGGTCTCTGCCGCGGGTTGCCTCGTTTGCCTTCTATCGAAATGAGCAGCGCCGTCTCTTCACCGCAGACAAAGGCCCCGGCTCCCGGGAACACGTCAAGGTCGAAGCTGAAACCGGTCCCCAGGATGTTCTCGCCCAGAAGGCCGAGCTTCCTGGCCTGGCTGAGGGCGTTCTGGAAGGTCTCAATGGCGAGCGGGTACTCCGCGCGCACGTAGGCGTAGCCCTGGCGGACGTTGCCGATGCCAAAAGCGCCGATGAGCATGCCTTCGATGACCGAGTGGGGATTGCCTTCCAGGACGGAGCGGTTCATGAAAGCGCCGGGGTCTCCTTCGTCGCCGTTGCAGACGACGAACTTCTCGTCCCCCTGGGCGCTGCGCACCATGCCCCACTTGCGTCCGGTGGGGAAGCCCGCCCCGCCTCTTCCCCTCAGCCCCGACTTGAGCACCTCGTCCACTACCTCGTCCGGTTTCATCGCGGTCAGGGCCTTGACGAAGGCCCGATAGCCGTCGAAGGCGATGTACTCCTCGATGCTCCAGGGGTCGATGAGTCCGTTCAGGAAGAGGACGATACGCCTCTGGCGTTTGTAGAACTCGATGTCCTTGTTGGCCGGAGCCGGCTTGTTGGAGATGGGGTCCACGTACACCAGCCGCTCCACTATCTCCCCGCGCACCAGATGCTTCTCCACGATCTCGTCGACATCCGCCCGGCGTACCCTGGTGTAGAGGATGTCGCCGGGGGTGATGGTGACGTTGGGCCCTTTCTCACAGAAGCCGCGGCAGCCTATCTTGGTCACGCTCACCCTGACGCGCTTCTCCAGCCCTCTCCGCTTGATGGCTTCGCGGAAGGCATCTTCGACCTCGTCGGCGCCGGCGGCGGTGCAGCCTGTTCCCCGGCAGACTAGGACGTCTATCTGGCGGGCCTCCTTGAATCTGGCGAAATTCGTGTCTTCTCTGACAGCCAGAAGCGGTCTCACCCGCTTCTTGATCTCATCGAGGTCCTGTAAGGTGTTAATCTTGTTCACGTCTCGACCCCCTATCTACAGCGGCTCACTAGCTCTCTGATGGTGGTGGGCTTCACCCGCCGGTTTACCTGACCGTTGAGGGTGGCCACCGGGGCCAGGGCGCAGGCGCCCAGGCAGCGGACGGTATCCAGCGAGAGGATTCCGTCCGGGGTGGTGTCGCCGGGCTCCAGCTTGTACTCTCTCTTGAGGATGTCCAGAATCCGCTGGCCGCCTCTGACGTAGCAGGCCGTACCCAGGCATACCTGAAGAACGTGCTTGCCCCGCGGCACCGTGGTGAAGAAATTGTAGAAGCTGACGACCCCGTTCACCTCGCTGATGGGGACCTTCATCACCTGCGAGATGGCGGTCAGCACCTCCGGCGGCAGGTAGCCGACGCGCTCCTGGGACTGCTGCAGGACCCTGATCAGCCGGCC
>CAYPDY010000039.1:0-19059 GCA_964409515.1 uncultured Dehalococcoidia bacterium
CCGCCAGGTACCCGCCCAGGATGACCACCGCCACGTAACCCAGGTTGCCCACGAACATCATCACCGGGAACATCATGCCGGCCCAGAACTGGGACTTCCACGACGACTTGTGGAGCTGAGTGTTGATGCGGTTGAATTTGTCCAGCGACCTCTCTTCCCCGTTGAAGGACTTCATCACCACGTGCCCGCCGTACATCTCCTCCACGTGGCCGTTGATCTGCCCCAGCTGGGCCTGCTGCGCCCGGAACTGCGGCTGGGAAACACTGATGATGAAGCGGATGAAGATCAGGGAGACCGGCATGATGCCGAGGGCCACCAGGGTCATTTCCCAGCTGATGGAGAACATCATGATCAGCACGCCCAGGATGGTGACCACCGAGAAGATCATCTGCGAGAGGTTCTGGGTCAGGGTGGTGTTGACGGTGTCCACGTCGTTGGTCACCCGGCTCAGCACGTCGCCATGGGACTGCGTATCGAAGTGCGAGAGCGGCAGGCGGTTGATCTTCTCCGCGATCTCCCGCCGGAAGGCGTAGGTGATCCTGGTGGCCACGTTGGACATGATGAAGCCCTGCGCGTAGTTGAAGAGGGCGCTCAGAAGGTACAGGCCCAGGAGTATCAAAGCGATGCGGCCGATGTAGCCGAAATCGATGGCCGCCCCCGGAACGTTCATGGCCTTGGCGATGACGCCCTCGAAGAGCCTGGTGGTGGCCCAGCCCAGCAGCTTGGGACCGACGATGGCGAAGGACGTGCTGACGATGGAGAACAGCACCACCAGGAGCAGGTGGATGCGGTAGGGCCTGGCGTAGGTCATGAAGGTCCGGAGTGTCCTCCTGAAGTTCCTGGCCTTCTCGCCCGGCATCAGCGCCGCCATGGGGCCGTGCGCCCCGCCCGGCCCTCCTCCCAGGGGACCTCTCCCGCCGGGACCGGGCATCGGGCCCCTCGCCCCCGGCACGGGGCCTCTACCCATCATGACGCCAGCTCCTCCGGCGAGAGCTGGGAGAGGGCGATCTCCCGGTAGACCTCGGAGTCCTTCATCAGCTGCGCGTGGGTGCCGATGCCGGCCACGCCGCCGTCCTCCAGGACCACGATCTGGTCCGCCCCCATGATCGGCCCCACCCTCTGCGTTACGATAAGCACGGTCGCCTCGGCCGTCTCCTGCCGGAGCGCCCTGCGCAGGGCCACGTCCGTTTTGTAGTCCAGGGCGGAGAAGGCATCGTCGAATATGAATATCTCCGGTTGCCTGGCCAGGGCCCGGGCAATGGAGACCCTCTGCCTCTGGCCGCCCGACAGGTTGGCGCCGGCCTGCGCCACCGCGGTCTCATAGCCCTTGTCACTGGCGCTGATGAACTCCGTGGCCTGGGCGATCTCGGCGGCCTTCTCCACCTCCGGCCGGGACGCCTGCTCCCTGCCGTACTTGATATTGCTCTCGATGGTGCCCGAGAAGAGCACCGCCTGCTGCGGCACATAGCCAATCTTGTCGCGCAGGTCGTGCTGGGTGACGTCCCGCACGTCCAGGCCGTCCACCAGGACCCGGCCATCCGTGGCGTCGTAGAACCGCAGAATCATGTTGACCAGGGTGGACTTTCCGCTGCCGGTGCTGCCGATGAAGGCGGTGGTCTGCCCGGCTCTGGCAGTGAAGGAGACGTGCCTCAGCACGTCCTGCTCCGCGCCCGGGTAGCGGAAGGTCACGTCCCGGAACTCCACCAGGCCCTTGACGTCCCCCTTGAACTGCTGCGCCGCGGCAGGGTCCCTGATGGAGGGCTCGGTTTCCAGGACGTCGGTCACCCGCACCGCCGACACGCTGGCGCGGGGCAGCATGATGAAGACCATGGAGATCATGATGAAGCCGAAGATGATCTGCATGGTGTACTGCATGGTGGCCATGATGTCGCCCACCTGCATAGCCCCCTGGTCCACCTGGTGGGCGCCCACCCAGATGATGAGCAGCATGACGCCGTTCATGATCAGCATCATCACGGGCATCATGAAGACCATCACCCGGTTGACGAAGAGGCTGACGCCGGTGAGCTCCAGGTTGGCCGCGTCGAACTTCTTCTCCGCCGCCTTCTCGGTGTTGAAGGCCCGTATCACCATCAGGCCGGAGAGGAACTCCCGGGTGACCAGGTTGAGCCGGTCCACCAGCTTCTGCATGACGCGGAACTTGGGGATGGCGATGAGGAACATGGTGATGATGAGAGTCAGGATCCCCGCCACCGCCGCGGCGATGATCCACAGCATGGACCGGTCCGTGTCCAGCACCCGGATCAGGGCGCCTATGCCCAGGACCGGCGCGTAGAACACGAACCGGAAGAGCATCACCATCAGCATCTGGATCTGGGTGATGTCGTTGGTGGAACGGGTGATCAGGGACGCGGTGGAGAAGCGGTCGAACTCCGCGGCGGAGAAGCTCTCCACCCGCTCGAACTGCCAGCGGCGCAGGTCGCGCCCCAGGCCCGAGGCGATGCGGGCCGATATGAAGCCCACCGTGACCGAGGCCATGGCCCCGGCCAGGGCCAGCGCCAGCATGATCAGGCCGATGCGCCACATGTAGGCCATCCTCAGGCTGCCCAGGTTTACCCCGAGGGCCTCGTACTCGGCCTTCACCCAGGCGGCGGAGGACTGCGCGAGCATGCTCTCGGGCAGCGCGCCCGTCCGCTCCCCTATCGCGCTCCGCAGGGCGGTCAGCTGCTCCGCCGGCAGAGCGGCGATGAAGTCGAAGGGGTCGGCGCCCTCCGGAACCGGCAGGCCCATCGCGGCCAGCCCGGCGGCGCCCCCCTGCTCGATCCCGGCCGCGGCCGGCATGGCCCGCATGAAGATCCGGTTCAGCGCCTCTTTCCGGGCGCTGTCTACGTCCTGAAGCAGGTAGAGGGGGGTGGAGGCCAGCACGGGGTACTCGGCCACCCTGGCGGCGTATTCATCAGGGGAGAGGGTGGACTCGTCCGCCAGGCTGTACGCGGCGCGGACCTCGGCTTCGTCCTCCGGGCTCATGAGGAGCGTCAGCCGGTCGTACTGGGCGGGCCTCAAGGCCCCAGGCACGGCATTCTCTATGCCGTTCTGCTGGATACCTACATTGACTATGTCGGACATGTAGGCCGGCAGGGAGAGGTCGGCCATGGCCTGCCCGAACAGGAGCAGGACGATGATGAGAACCCAGAAGGCCCAGGGCTTGAGGTACTTGATCAGTCGCGTCATAGACGGTCAAATCACCACGAATAGTGTGACCTGAACCGTCCGCTACGTCAATGCCGGCGGCGGCCCCTTAGTGCTGAGCCCGCACGGTGGCGGCGGCCATCCCCTGGAGCCACAGCTGGGCGGTCTCCTGGCAGTCGAACAGCCGGCACAGGTAGCCCCTGTTCAACCAGCAGGCGGCTGGACTTCTTCTCGCGCAGCAGGCGAATACGTAACCCGGCAGGCCGAATCGCGGCGCGACGGCCATCGAGACCGGGGGATTTCCCGTATAGGCGGACATAAGGGCTGTTGTTACACTTCCCTTACAGGAAGGAGGAGCCATATGGACTGGGAGATAGTTCTTCTGCTGTTCCTCGGAATGCCGTTCGCCATCGCCTACTGGGCGATCTCCGGCCTGGGCCAACTGAAGAGAGGCATCACCGCCAGGACCGTGGCCCGGCAGACCGTTCCGGATTGCCCTCCGGCCTGAGGCGTCACGGACCGCCGTCAGGCTTCGCCCAGCAGACCCAGCAGCTGCTGGTGAAGTTCTCGCCCGTTGGAGAAGAGCAGGTCGGCCGTCTCCGGCGCCCATCCCCCGCCCTTCAGGTCCGTGACCTTGCCCCCCGCCTCCTCAACCAGCAGCACTCCCGCCGCCACGTCCCAGGGCTCGATCTTGAACGTGAAGTAGGCTTCCCCCTTCCCCGCCGCCACCCAGGCCGTCTCCAGTCCCGCCGAACCCAGCTTGCGCACATCCATCACCCTGGGGTAGACCGCCGCCAGGGCCTTGCCGGTCCTCTGCCGGTCCTTCTCCCCGCCTTCGCAGTAGAACAGGTAGCTCCGCCCGAGATCACCGGCGTTCGAGACCCGGATCCTCTTTTCGTTGAGGTACGCCCCGCTCCCCCTCTCGGCCATGTAGAACTCGCCGATCGCCGGCGCGTTCACCGCCCCCAGGACCAGCTCCCCGCGGTGCATCAGGGCCAGGCACACTGAAAAGAGGGGGTTCCAGTTGGCATAATCCCCGGTCCCGTCAAGGGAGTCCACGATCCAAAGCCAGTCCGGGTCCCCCTCGAGCAACCCGCTCTCCTCGGTGAGGATGGAGTGGCTGGCAAAGACGCTGCGTATCCCGCTGATGATCAGCGCGTCGGACATCTTGTCGTACTCGGTGGCCGCGTCCTTGGCCGTTGTCCGCTGCGGGAGCAGGTCGGCGTCTCCCCCAAAGTGCTTCAGCAGGAAGGAGCCCGCCTTCCTGGCCAGCTCCGCCATGAGCCGGCCGGCGTCATCGTATTCGTTTCGCAAGGTCCCCTCCCCGTGGTCCCGCGGGCCGGGACCGGCTCAGAATGGGACAGACACACCCATTCTATCACAGGGAGGGTGCCCCGCCATGCTGCCCGGCGGCCCGCCGCCCGGTGTTGCCTGGCAGCCCGGTTGCGCGTTAAGCTGGTGGGCAGGGGGTTCAGGAAGTGTCAGACAGCAACAGCGAAATCGAAGCCATAAAGGCGCGGCTGGACAGGCTCGAGTCACAGATGGCCTTCCTCGAGAGAAGGGTGGGAATCGCCTCCAGGGAGGAGGCGCCCCGCTGGCAGGCCTCCCCCAGGGTTATCGAGCTGGTGAGAAAGGGAGACAAGAAGGAGGCCATCCGGGCCTTCATCGACGAGACGGGCGCCAGCCTCAAGGACGCCAAGAACTTCGTCGAATCGCTCCGCGTCTAGGGGCGGCAGGGGCTCGCCGGGCCATCCGCTGGCCGCCGGCGGCTATTTGGGTATCTTGTCCGCCGGCAGCTTCTCCTTGATCTTCAGCCAGTCCTCCATGCTGACCACCGGGGAGGTCACCATGCTGCACACGCCCGACATGTACCGGCAAAGCAGGGTGCCGTCCATCCAGGTCTGGTCCGTCACCTCCATCACCATCAGGGAAAACCCGCTCTGCGGTGAGACCACCTGGGTGATGACCTTCATCTTGGCCATGGCGTCCATCACCACCTTGGGCGCCGTGCCGTTGAGTATGGTGTCCCACCTCTTCTCCATCGCCTCGCCGTTCTCCGGCCTCCAGGTTGTGATCGTGACAAACAGGCCCATCTTCCTCCTCCCAATCCTTCCCTGATTGATCAGCGATCAACAAGCCGCCGCCAATACGTATATATGGGACTGAATCAAGATAGCTGAGTCGATGATAGCACCGATGGAGGCAGGTGTGTCAAGATCGCTTGCGATGTTTTGACTCGGGTCAGGCCCCGGCGAACCTGGCCCCCATCTCGAAGGCCTTCCGGCAGTCAGCGGGGAAGACCGTCTGCCGGTGCTCCAGCTTCCGGGGGACCTGAGGCTGCAGCGCGTCGGCCACGATCTCCGAGTAGTCCTCCACGTGCAGGGTGTCGGTGCTGGTCAGCGCCTCGGCCGGCCCCAGCAAGTGCTGGAGCATCATCCGGGTGAGCTGTATGTGCTGGTGGAAGACCTTCTCCACCACCTGCTCGTCGGCGCCCGCGGTGACGATGAGGCCCACCTGCACCTTCCCGGGGAACCTCGACGGGCCGCCGCCGTAGTCGAAGTAGGGGAAGAGGCGCTCCAGGAACGCCTTGGCTTCAGAGCCGATCGTCCCGAAGTAGATGGGCGCCCCCAGCAGGATGCCGTCCGCCCGCTCTATCTTCGCATACAGGGGGGTCATGCCGTCCGCCTGGATGCACTTGCCGAAGCTGGCGCCCCCGCGCCTCTTGCAGGAGTAGCAGGCCTGGCACCCCTTCATGCCCACCTGGCCCAGGTGGACCAGCTCCGTCTCCGCCCCCCGAGAGGCCGCCCCCTCCAGCGCCTTCCGGAGCAGGACGGCCGTGTTGCCGTCCGGGCGGGGGCTGCCGTTGAAAGCGACAACGTACATGGGTCTATTCTTGCCTGCGCGGGTCCGGCTGTCAATGTCGATCCTGGCCAGTATGGCCGCCACGTGAGGGTGCAGGGCCAGGGCTTCCTTCATGTCCCACCAGCAGAAGGCCTCGAGCTCGCTGCCGGTGAGGCCCGGCTCCCCCCCGGCCTCCACCAGGCACACGTGGTGGTCGTTCATGAAGCCGGCATGGTCGCATTCCTCCAGGCGTTCCACCGCCAGCGCCGTCAGGCCCAGCTCCTCGAGGATCTCCCGCGCGGCCGCCGCGGCCGCGGACTCGCCTTCGTACATCCCGCCGCCCGGCAGGGAGAAGTAGGGCACGCCGGCCTCCCTGACCAGCAGGACCCTGCCGTCCCTCAGCACCACCGCGGTGGCCCTGGCCCTTCTCCCCGGCTGGTCGAAGCTCATGCTCTTCCCTTCTCCGGCTACTCGCAGAAGAAACGTGCCCTCACTACATCATCGTAGTCCCGGTCCATGCCGGGACTACGATACCACAGTCGCCCGCCCCGTGGAAGCAGAGAGGGGAGGGCTGGGTCGCCCTCCCCTCTTTCCAGTCAGGCGCGAAAGCTCGACCTGTCCGGCTCCCGGCCGCTGGCTACCCAGCGCGGCGGCCGTCACTTGAATCCAAAGGCATTGCCTAGCGGCAGGCTGATGTACGAGGCATGGTCCTTGTCGCGGCACATGGTGATCTCGGCCCCGGGCTCCCTGGGCGTGTCGAACATGTCCGCGTAGTCCGTGCAGGTGACGGTCACCCGGATGCGGTGGCCCTTGTCGAAGATGTTGGAGACAGGGGCCAGCGCGATCTGCAGCTCCACCGGCTCCCCGACCGGCAGGGGCTCCACATCACCCGAGTAGCTGCGGTGCCACGGAAGGCCCAGGTCGTCCCACGGCGGCTCGTTGACCGACCGGCGGGACGCCCTGAGCAGGCCGTCGCTGACGTTGGTGGACACGCCGTTTTCGTCGATTTCCTCCAGGTACACGAAGAAGTCGGCGTCGGTGACGTTGCAGGACACCCAGAGGTGCGCCACCGGGTAGCCCGTGATCCGCGTGTCGGTCTTGAGAGGCGCGGTGGTGTAGGTGAGGGACACGTTGTCCAGCGCCGTCCAGTCAACGTTGAGGGACTCCATTGTGGTGGCCGACCAGCGGTCAACCAAGGGAAGGGTGAAGTTCTCCACGGTGTAGACGTCCTGGCCGGTGGACGAAGATGGCGCCCTGGTGGAGAGCTTCCCGTCGTTGAGCGAGTCCACGCTCCCTGATGATCCCGCGCCGAAGTAGTACTCCGTCGCCCTCATTCCAGGTACCGGCCAGTCCGAGGCGGAGCGCCATTCCCTGCCCTCGGAAGCGCCCAGGGTGAAGTAGTTGACTGGCGCTTCCTTCATGATCCCGTTGTCGATCCCCTTCAGCCAGTAGTCGTACCAGCGCAGGTGCTCGACGGCGGCCAAGTCCGTCTCGCCGTACCGGTCCGTGTGCACCCAGGGACCGATGGCCATCTTCTGCGGCTGGTCCAGGTTGGGGAACCACGTCGGCTGATTGAAGACGAAGTAGTCAAACCAGCCCGACCAGTGGTAGGCGGGTATTCCGGACGCCTGCACCAGGTCCAGGTAGGTATCGCCGCAGCTGGCGCTGACCGCCTGGTCCGTGACCGGGATCCAGCCGTTGCGGTACAGCATGTGCTTGGCCACCTCGTAGGTGTCGACGTTTAACGCGTGCTGCGCCAGGGCCTCGGCCAGCATCGTGCCGCTGTCGCCGTCAACCGGGACCGTGATGTGATATTCGTTCATGTCCAGGGCTTTAATCCTCAATTGCCACTGCTTGAGGTACAGGTCCCAGAAAATGCCGTTCGGGTTGCCTGAGTAGTAGCCGTCGAATGGGGCTACCTCGGGGAAGAGGCATCTCAGGTGCGGCGGTGCGGTCATGGCCGCCCAGTACTGGTTGTTGCCGCGGTACGAGGCGCCGTACATCCCAACGTTGCCGTCGCACCAGGGCTGGGCCGCAAACCACTCCGTCAGGTCGTACAGGTCATAGGCCTCGGTCATGTCGGTGCCCCCAGAGAAGACCCCGTAGGAAGCGCCGGTCCCCCTGACATCCGCCGCCGCCACCACGTATCCGTGCTGGAGCAGCGTTGCCACATAGGGGTAGGCGTCAAGCGTGGTCTTGATACCGGTGGCCGAGTAGGTGGCCCTCACGTAGCGCTCCGCGCTGAACACGACAGGCAGCGGCACCTCCACCGGGTCCACCCCGTTGTCGGAGGGGCGGAAGATGTCCACCGCCAGCTTCGTGCCGTCCCTCACCTCGACGTATTGCGAGGTGCGGGTCCAGTTGTCATACTGGGTCTCCGAGTACCCGCTGTACAAGCCGAATTTGGATACTTTTCCGCCGGTCTTGGCCATTGCCGCCGGCACCAGCACGGCCAGAAGCGTCAGGACCAGCAGCACGATCAGCAGATGAGTGCTCGACCTTCTGAACATATTACCCTCCTTCTTTCGCTGGGGAAGAAATGACCATCGTCCATCGTCCTGTCGTCTGGTGTCCCAAATGCAGATCGGCACTCACCTCCTCACCGGGCCGGAGACGGGCCCCGGCCACGTTGGCCTCGCTGGCGGTGTTGTGCTCCCCGGCCTTAATGCAGCGCCTCTGCCGCTGTGACCGCCGGGATTGTATCTCAATGTTACCATGTCAGGTCAACGCCGGGCAGAGGCCGGGGGACCCGTAACGTTTTTCGCCCAAACTGGATCGTTGCCTCAATAGGGGTGTTACCAAAGCGGGGGCGTCTGGTGACTGGTGCGCCACATCATCGGCTGTGACCGTTACTCCACGAATGCGGCCCTGGAGACCATGAATGGCATCTCAGTACAATGGAGGAGATCACCTACGGTAACACTGGCAAATGACGCAACGATTCCGTTTGGGCAATTCCTCTATGGGAGGCAACTCGGAGGCCCTGCGCCGCCGGTTCGCCACGGCAGACAGATGGCGGCAAATCTGCCATCGGCTTGCCACGGCAGACAGATGGCGGCGAGTCTGCCGCCCCAGCAGGGCCCTCCGCCAGCAGCCGCGCTCGTTGCCGGGCTGGATCGTATCCCTTCGTGGCGGCCCGCGGCGCGTTGTGGGATGATATATCACGGGATATGAAAGACAGAGACACCAGGGGAGAGCGGCCGCCGGGCAAGCCTCTGGGCGGTGAGACGCCGCAGGGCAACAGCCGGCAGGGTGAGCGCGTCCAGGGAGAGAGCCTGCGCGGCGAGCGCCTGCAGAAGGTCCTGGCGGCGGCGGGGCTCGGCTCCCGGCGCGCCTGCGAGGAGATCATTGCCGCCGGCCGGGTGAAGGTGAACGGCAGCCCGGTAACGGTCCAGGGGACCCGGGTGGACCCGGCCGTGGATCGCGTGGAGGTGGACGGCATCCCCCTGGACACGCCGGCCCAGCCCCGCTACTTCCTGCTGAACAAACCCCCCGGCTACCTCACCACCCTGGATGACCCGCACGGCCGCCCCACCATCATGGACCTTTTCAAGCACGAGGGGCGCTTCTTCCCGGTGGGCCGCCTGGACCTGGAGAGCCGCGGCCTGCTCCTGCTGACCAACAACGGCTTCCTGGCGAACCGCATGACCCACCCCAGCTTCGGGGTGGACAAGACCTACGTCGTGCGGGTGAAGGGCCGAGTCGCGCCCGGCGCGCTGAAACAGATGCGCCAGGGGGTGGACCTCGAGGAGGGCCGCACCTCGCCCGCGCGGGTGAAGGTGGTGGGAGAGGATGAGGACTCCACCGTGCTGGAGTTCGTCATCCACCAGGGCTGGAAGAGGCAGATCCGCCGCATGTGCGACGCGGTGGGGCTGAAGACCACCGACCTCCTCCGCACCCGCCTGGGGCCGCTGAGCCTGGAGAGGCTGCCCGAGGGCAAGTGGCGCGAGCTGCGCCCGTCCGAGGTGGAGGGCCTGTTCAGGGCCCTCGGCCTGGGGTAGGAGGCCGCGCCGGCCCGTGGCCAGCCGGTCCCGCGGGGCGCTCAGCTCAGCAGCCGCCCCCGCAGCCAGGCCCCGAAGGAGGCTGCCGCGGACAGCGCCAGGAACCCTCCCACCAGAGCCACAGGGTAGAGCCACAGACGCGCCCCGGCCGTGGGTCCGCCAGACGGGGAGGCGTCGGGAACGCCAGCCGTGTCCGCGGAAGCGGTCGCTGCGGGCGTGGTTTCCTTGTCACCACTGTCGCCGGTCCGGGCGGCAACCGCGACCGCGAGAGGACAATTGCCCCCAGGAACGAGCTCGGCAGTGAAAGTCATGTCATCACCGTACGCTGTGCCGTCTCCCGCCGCCACGGCCCTGTAGTGATATGTAGTATTCGGGGCCAGGCCGCTGATCAATGCGCTGAAGACACCCGCGGCGGTCATGGTCTGGGGCACGGTGGAGTTCCCGTAGTCGGCACTCAGTCCCCATTCGAAAGACACCTGAGACAGCCGCGGGCTCAGGACCACCCTGCCGGGGGTGCCGTTGTCGCCCCAGGCCCATAGAGTACCGTCAGACCGCAGACACAGAAACCAGCCTCCTCCGCCGGTCGCCATCGTCCAGTTGGTGGCGCCACCCACCCGGGTCGGGGTCCAATACCGTTCTCTCAGGGTATCGCCCAACCCCAACTGGCAGAAGCTGTTGTTACCCCAGGCCCACAGGGTCCCGTCGGACCGGACCCCCATGGACTCACACGCTCTGGTGGCAAGAATCGCCACCCAGTTGGCGGCGGTGCCCACCCGGGTCGGGACCGTCCCGTCGGCAGATTTCACGCCCAGTTGACCAAAGCTATTGGCGCCCCAGGCCCATAGCGTCCCGTCCGACCTCAGCGCCAGAGAGTGGTCCCCTCCGGCGGAGGCAGCCACCCAGTCAGTCGCGCTGTCCACTTGCACCGGATCGGTCCTGTCGGTCTTGTCCCCCAACCCCAGCTGACCGAAGCCGTTGGCCCCCCAGGCCCACAGGGTCCCATCGGACCTCAGCGCCAGAGAGTGGTCCCCTCCGGCGGAGGCAGCCACCCAGTCAGTCGCGCTGCCCACCTGCACCGGATTGGTCCTGTCGGTCTTGTCCCCCGAGCCCAGCTGACCGAAGTCGTTGGCGCCCCAGGCCCACAGGGTCCCGTCGGAGCGCAGGCCCAGCGTATGCCCTCCTTCGGCAGATGCCACGACCCAGTCATCCGCGCTGCCCACCTGGACCGGACTGGTCCTCCCCGCCGTGTCACCCAGCCCCAGCTGACCGTGCCAGTTGGCCCCCCAGGCCCACAGCGTCCCGTCGGAGCGCAGGCCCAGAGAGTAGTATTCCCCGGCCGATACTGCTGCCCAGCCGGCGGCGGTGCCGACCCGGACCGGGCTGGTCCTGTCTGTCGTGTCACCCAGTCCCAGCTGACCGAAGGCATTGTCGCCCCAGGCCCACAGGGTGCCATCGGAGAGCAGTCCCAGGCCATGGCTCCCACCGGCAGCGGCCGACACGAATTGCCGCTCACCCAGGCTGGGGACCTCGCCGTTCAGCGTTGCGCCGGACCATGTGATGTCAGCCGCCGGCGCGGTGCTCACTATCGGAGACACCCCCACCAGCGTGGTGAAGGTCATGTCATCACCGTACGCTGTGCCGTCTCCCGCCGCCACGGCCCTGTAGTGATATGTAGTATTCGGGGCCAGGCCGCTGATCAATGCGCTGAAGGGCCCGGCTTCGTTCATGAGCTGTGGGGTAGTGGTATTGCCGTAGTCCGTCGTCAGGCCCCATTCGAAAGAAACCCGGACCGAAGGAGCAGTGCCAGGGCTGGCCATATTCCCCCTCAGTTCCGCGCGGCTGCAGGTCACATTCACGGCCTCGCTGGTAGTAGCTGCGGGCGCGACTGCTCCTGCGGAGTGCAGGATCATGCCGCCGTCGCCGACGGCGAAGATATCGGAGGATGAGATGCCCCAGACACTCCCCAGCCACCGCTCGTTGTTGGTGGTCATGGGGCTCCAGGTGATCCCGTCGTAGTGCAGGATGCCGCCTCCGCCTGTAGCGTACACATCAGAGGAAGAGCTCCCCCAGACATCGGTCAGGCGGATTCCAGAATCAGTGCTCACCATGCTCCAACTGGTGCCGTCGTAGTGCCATACCGCGTCACCATACCCATATTGCCAGCCCACAGCGAAGACATCCGTGGCTGAGGTACCCCAGATACCGCGGACATCGGCCATTGTGGTGCCGATGTCCATTTGGCTCCAGGCACTCCCGTCATAATGCAGAACTGTTCCGTGGTCCCCCACCGCGAAGACGTCGGAAGAGGAACTGCCCCAGAGCCCCCGGAGCGGGCTGGTTGCCTCGATCGTCATGGGACTCCAGGCGGTACCATCGTAGTGCAAAATGCCGCCCTCGAACATACCCCCGCACACCACAAAGACGTCCGTGGCAGAACTGCCCCACACATCCTCGAAGCAACCCCACTCATCTCCGCTGACGCCGCTCGGCATCTCGGTCCAGGAGGTGCCGTCGTAGTGCAGTATCGCACGTGTGTAGTTGCCTTCACCCCCAATCCCACCCACGGCAAAGACGTCGCTGGGCGAACTGCCCCAGACACTCATCAGCCACTCTCTGGTGCCGCTGATCATGGGAGTCCATTCAGTCCCATCGTAGTGCAGGATCACTCCGTAGCTCTCGCTGTCGTAGGGATAGTAGTTCCAGCCGCCACCCACAGCGAAGACGTCGCTCGCCGACGTGCCCCAGACTCCATACAGCGTCTGCGTGTTGCCACTGCTCACGGTATTCCAGGCGCTGCCGTCATAGTGCAGGATCGTCCCGTAGTCTCCCACGGCATAGATATTGGAGGGCGAGCTTCCCCAGACGCCGCGGAGCTCATGGTCTGTCCTAATCGTGGTCCATGTCGACCCATCGAAGTGCCGGATTCGGCCCACGGTGGGCGCCCAGCCTTTGATATCACCGCCCACAGCATAGATATCTGTAGCTGAGCTGCACCAGATACCGTCGAAGAAGTCGCCTCCGCTGTCCACGGTGCTCCAGCTGGCGCCGTCGTAGCCGAGGATCGCGGATCTATAGAAGCAGAAGTTGATCATGTCGTCGTCAACAGAGTATCCCACCGCGAAGACCTCGGACGACGAAGCGCCAAAGACGCCGACGAGGGCAGTGGCAGTGCCGCTGGGCAGTGGGCTCCACTGACTCCCGTCATAGTGCAGGACGGTGCCATGCCCGGCTTGGCGGTATGAATAGTTCAACCTGCCCCCAACAGCAAATACGTCAGAGGACGAACTGCCCCAGACCCCCGACAGGTCGTCCGCGGTGCCGCTGGCCATCCTGACCCACGATGTCCCGTCATAGTGCAGGATGGTACCGTTGTCCCCCACCGCGAAGACATCGGAGGACGAACTACCCCACACGCCGGAGAGGTCCTTGGAGGAGCCGCTGTTCATAGCTTTCCACACGGTGCCACTGTATTGGAGGATGGTGCCCCCGCTTCCCACGGCGAAGACGTCCGAAGAGGAGCTCCCCCAGACACCTGCGAGATTGTCCGTCACGCCGCTGGGCACTACGTTCCAGGCATTCCCATCGTAGCGGACGATGGTGCCACGGTCTCCAACGGCATAGACGTCCGTGGCCGAGCTGCCCCAGATCCCGCGCAGATCGTTGCCCTGAGGCAGGGGGTTCTGCCACCCCCATACGGGCGGGGGCGCGCAGGTGGTGAAAGGGGTGCGGACCGACCATGCCGACCAGGCGCCCCGGCTGTCCTGGTGCCTGACCCGCCAGCAGTACTCAGATGAGTAGCCCAGTGTTTCCGAAGTGACCGCTATCTGCGTCAGGTTCGAGGTATCGACGCCGCTGTCGAAGACCGGACGGGTGCAGTTGTCCACTGTAGTCGTTATCTGCCACTGCGAGGCAGCATGGATATCTCCCTCGTCCGGGTCCCGGAAGGCGGAGAATCGCAGCGTGGGGGTCAGGCTGACCCCGGCAGCGCCGTTTGAGGGGACCGCGTTGCCTGGTTGGTCTGGACGCCGGTTGCCGGCATAGTGCAGTATGGTGCCGCCGGCACCCACGGCAAAGATATCGGAGGAGGTGCCCCAGATGTCCCAGAGGAGAGATGTCGTACCTGTAGCCATGGGACTCCACACGCTGCCGTCGTAGTGGAGCATGATGCTGCTGCCAGCGCCCCCGTCATACCCCACTGCGAAGACGCTGGAGGATGAGCTGCCCCAGACGTCGCTGAGGAAGATCGCCGTGCTGCTGTCCATGGGACTCCACGCAGTGCCATCGTAGTGGAGGATGGTGCCCCCGCCACCCACAGCGAAGACGTCAGAGGACGAGCTGCCCCAGATGCCATTGAGCCCGGCAGTGGGGTCAGTGTACGCCCGACTCCACCCGCTGCCATCATAGTGGAGGACGGCCCCGCCGCCGTTGGACCAGCCGCTTCCGACTGCGAAGACGTCGGAGGAGGAAGTACCCCAGATCCCGCAGACCCGGGTACCGTAGAGCGGGTGAGTGTTGTCAGTCGCGTGGTACACATCCCAGGAAACACCGTCATAATGGTGGATACGGCAACTTTCTGTGCACCCCTCGTATGCCACCGCAAAGACATCAGACGCAGAACTGGACCAGACGTGCGAGATACTGGAGCAATCCCCGTACTCCGCTACGGGTCTTGTCCAAGTACTGCCGTCCCAGTGGAAGACAAAGGCCTGGTGCCAGCTGTAGTCTCCCACGGCGTAGATGTCGGAGGCTGAGCTCCCCCAGATGCCCCTCATGCCAGCACCCAGTTCCGTATATCCGCTATCCGACACCAGGGGGCCGGCATCCATCAGGCTCCACTCGCTGCCGTCGTAGTGAAACAGAGTACCGATACCCGAGATGGCAAAGACATCGGAGGGCGAAGTCCCCCAGACGCCGACGAGGCCGGGGCAGCCTCCCTCCATGAGCTCAGCCGGCGGCTCCATCACCTCCCAGCCCGCAGGGCTGGTGGCATTCTCCGCCGCCGAGCCGGCAAGGGACGCCTCCTCGAACTCAGCCGCCGCCGGGACCGGCGCCTGTGCCACCACTAGCGCCCCCAGGACTGCCGCGGGAACCAGCCCGCGCACAAAGCGCGCCAACCATCGTCTGATCACCTTCTGCACCCCCTCGGCAAACCATTCCGCCCGAAACCCTGACGGCAGCATCCCTGCCGGCGGGGACATATTCACTTCGCGCGCTTCCTGGTGATCCAGTACCCGGTCCCCAGGACCAGGCCCAGGGCCGTCATGGATATCGTTACCTCGCTGGCCGCCGACGCGGTCCCTTCGGACCCGCGGCTGCAGAAGCCGCCTCCACTGCTGCCCGCCACGTTGAAGGCGTCCGACTTCGCCACGGTGCCCGCTCCGGTGGTCACGGAGACCTCTCTGGCCCCCGTCTGGGCATCGCCGGCGATCACGATATCGGCCGTGATCCGGCTGCTGCTGTCGACGGTGAAGCCCTCCACGGTTATCCCGGCCCCGAAGCTGACCGACGTGGCCCCTTCCAGGTTGGCGCCGGAGATGGTGACCGTCAGGCTCTCACCGCGTTTCCCGCTGGCCGCCTCCACCCCCTGGACCTGCGGGGCCCGGCCGGAGGTGGTGCCGCTGTCCGTGTCGCCGCCGGCATCGGGGGTGCCCGGCGCGGCTTCCGTGGTGAAGCTCTTCTCCTCACCACAGCTGGAGCCTTCGCCCACGGCCCTGGTCCGGTAGTAGTAGGCGGTGCCCGGCGCCAGGCCGGTGACATCGAAGAAGAAGGCACCGGTTCCGGACTGCCGCACCGCGGCGCTTTCGGAAGGATATGACCCGGAGACAGTGCCCCACTGGAAGAGGACCTCGAC
The DNA here is from genome assembly GCA_964409515.1 of uncultured Dehalococcoidia bacterium. Classification (GTDB taxonomy): domain Bacteria; phylum Chloroflexota; class Dehalococcoidia; order UBA2247; family RBG-13-53-26; genus JAFGCL01. The sequence continues at coordinate 15,844 of CAYPDY010000039.1, forward strand.
GCTGGCGGCGGCGCCCAGGGAGGCCAGGTGGCCGTTGAGCCTGGCGGAGGTGGCAGTTATGCTTCCGGCATCTAGCGTCTCTACTACCGGGCTCACGCCGGGTATGGCCTCCGTGGTGAACGTCAGGCCGGCGCCATACGCGGTGCCGTCGCCGTCCGCCCTGGCCCTGAAGTAGTAGGTCGTGCCGGCCGCCAGCCCGGTCAGATCGGCGGTGAAATCACCGGCGGCGCCCAGGACCTGGACCGACGTGCGCCGCGAGTAGGGGGCGGCTTCCGGGCCGTATTCAAAGGACACGGTGACGCTGCCCGACGTCCCCAGCGCGGTCAGGCTGCCTCTCAGGGCGGCCGTGCTGGTGGTCACGCCGGCCGCGGCGCCGCTGGTCACCGTGGGAGCGACGGGCGGTATCGCGGGGTTCGCCGTGGCGAGGGTCTTCGCCTCGCCGTAGACGGTCTCCTCACCGGCAACCGCCCTGGCCCTGTAGTAATAGGTAGTGCCGGCCGCCAGCCCGGCCAGACCGGCGCTGAAGGCGCCCGTGGCGGTCTTCGTCTGCGCCAGGGTCATGCTGCCGTAAGATGCCGTCGGCCCCCACTCGAAGGACACCTGCGCCGACGCCGCGCTGCCCAGGCTGACCAGGCTGCCGTTGATGGTCGCGCCGTTCTCCAGGATGCCCGACGCAGCCGAGGTGCTGACCGTAAGCGGCAGATCCAGGAGGGCCGGCTTCGGCGAGGGCTGCTCGTTGAAGTCGTTCAGCTTCCAGCCCAGCTGGCCGCTGCCGTTCCGGCCCCAGCCCCAGGCGGTGCCGTCGGAGCGGAACCCGATGGAGAACTGGTCCCCGCCAGCCCCCCCGAGCCAGTTCGACTCGCTCCCCACCTGCTGAGGGCTCTCTTCCTGATCGTAGTAGCTGCCCTGCCCCAGCTGACCGTACCAGTTCGCCCCCCAGGCATAGAGGGTGCCGTCAGTGCGCAGCCCGAGGCAGTGGTTTCTGCCGGGGTATACCCCGGCCCAGCCGCTGCCAACCAGGGCAGGACTCTTCGTGGTGGCGGTGTTTCCCAGACCCAGCTGGCCGTCCACATTCAGGCCCCAGGACCAGAGCGTCCCGTCCCGGTCAATGCCCAGGGAGTAATCGTATTCGGCCTCGACCGTGGCCCACTCAATGCCGCCCGGCACCGGGGTCGGAGTGTACTTCGTGGAAGTGTGGCCCAGCCCCAGCTGCCCGCGGCTGTTGGCCCCCCATGACCACAGGCTGCCGTCGGACTTCACAGCCAGGGAATGACCGTCCCCGGCGGCAATGGCCACCCAGTCGCTATCGGTGCCCAGCTGCGTCGGGCTGGTGACGTTCTCGGTGACCCCGATCTCCGGCAGTCCCAGCTGCCCGAAACCGTTGCTCCCCCAGACCCACAGGGTGCCGTCCGAGCGCAGGCCGAGGGTATGGAAGTGCCCGGTAGAGACCGCCGCCCAGTTGGTGGCGGTGCCCACCTTGACGGGTATGGTGGTCCTCCAGCTCTGGTAGCCCAACCCCAGCTGCCCGTTGTCGTTTTCGCCCCAGCCCCAGAGCGTCCCATCGGAGCGGATGCCAAGGGAGTGGTACCAGCTGGCGGCCACCGAAACCCAGTTGGCGGCGGTGCCCACTTTGGCCGGGATTGACCGGCTGACGTTGTCGCCCAGACCCAGCTCGCCGCTGTCGTTGCGCCCCCAGGCCCACAGGGTCCCGTCGGGCCTCACCAGCAGGGAGTGGCAGTAACCGGCCGCCATCCTGGAATCCGTCGCGGCGGACTCGGCCCGCACGGCGCCGGCACCCCCGTCCGAGATGACGGGGACCCCCGCCACACCGCAGACCACGATGGCTCCCATGACCATCACGGTCATCAGAAACCTCACTGCCCTCCAGGCACTGGTCCCATACACCCTCAGCATTGCAGTTCCTTTCCAGCTCTCTACCCGCCACCCGGGGGAAAAGAAAAACCGACCTCGAAAGGTCGGTTTCACTATTGACTCCCCACTGCCCAAGTGACCACATACAGGCAGTGGATCAGGGTCGCCTCGATTGTCTTAGTCGCCGTGCCGCCCCGTATCCCTCACCGTAGCCAGTACTCCAGTGGCCTCCCCTGATTATCACACAGAAAGCACAATCCGGCAGCCCCCAGGGGTCAAAAAGACAGAACTTTGTAAGCCGGAGGCGAGGGATATCCGCCCGGGCAACGACTAACTGGCGGTGAGGGGAGAACAGACCGGACGCTTGACAGCAAGGCTGTCCCCGAGAATTATGTCCAGTTAATGCGCAGAGAGGAGGGGTTTCAGAATGTTCAAGAAGGTGGGTAAAGTACTTCTTCCGTTGGGTCTGCTGGCGGTCATCGCTGCGACAACTATCGCCAGCACCTGCTGCAGCCCGGGGATGACGACCCCGCCGTTCACCGTGGGCGGCATCCCGTTCCCGTCCATGTGGCTTCCGCCAATCTGCTTCTAGCTATTAAGTATTGATAAAAGGAGGGTCTCATGTATAGAAAGATCGCTAAGCTGCTTCTTCCCCTGGTGGTCCTGGCTGCCATAGCCGCATTGACCATCGGCAGCACGTGCTGCACTCCGTCCATTACTCTCCCGTCCTTCACCATCGGGTAGGGCTGGAGGCGACGGAACCGGAACTTGATTTTGAAGGAGGCTGAAATGATGAGGAGAATGGCTAAGGCAGCTCTGCCCCTGGCCCTGCTGGCGGTAATAGCCGCTGTAACCGTCGGTGCCGCCTGCACCGTTCCATCGCTGACAGTCCCGTCGATCTGCTTCTGATCGCCGGTCCGATGCAGCATCACGGCGGACCCGGTTTCGGGTCCGCCGTTTCTTTTTCTCCCAGTCGCTAGCTCCTGTCGACCAGATGGTTCCGCATCGCCATGGCCACGGCCTCGGTCCGGGTGCAGGCGCCCAGCTTGGTGAGGACGTTGCTGACATGGGACTTGGTGGTCGAGGCGCCGATCCCCAGCTGCTTGGCGATCTGCGAGTTGTTGAGCCCTTTGGCCATCAGCACCAGCACCTCCCGCTCCCGGTCCGTCAGGTCCAGCCCCACCGCCTGCGACCCCCCTGCCCCATTCATCAGGACCCGGGCCGCCTCCGTCGAGAAGGTGGGCTGGCCCGTCACGGCCTTGCGGATGGCGGCCACCAGCTCATCGGCAGACACGTTCTTGAGCAGGTAGCCTATCGCTCCGGCCTTGAGGACGGCCTGAACGC
>CAYPDY010000040.1:0-18601 GCA_964409515.1 uncultured Dehalococcoidia bacterium
CATAACCTAGAGGAGGCGCCTCGCAACGTAGCCTGGAGGGGGCGCCCCATCGCGCGCAGGAGAGAAGGAACATGAGCAACACAGGGGACGCTCCGGAGAAGGAGCACAAGATCCGGGTCCTGGTCGCCAAGCCGGGGCTGGACGGCCACGACCGGGGGGCGAAGGTAATAGCTCGAGCCCTGCGGGAGGCCGGCATGGAGGTGATCTATACCGGTCTGCGGCAGTCGCCGGAGATGATTGTGGAGGCGGTCCTTCAGGAAGACGTCGATGTGGTCGGGCTCAGCATTCTCTCCGGGGCGCACATGGATCTCTTCCCGATCATTGTGGACGGGTTGAAGCGGAAGGGGCTGACCCACGTCCTGATCGTGGCCGGCGGCATCATTCCGGAAGAGGACGTGCCGGTGCTGAAAAAGATGGGCATCGCGGCCATATTCCGGCCGGGGGCCATGACGCAGGACATCGTGGACTTCATCAGGACGGCGATGGCCGGTAAGAGGCGCTAGCTACGTCGAGGGGAGCGCTCTGACCCCGGCCGGCCCGGTGTAGGTGATTCACCTACAAGAGATTCAGTATTTTTCCTGACAGACCCCCTCCAGGGCGGGATGTTATGGTGGCGTTGCACGGACGCCGCCGGGCAGGCCAGGGTGAACGCCAGCGTGTGGGGGGCCAGAGAAGACGATGGCAGAGAAGAATCCGGCACCTGTTGAACTCAGGGTGGACAACCTGGACCTCAGCTTCGGAGGCGTCAAGGCCCTCAACAATCTGAGCTTCGATGTCCCGAAGGGCCAGGTCGTCGGCATAATCGGGCCCAACGGCGCAGGTAAGACGAGCACGCTCAACTGCATCAACGGGTTTTACCGGGCGCAGCGGGGAGACGTCTACTTCCGCGACCGGAAGATAAGCCGGCTCGGGCCCGACAGGATAGCCAAGCTGGGCATAAGCCGGACCTTCCAGAACATTCAGCTCTACACCGGGCTGAACGTGGTGGACAATCTGATGGCGGCCAGGCACTTCCTGTTCAAGGCGACCTGGGTGGAGAACTCCCTGTACTATGGGCGGACGCACCGGGAGGAGGTCAAGCAGCGCTGGAAGGTAGAGGAGATCATCGATTTCCTGGAGCTGGAGCGCTACCGGAAGGCGGTGGTAGGCACCCTGCCGTACGGCATCCGCAAGCGCATCGACCTGGGACGGGCCCTGTCGCAGGAGCCGGACCTGCTGCTGCTGGATGAGCCCATGGCGGGCATGAACATGGAAGAGAAAGAGGACATGGCCCGCTACATACTCGATGTACAGGAAGAGAAAGGGATCACCATCGTCCTCATTGAGCACGACATGGGGGTGGTGATGGACATCACCGACAAGATCGTGGTCCTGGATTTCGGCCGGAAGATAGCCGAAGGGACGCCCGACGTGGTGAAGGAGGACCCCGTGGTGATCAAGGCTTACCTGGGCGAGCAGGAGGCTGCCGCTGTTTAGGGTGGTGACGTAGGATGGCGATGCTGCAGCTGAACAACGTTGAAGTCCGGTACATGGACGTCATCCTGGTGCTGCGCGGCGTGTCGCTGGAGGTGGAGAAAGGGAGCGTGGTGGCCCTCCTGGGGAGCAACGGTGCCGGGAAGACGACGACGCTGCGGGCCATCTCCGGGCTGTTGAAGACCCAGGACGGCCGGGTCACGGACGGCAGCATTGAGTTTGAAGGCAAGAGGATAGAGAACGGCGACCCGGAGGAGATAGCCAGGCAGGGCATCATGCAGATCCTGGAGGGTCGGCGGACTCTTATTCACCTGAGCGTGGAGGAGAACCTGAAGGCCGGGGCCTACATCGCCGGGGGTGGGGCCGACCTCAGGAGAGACCTGGACATGGTCTACGGCTATTTCCCGGTGCTGAAGGACCTGCGCGGCCGCACGGCCGGGTATCTCTCCGGGGGGGAGCAGCAGATGCTGGTGGTGGGGAGGGGCCTCATGTCCCATCCCAAGCTGATGCTGGTCGACGAGGCCTCGCTGGGCCTGGCGCCCATCCTGGTGGAGGAGATATTCCAGATACTGAAGCGGATCAATGAAGAGGAGAAGGTTTCCATACTCCTCGTGGAGCAGAATGCGAGGGCGGCGCTGACGCTGGCCAACCACGGCTACGTGATGGAGAACGGGCGCATCGTGCTGGACGACACGGGCGAGAACCTCCGGGGCAACGCCGACATTCGTGAGTTTTACATGGGTCTGAGCACCGCGGGCCAGACCAAGAGCTACCGCGGCATCAAGCACTACAAGAGAAGGAAGCGCTGGCTGGGCTGACGGCCAGCCGGACCGGTGTGGGGATCCGCCTTGGATCCGGAAAGAGGTGGGGATGTTCATCCGGGATATTATGACGACCAATGTGGTTACCATTGCCAGCAGCACGTCCCTGGCGGATGCCAGAAGAATCATGGATGCACACCGCCTGAGACGGCTGCCCGTCGTCGACAAGGGGAAACTGGTCGGGGTGGTGTCGCGCGACACGCTGGACAAGTCCGGGCCGTCGAAGCTGACTACCTTCAGCATGCACGAGCTCAGCTACCTGCTGTCGAAGGTGACCGTGAAGGACGTGATGAAGAGGGAGGTGGTGACGGTCCCTCCCGACGCCACCCTGGAGGAGTCCGTAACCCTGGCGCAGTCCCGCAAGGTGGGCGCGCTCATCGTGGTGGAGGACGGGCGGGTGGTGGGGATAGCCACCACCAACGACATCTTCTACAAGATTGTCAATCCCATGCTGGGGATCGACCAGCCGGGCATCAGGTTCTCAGTGCGCCAGTGGCGGAACATAGCCGACCTGCAGAAGATGCTGGCGGTCATGGCCCAGTTCAGTCCAGAGATTTCCACCATATACGCGGTGAAGTCACCGGAGAGCGGGGAGAATGACCTCATAGCTCATCTGATTGTGGGGGACTCGGCAGGTCTCATCGAGGCCATGAGAAAGGCCGGCTTCGAAGTTCGCCTGCGGGCCCGCTAGGAGCGGGGGGCGTCTCTGGCTACTGTCTCTGGGCGCGGGCTCTGCCCCGGGTGGCGCCCTCCAGGGCTTCCCACTCGGCCAGGTTGAGGTCTATCTCTTCTTTGAAACCCCAGCTGACGGCCAGTGTGTCGGCCATGTCTTCCCCGGTGGGGATGGTTTCGCTGTCTATCTTGTGGTCCAGGCGCAGCAGCAGGTGCGCGAACTCGTGGGCCACTTCTCCCAGCGTCGCCTTGTCGGATAGCTTCTCCACCTCGCGGCGGAAGATCATGATGTAGACCTGGTGGCGGAACTTCTTCTTGGTATGGGGGGCGCAGGCCACGTCCAGCGGGCGGATAGTGCTGCTGCCGATGGCGCAGTCCACGATGCAGATCAACTCCTGCCCAAACCGCTGGAACAGCTCGTCATCGATGCGGCTGGTGAAATCCGTGAGCGCCTTGTCCAGCTTGGGGCTCATATTGGCGTCGAGTGACCAGTTGCCGACCTCATACCATGCCTTATCCATACCCAGCGTGTCCTCCAGTACAGGCCACTCCCGTGGCGCCCATCGAGATGAACCGGTGTCAGGATTATATCACCAGCCGCAAGTGGAGCGATAGTCGGCCAAAGCGTCCGGCAGGGCGTCTGCCCGGCCCGTTGTCCCGGAGAGACACACGTGACATCCTCGTGGCGGCGGTTGGCCGTGTTCGATACGAATCTGTGAAGTCGGTGATGGGCTCTGTGACTCCCAGGTGAGGCTGTTCGGATAGACTCTAGGGCTGGGGGAAGCGAGTCCACTGAGTTGCCAATCCGTTCTGCGACCGCTGCTGTGCGCAACCCGGGAGTGAATTCGCGTTCCACACGTGGGTCGGGAAAGGAGAGAAATGGGTCTGGAATCACTGCTGGGCAAGATGGAAGAAGCCGCAGCCAGGATAAAGGTCCTCGAGCGTGAGAAGAGTGAGGCGGCGGTCAGGATACAGTCTCTGGAACGGGAGGCGACCGAGCTCAGAAGCCTCATCTCGCTGGCGGAGTCGAAGGCGGATGAAATGCTGAAGGGTGTTCCGGATGTGTCAAGGTCAGCGGCGGCGCCCAGGGCGCCGGTTGGCTCTGTCGCGCCGGCGTCGCGGGGACTGGAGGAGCTGGTGGAGCCGTCTCCAGCGCAGCAGGATGAGCTCAAACGCCGCTTTCCGCATGCCTTCACCCCGGCCCAGTGATGTTTCTGGCCGGTGAATCACAGTGACGCGTCGGCGTGTATCCGGGACATGAACTCCAGGAGGTCCCGGACCACGAAATCGCCGTCGGCGGCGGCCGTCCTGTCCAGGTGGAAGGCCCGGATGCCCAGCTGGCTGGGGGCGGCAAAGTCAAAGAGGCGATGGTCACCGACGTGGGCCATCTCCCGGGGTGAAACCGACAGGGCGCGGCAGACCCGCGCATAGACCTCGGGCGTCTTCTTGACCTCCCCGAAATCGGAGGTGCAGGAGAAGAGGCCGGAGAAGTAGCGGTCCAGCCCGGCGGCCGCGAGCTCGATGTCCATGAAGTCCCTCGAGGCGTTGGAGGTGACCACCAGGCGGTACTCGGTGCTCAGCTGTTCCAGGACCTCCACCGCCTCGGGGTAAGGAGCCACCTCATCCCGGTAGCTCATGAGCAAGCCGGTCCAGTCTTCGCCCAGCTGGAACCTGTGGAACCAGTACCGGATATCGTACCAGTCGGTTTGCTGCTCCCCCACCTTGTCGTATTCGCGGAAGACGATCTCCCTGGCCGTCTCCAGTGCCATGCCCTTGCTGCGGGCGTACAGGGCCGGCAGCCCTTCGTGCCAGACCAGGTCCACGAATCTGCCCTGGGTGATCGTGCCGTTCATATCGAAGGAAACGGTGCGAATGGACATCCGATTATTATAGCGTGCGGCGGATGCTGTTGAAAAAGCGGAGGATGGCGTATACAATTCTTACTTGTGTCCTGGTCCTTGTCCCATGGCGTTTACATGGGACATAAGTAATCTGAACGAGGAGGGAAGGTGATTGGATGCTCTAGGTAGACATCTGCTGTTGGAACTCCGGGAGTGCAACGTAGCGGTGCTGGATGACCTGGTATACCTTGAGAATGCCCTGGTTTCTGCTGCAATCGAGTCTGGTGCTACCGTAATCGACAAGTCCTTTCATCAGTTCGCGCCACAGGGGGTGAGCGGTGTGGTCCTCATTGCCGAGTCGCACCTTTCACTGCACACGTGGCCGGAACACGCGTATGCAGCGGTGGATATCTTCACCTGCGGAACCACGGTGAAGATCGAGGTGGCGGCGGACGCGCTGATCAGGCGGCTCGGCAGCAAGGACCCCTCGGTGCTTGAGGTGAAGAGAGGCATTATGGTGCGGGAGAGGAAACTGGTCGGGTAGATCATGGATGATGACCCTAGTGTATGGTTTTCTGACGCCATAAACCCGAACTTCGTACAGCGCTACCGCGTGCGAGGCACTCTGTACTCGGGCCAGACCCGTTATCAGTCGATGCAGGTCATCGACACCTTTGATTTCGGGCACTGTCTGCTGCTGGACGGAAAACTGCAGTCGAGCCAGAGGGACGAGTTCATCTACCACGAAGCGCTGGTGCACCCGGCGCTGATCACACACCCCGGGCCGTCGAGCGTCTTCATAGCCGGCGGCGGGGAGGGAGCCACCCTTCGCGAGGTGCTGGCCCACCGCGGAGTGAAGAAGGCCGTGATGGTCGACATCGATGAAGAGGCGGTGGGTGTCTGCCGGCAGTTCCTGCCCTCCCTGCATCAGGGTTCCTTCGACGACCGCCGGGCGGATCTGTTGCACCTCGATGCCAGGAAGTACCTCGCTGAGTCCTCCGAGCTGTTTGATGCCATAGTGATGGACATCACCGACCCGGTGGAGGGCGGGCCTTCCTGGAAGCTCTACACCCGCGAGTTCTACCAGATCGTCGCCGACAGGCTGGCTTCCGGCGGCGTCCTGGCCGTCCAGTCGGGGCCGGCCAACCTTCATGACATGGCCGTCTTCACCGCCATCAGCCGCACTCTGCGCGAGGTGTTTCCCAGGGTGTTCCCGTACACGGCCAGCGTACCGTCCTTCGGCGGGTCCTGGGGATTCATGGTGGCCAGCCAGGACCAGTACCCGGCGGCCCTGAAGGCCACCGAGATAGACAGCCGGATCGCCGCCAGGGTGAGCCGCGGCCTTCGCTTCTACGATGGCACGACCCACCAGGGCATGTTCCACGTGCCGCGGTACCTCCGTGACGGCATGCGTGAGTGCCGGACCGTCATCACCGACCAGTCTCCTGTATTCCTGTCCTAGGCGGCGGCCGGTTCGGATCTCCCCATTGGCTCGCGAAGAGGTTCTTGACAGCAAAGTGGCTTAAGCGGATAATGTTGATGAAGTTAGTCCAGAAGATGAGCGAATGAGACTGTCGACGAAGGGCAGGTACGGGGTCAGGGCGCTGGTGGATATTGCGCTCCACAATGATGGCGGGCCGGTGATGCTGAAGGACATCGCGCAAAGGCAGGGGATCTCGGCGCAGTACCTGGAGCACCTGGTGGCCCCGCTGATAAGGGCTGGTGTGCTGAGGAGCATTCGCGGCCCCAGGGGTGGGATAGCCCTGGCCCGGCCGCCGGAGGAGATCACTTTGAGCTGGGCGATACAGGTGCTGGAGGGCTCGGTGGCCCCGGTCGAGTGCGTGGATAACCCTGCGGTTTGCGCGCGCTCGGGTCAATGCGCGGCGCGGGATGTCTGGAGCGACATCAAGGGGGCGGTGATGGGCGTGCTGGAGTCGGTGACCCTGAAGGACCTCATGGACAGGCAGAAGGCCAAGGTGTCCCCGAGGTCGGAGACGTACACGATATGAGAGAGATGAGACCGAGGATCGCCAATGACATCACCGGGCTGGTGGGCAACACCCCGCTGGTCCGGCTGAACCGCGTCAGTCAGGGAATGGCCGGCACGGTGGTGGCCAAGCTGGAATCGTTCAACCCTCTGGCGAGCGTGAAGGACCGCATCGGGCTGGCCATGATCGACGCGGCGGAGAGGGAGGGGCTGATCAACCAGGACTCGGTCATCGTGGAGCCGACGAGCGGCAACACCGGCATCGGGCTGGCCTTCGTCTGCGCCGCCAGGGGATACAATCTGATCATAACGATGCCCGACACGATGTCCGTCGAGAGGAGACAGCTGCTGGAGGCTCTGGGGGCGGAGATTGTGCTGACCCCGGGGAACGAGGGCATGGCGGGGGCCATCAAGAAGGCCCAGGCGCTGGCGGCGGAAACGCCGAACTCGTACATGCCGCAGCAGTTCCAGAACCCGGCCAATCCCAGGGCGCACCGGGAGACAACGGCGGAGGAGATCTGGCGGGACACGGAAGGGCTGGTGGACATGGTGGTGGCCGGCGTCGGGACCGGCGGGACCATCACCGGGATTGCCGAGGCCATCAAGCCGCGGAGGCCAGGGTTCCGGGCCGTGGCCGTGGAGCCGGCGGCTTCGCCGGTCCTTTCCGGTGGCAAGCCGGGTCCCCACTGGATCCAGGGGATCGGGGCCGGGTTTGTGCCGCGGGTCCTGCGGGTCGAGCTGATAGACGAGGTGGTGCTGGTGAATGACGATGACGCCCGGGCGATGGCCGGGAGACTGGCCCGGGAGGAGGGTATTCTGGCCGGCATGTCGTCGGGGGCGGCTGCCTGGGCCGCCCTGCAGGTAGCCGGCAGGGTGGAGAGCCAGGGGAAGCTGATAGTAGTCATACTGCCGGACACCGGCGAGAGGTACTTGAGCTCCGGGCTCTTCCAGGGATAGACGGAACAACAGAAGGAGAAGCAGGGCATGGATGAAGTGACCATTTCGCGGGCCATCACCGAGAGCTTCATGAAGGAGTTCATGGACTCGATGGAGGTCGAAGCGGCGGTGGTTGGCGCGGGACCCTCCGGCCTGGTGGCGGCCTACTACCTGGCCAGGGCGGGGGTCAGGACTGTGGTGTTTGAGAGGCAGCTCCGGGTGGGCGGCGGCATGACGGGCGGAGGGATGATGTTCAACCGGATCGTCCTGCAGAAGGAAGGCAAGGAGATCCTGGATGAGTTCGGTGTGCGCTCGACCCTGTACCGGCGCGGCTACTACACCGCCGACGCCCTGGAGGCGATTGCGTCACTGTGCGTGGGCGCCATCCACTCCGGAGTGAAGATATTCAACCTGATGACCGTGGAAGATGTTATGATCCGCGGCGACAGGAGGGTCAGCGGCCTGGTGCTGCAGTGGACCGCGGTCAACATGGCCAAGATGCACGTGGACCCGCTGACCGTCAGGGCCAAGGTGGTGATCGACGCCACGGGCCATGACAGCGAGGTCTGCCATATCCTGGTGCGGAAGACGGGCCCGAAGCTGAAGACGGCCACCGGGGCCGTGGTAGGGGAGAAGTCCATGTGGGCCGAGAAGGGGGAGGCGGACCTGGTGAAGAACACCATCGAGGTGTATCCCGGCCTGATTGTGACCGGCATGGCCGCCAATGCTGTCTGCGGCTCACCGCGCATGGGGGCCATATTCGGCGGCATGCTGATCTCCGGCAAGAGGGCGGCGGAGCTGGCCCAGTCTATGGTGAAGAAGAGGTAGGGGAAGATCTTCAAGACACTGCGCGAAGACGTTCAGACGGTGTTCGCCCGTGACCCGGCGGCGAGGAGCCTGCTGGAAGTGCTCACGTGCTATCCGGGGCTGCACGCCCTGTGGTGCTACCGCTTTGCCCACTGGTTCTGGCGTCACCGGCTGCGGCTGTTCGGCCGGATGCTGTCGCACTTCGGCCGGTTCGTCACCGGGATCGAGATCCACCCGGGGGCGACGATCGGCCGGAGGTTCTTTGTGGACCACGGCATGGGCGTGGTCATCGGGGAGACGGCCGAGGTGGGCAATGATGTGCTGATCTACCAGGGTGTGGTGCTGGGTGGAACCAGCCTGGAGAAGAAGAAGCGGCATCCCACCATCGGCAACAACGTGGTGATCGGGACCGCGGCCATCCTGCTCGGCCCGATCACGCTGGGGGACGGGGTGCGGGTGGGGGCCAATTCGGTGGTGGTGAAGTCAGTGCCGCCGGGCGCCACCGTGGTGGGGGTGCCGGGGCACCTGGTCGAAGACAGAAGGGAGCCGGTCGCTGATCTGGACCACGGCAAGCTGCCTGATCCGGTCAGCGAGCGCATGCGCTCCATGGCTGACGAACAGCGCCTGCTTGAAGAGAGGATTGAGAAGCTGGAGGCCATGATCGGAACGCAAGCGCCGCATGGCGAATCCGAAGAGAGGCGGAAATGACCAGGACGATAGCGGAGATAAACGAGAAGATACGCCGGGGCCAGGCGGTCGTCGCCACCGCCGAAGAAGTCATCGGGATCGTACAGAAGAAGGGCATCGAGAAGGCGGCCCGCGAAGTGGACGTGGTGACCACGGCCACCTTCGGACCGATGTGCTCCTCGGGGGCCTACTTCAACGTCGGGCATTCCAGGCCGAGGATCAAGCTGGGAGGCGGGAACACCTACCTGAACGATGTCCCCGTCTACACGGGGTTCGCGGCCGTCGACTTCTTCCTGGGGGCTACGGCCATGCCGGACAACGACCCGCGGAACCGGATCTATCCCGGTGAGTTCCTCTACGGCGGGGGCCACGTGATCGAGGAGCTGGTGGCGGGCAAGGACGTGAGGCTGGTGGCCACGGCCTACGGGACCGACTGCTATCCGCGCAAGAAGATTGAGACCACCATCAACCTGAAGAACATCAACGAGGCCGTGCTTTTCGACATGAGGAACGCCTACCAGAACTACAACGTAGCGGTGAACCTGTCCGATAAGACGATCTATACCTACATGGGGGTGCTCAAGCCGAACCTGGGAAACGCCAATTTCTGTTCGGCGGGGCAGCTTTCGCCGCTGCTGAACGATCCCTACTACAAGACCATAGGCATCGGGACCAGAATATTCCTGGGAGGCGGCATCGGGTATGTCGCCTGGCAGGGCACGCAGCACAGTCCGGGTGCGCTCAGGACGGACAACGGCGTGCCGAAGCGCGGCGCTGGCACGCTGGCGGTCATCGGGGACCTGAAGCAGATGAAACCGGAGTGGCTGCGCGGGGTGAGCTTCCTGGGGTACGGGTGCACCATGGCGGTGGGGATCGGCGTGCCCATCCCCATACTGTCCGAAGAGAACCTGCGCTATGCGGCGGTCAGGGACGAGGACATTCTGGCCCCGGTGATCGACTACTCCGATGCCTACCCCCAGCGGAAGCCCGACGTGCTGGGCGAGGTGAGCTACGGTCAGCTCAAGAGCGGCAAGATACAGGTGAAGGGCAAGGAGGTGCCCACGGCTTCGCTGTCCAGCTACTCCAAGGCCGTGGAGATCGCCCAGACCCTGAAAGACTGGATAGCCAGGGGGCACTTCCTGCTCACGGAGCCGGTGGCCCCGCTGCCGGGGGTGGAGGCCGGCATCACCTTCAAACCGTTGGACGAACGTGCGTAGAGAAGGGGACCAAAGATGGCCGTATCGAAGAGAGTAGTGCTGCACTTCCCGCGATCGTGCGTGGACCAGCCGATAGTGTACCGCCTGGTGAAGGACTACGGTCTGATGCTGAACATCCTGAAGGCGTCGGTGTCGCCCAACGAGGAAGGGCTCCTGGTGCTGGAGCTCTCCGGGGACCGGGACAACTACGAGAAGGGGGTGCGGTATCTGGCCGACCTCGGCGTCAGCATACAGCCGCTCAGCCGTGATGTTAACCGGAACGACGCTCGCTGCACTCACTGCGGGGCCTGTGTCACCGTCTGCCCCAGCGGCGCCTTCGTGGTGGAGCCCGCCAGCCGGAAGATCAAGTTCCTGGACAAGAAGTGCATGGTCTGCGGCATGTGCATCAGGGCCTGTCCCCCGCGGGCCATGGAAATGCGTATTTGAGCCATGCCCGGTTATGAGCCGAGATTCTACCGCGACTGGAGCCGGGACAAAGACCTGATCTCTTTCACTGTCACGGTGAAGGAGTCGGATCTATACGTGCGGGCCACGCGCAACCTGAGCCGAAAGGTGCTCAAGGTGCTGCTCAAGCACCGGGCGGCGCTGGAGGAGTACATAGGGCGGCACCCCGAGTTCCTGACTGCCCTGGCGCCGTTGCCCGTGGGCCAGGATGCGCCGTTCATCGTCAGGGCCATGGCCGAGGCGGCGGATAAGGCCGGTGTGGGTCCGATGGCGGCGGTGGCCGGCGCCATCGCGGAGCATGTGGGGAAGGAGCTGCTTCCCTTCAGCCGCGAGGTCATCGTGGAGAACGGCGGGGACATATTCCTGAAGACGCGGAAGACCAGGTCGATAGGCATCTTCGCTGGCGACTCGTCGCCCTTCAGCGGCCGGGTGGCCCTGCGGATCGACCCGAGAGAGACGCCGCTGGGCATCTGCACTTCGGCGGGCAACGTGGGGCATTCGAAGAGCTTCGGACGGTGCGACGCGGCCATCCTGCTTTCGGCATCAGCCTCGCTGGCCGACGCCGCGGCCACGGCGGTGGGCAACCTCATACAGTCGGCGGAGGACATCCAGAGGGGCATTGATTTCGCCAGGAGCGTGGATGGCATCAAGGGGGCCGTGATCATCAAGGACGACCGGATCGGGGTGTGGGGCGAAGTCCGGCTGGTGGAAACCGGGGGCTGAAGAATGAAGAGGATCTACCTGGACCACGCGGCCACGACCCCGGTCGACCCCCGGGTGGTGGCGGCCATGCTGCCGTACTTCAGCGACAGCTTCGGGAATCCCTCGAGCATCCACTCTCTGGGCCTGGAGACGCGGACGGCTGTGGGGGAGGCCAGGGAGAGGGTCGCCAGCCTGATCGGCGCTGCCAGCGACGAGGTCATCTTTACCAGCGGCGGGACCGAGGCGGACAATCTGGCCGTCAAGGGAGCGGCCGCGGCCAACGCTCAGCGGGGCCGGCACGTCGTAACCACCCGCATCGAGCATCACGCCGTTGAGGAGTCATGCCGGTACCTGGAGGGGTTGGGCTTCAGCGTGACGCACGTGGCCGTGGATCAGTACGGGATGGTCGATCCCCGGGACATCGAGAAGGCGGTGACTCCCCAGACGGTCCTCATTTCGGTGATGCATGCCAACAACGAGGTGGGCACTATCCAGCCCATTGCTGAGATCGGCCGGATGGCCAGGGAGCGGGGCATCCTCTTCCATACCGATGCGGTGCAGACGGCGGGGCACATTCCGGTGAGGGTGGATGAGCTGGGTGTCGACCTGCTGGCCATATCCGGGCACAAACTCCACGGGCCCAAGGGCGTGGGCGCGCTGTACGTCCGAAAGGGTACCCACATCGCCGCCCTCATGCACGGGGGCGGCCAGGAGCGGGGCCTGCGGTCGAGCACCGAGAACGTACCGGGCATCGTCGGCCTGGGCCAGGCGGCCGAAATCGCCCAGGCCGAAATGGGAGTGGAGGCGGGGCACCTCATCAAACTGCGGGACCGGCTGGTCGAGGGCTTCATCGAACGCATTCCGCAGATCCGGCTCAACGGCCATCCCACCAGACGGCTCCCGGGCAATGTCAACGTCAGTGTGGCTTCCGTGGAGGGTGAGTCCCTGGCGGTCAGCCTGGACCTGGAGGGGATCGCGGTTTCGACCGGATCGGCCTGCAGCTCGGAGACCATGGAGCCATCACACGTATTGACGGCCATGGGCGTGCCGGTGGGGCTGGCGCGCGGCTCGGTGCGCTTCAGCCTGGGCCGGGAGAACACCGACGCGGAGATCGATCGCGTCCTGGAAGCCTTCCCGCGGATTGTCGGCAGGCTGCGGGCGGTATCGCCCCTCTGGAAGGGATGATCCCCCATGACCGGCCACTCACATAGCCACCACTCCACGGCCGACGCCAACCGGCGGCGGCTCCTGTTGGTTCTGGCCATCACCGGCCTGATGACGGTGGTCGAGCTGGCGGGCGGGCTGCTGGCCAACAGCCTGGCCCTGCTGGGGGACGCCGGCCACATGTTCACCGACACGTTGGCCCTGGGGCTGGCTGTCGCGGCCCTCTCACTGGCCAGGAAGCCGGCCAGCCAGACCCGGACCTACGGTTTTCACCGGGCGGAGGTTCTGGCGGCCCTGGCCAACGGCGCTGTCCTGCTCCTGATATGCGGCCTGATATTCTACAGGGCTTACCAGCGCTTCGTGGAGCCGCCCGAGGTCAAAGGCGGCCTGATGCTGATAGTGGCCGCCATCGGATTCGGCGCGAACCTGGCCGGTATCCTTATCCTCCGGTCCGCCAGCCGTGACAACCTGAACATAAAGGGTGCTTTCCTCCACATGTGGGGCGACACCATTTCGTCGCTGGGCGTGATCCTGGCCGGTGTCATCATACTGATCACCGGCTGGACCGTGGTCGACCCTCTCATCAGCGTGTTCATCGGGCTGCTGATCCTGAGGGGGGCCGTCAGGCTGGTAATGGAATCGGGCGATATCCTGCTGGAGGCGGTCCCCAAACACCTTGACCTGGCCCAGATCAGCAGTGCCCTCAAAGAGGTCGAAGGGGTGAGGGACGTGCACGACGTCCATGTGTGGACCATCACCTCCGGCCTTCATGCCCTGAGCTGTCACCTGCTGATCGAGGACCGCATGGTCAGCGAAAGCGGGCACATTGTCGAAGAGGTGAATCAGGTGCTGGACCAGCGGTTCGGCATCGGGCATTCGACGCTGCAGCTGGAATGCGAGGAGTGCGAGAGCAGCCCGGTGTGCCGCCTGTCGGAGCCGCATTGACGCCGGTGCGACAGGGCTTTCTTGTATAATGGGATTGCCGCCTTCGTGTCCGCCGTGCCGTGCGTCGTTGTGAGGGAGGTGATGGAGATGGCCAAGGATCCAGTGTGCAACATGGATGTGGATGAGAAGAAAGCTCCGGCCACCGCCGAATACAAGGGGAAGACCTACTACTTCTGCGCTCCGGGGTGCAAGAGGGCCTTCCTGCAGGACCCGGAGAAGTACCTGAAGTCGGCGAAATGACAGGGACAGTACTGGCTGTCTGCTGGAGCAAAGACAAGGGGACCAGGAAGCAGGCGGTGGCATCCGGCCTGCTCCGGGAGGAGTTTGGGCTGGTGGACGATGCCCACGCCGACTGCGCCACTCACCGGCAGATCAGCCTGCTGGCGCAGGAGAGCATCGACAAGATGAGGCAGATGGGGCTCAAGGTGGGGCCCGGTGATTTCGCCGAGAACCTGACCACGACGGGCATAGACCTGCCGGCGCTCCCCGTCGGTACCCGGCTGCGGGTGGGAGACGAAGTGCTCCTGGAGGTCACCCAGATCGGCAAGGAGTGCCATACCAGATGCGCCATCTTCCAGCAGGTCGGGACCTGCGTCATGCCTCTGGAGGGTGTCTTTGCCAGGGTCATCCGGGGTGGCGTGGTGAAGCCGGGCGACACCATCGAAGTGAAGTAATGGCTGACATGGATGTCCGGGAGACGATGAAGCCTGCGCTGGCGCACGGCGCCGAGAAGATCCGCCTGGTGCGGATCGTCGGAGGCGTGGGCAGTGACGTGGAGGACGCCGTGGTCAGGGAGGCGCCGCTGACGATACTCCTCGACAACCAGGAGCTCGTCACCATGCTGTGCCTGCCCCTCGACCTGAAGGACCTGGCGGCGGGCTTCCTCTTCTCCGAGGGGTTCTTGAAGGGCCGGGAAGAGATCAAGAAGGTGATAGTGGACGACCGGAAGGGCATAGTGTGGGTAGAGACGATGGATGGCAGAGGGGCTGATCCGGATGTCCTGAGCAAGCGCCTCATCACCTCCGGCTGCGGGAAGGGGGCATCGTTCTACAGCCTGGCCGACGCGCAGGAGGGCATCAGCCCCGGCTCGCGGTTCACGATGGCGGCCGGCGACATAGAGGCCCTTGTCCGGGAGTTTCAGCACGGCTCGGAGCTGCACAAAGTGACCCACGGCGTCCACAGCGCTGCTTTGTGCGACGCCCGAAGGATAGTGATGTTCGCCGATGACATCGGGCGGCACAATGCCATAGACAAGATCATCGGAAGGTGCATGCTCACGGACGTGCCGGTCGGGAACCACGGGCTGATGTTCAGCGGCCGCATCTCGTCGGAGATGCTTCTCAAGGCAGCCAGGGCGGGCTTCCCGGTGATCATCTCCGTGGCGTCGCCCACCGGCGTGGCAGTGCGTATGGCCAGGGAAATGGGGGTGACCATGGTGGGGATGGTGAGGGGCAACAGAATGAACGTCTACTCCGGAAGCTGGAGGATAGTGACCGATGAAGGACAGCCGCCAAGAGTTGAATGACCGGATCCTGAGCCTCAAGAAGCAGAGGAACGCCATCATCCTGGTGCACAACTACCAGCTGGGGGAGGTCCAGGATATCGCGGACTTCGTGGGTGATTCCCTGGAGCTCTCCCAGAACGCGGCCCGAACCAGCGCGGACGTGATCGTCTTCTGCGGGGTGCACTTCATGGCGGAGACGGCTTCCATCCTCTGTCCTGACAAGAAGGTGCTGCTGCCGGTGCTGGAGGCGGGCTGTCCCATGGCGAACATGATTACGGCCGAGGGCCTGCGCGAATTGAAAGGGCAGCACCCGGGCGCGCTGGTGATGTGTTATGTCAACACGACGGCAGAGGTGAAGGCGGAGTCGGACATCTGCTGCACGTCCGCCAACGCGGTGCAGCTGGCTCAGAAGCTGGAGGCGAAGGAGATCATCTTCGTGCCCGACCAGTACCTGGGCCATTACGTATCCACCAGGACGGGCAAGCCGATGATACTGTGGCCGGGATACTGCCCCACGCATGCCCGCATCCAGGCGGCGGATATCGAGAGAGCGCGGAAGGCCTATCCTCAGGCCGAGGTCATGGTGCACCCGGAGTGCCGCTCCGAGGTGAGCGCGATGGCCGATTTCGTCCTCAGCACGGGCGGCATGATCCGGCACTGCCGGAGCACCAGCGCGACGCAGATCGTGGTGGGGACCGAAATGGGCATCATCTACCGGCTGAGGAAAGAGAACCCGGCCAAGATGTTCATTCCCGTCACTGAGCAGGCGGTATGTCCCAACATGAAGATGATCCGCCTGGAGAACGTTCTCTGGTCGCTGCAGGACCTGGCGCCGGAGGTCAGGGTGCCCGAGGACGTGCGCGTCAGGGCCAGGAAGGCCGTCGACAGGATGATCCAGGTGAGCTAGGCCGCTGCCGTCTATGGATATCCTGGAAGGTCTGAATCCGGCCCAGCGCGAGGCCGCTGAAACCATCGAAGGGCCGCTGCTCATCCTGGCCGGGCCCGGCAGCGGCAAGACGCGGGTCATCACCCAGCGCATCGCGTACCTGGTCAGGGCGGTGGGCGTCAATCCGCGGCGCATCATGGCGGTGACGTTCACCAACAAAGCGGCCCGGGAGATGAGGGAGCGGCTCCAGCTGCTGCTGGCAGGCTCCATCGAGCACCTGTCGGTCGGCACCTTTCACGCCGCCTGTGCCGCCATCCTCCGCCGGGACGGAGAGGCCATGGGCCTGAGCTCGAGATACGCCATCTACGACGACGAGGACCAGATCAGCCTCATCAAGCGCAGCCTTCAGGACCTGGCCATAGACCCGAAGCGCTACCCGCCGCGGACGTTTCAAAGTGCCATCAGCAGTGCCAAGAGCCAGCTGGTCACGGCCGAAGACTTCGCGCAGCGCGCGCGCAGCTACTTCGAGGAGGTGGTGTCCCGCGTCTACCGGCAGTACGAGACCCTCCTGGCGCAGAGCCAGGCGCTGGATTTCGATGACCTCCTGATGAAGTGCTGCCAGCTGTTCGAGAACCACCCGGACGTCCTGGCGAAGTACCAGTCGCGCTATCTCCACCTGCTCATCGACGAGTTCCAGGACACCAACGTCACCCAGTACGCCCTGGCCCGCCAGATGGCGGCGAAGCACCGCAACATCTGCGTCGTCGGCGATCCCGACCAGTCCATATACTCGTGGCGCAACGCCGACCTGCGCAACATCCTCAACTTCGAGCGCGACTACCCTGAGGCCAGGGTCGTCTACCTGGAGCAGAACTACCGCTCCACGAAGACCATCCTGGAGGCGGCCCACCGGGTGGTGTCGGTGAACCGCGAGCGCAAGGAGAACGCCCTGTGGACGGACAACGAGGAGGGCCAGCCGCTGCGGGTGGTGGAGACCTTCAGCGAGTCCGAGGAGGCGCAGTTCGTGGTGAGCGAGGTGGACAACCTGCTGCGCCGGAACGAGGCCAGGCACATGGACTGCGCCGTCATGTACCGCACCAACGCCCAGTCGCGCGCGGTGGAGGAAGCCTTCGTCCGTTACGGTATGCCATACCAGGTGATCGGGTCTGTCCGCTTCTACTCCCGGCGCGAGATCAAGGACGTCATCGCCTACCTGAAGCTCATCTACAACCCCTGGGACTCCGTCAGCCTGGCGCGCATCCTCAACGTGCCGCCGCGGGGCATCGGGCAGAAGACCGTGGATGAGCTGCAGCAGTGGACCAGGGGGCTGGGCCTGCCGCTGTACACCGGCCTGCAGAGGCTGGCCGAGGACCGGTCCGCCTCTCCCCTGGGCGCGCGGTCAACGCAGGCGCTCATCAGCTTCTACGGCATGGTAGAGGAGATGGCGCGGAAGAGCCGGGAGGCCGATGTGGTCGAACTGCTGGATGCCGTTCTGCAGGCCTCGGGCTACAAGGAATACACGCTGGAGCAGCCGGACGGCGATGACCGCTGGGACAACATCCTGGAGCTGCGCGGCATAGCGTCTCAGCCTCAGTACCATGGCGTGAAGCCCCCCGAGGGGCTGACGTTGTTCCTGGAAGGGGTCAGCCTGTTCTCCGACACTGACGAGCTGGATGAGAAGAAGGACCTGGTGACCCTTATCACGCTGCATCAGGCCAAGGGGCTGGAGTACCCGGTCGTGTTCATCGTGGGGATGGAGGAGGGGGTGCTGCCGCACGTCCGGTCCTTCGACGATCCAGCGCAGATGGAGGAGGAGCGCCGCCTGTGCTACGTGGGCATGACGCGGGCCAAGAAGCGGCTCTACCTGGTGCGGGCCCTGCGCCGCAGCCTGATGGGCGGCACCAATGCCAATCCGCCCTCCCGGTTCCTGAAAAACATCCCGGCGAAGCTGGTCCAGACCACGGGCCTGTTCGGGGAGGAGCCGAAGCCGGCGCCCAGGCCCAAGGTGAGCGGCGTCGACCTGTCAGCGGGCGACCACGTTGAACACGCCAAGTTCGGCAAAGGTGTGGTGGTGAGCTGCACGCCGGCGCGCGATGACCAGGAGGTGGTGGTCGTCTTCGACGGGGTCGGCATCAAGAAACTGCTGCTGAGCCTGGCCCAGCTCAAGCGAGTGGAGTAAGCCCATCGCTATCCAGCAGCGGAGGGGGTCGCCGCCAACCGGCGGCTAGGGCTGGGCCGTGCGGCTCAGGAGGAGCTGCATCTCCGCCGTCTGGATCCGCCTGTGCCTGGTGCTGGCCATCCACTGGCGCTGCAGCCAGGCCAGGGCCTTGCGGGTGTCGCTGGCCACCCTGGCCTTCTCGGAGTGCTCCACCCGGTACTTGAACAGCCAGTAGGTGAACTCCTTCAACTCCTGAAACTGGATGGAGCGGCCGCGGGCGTATCCCTTCTCCTTGCGGAACTTGACCAGCAATGCGTGGCGCGAGGCCCCGTAAAGCCGCCGGCAGACCTCCTCCCC
>CAYPDY010000041.1:0-10830 GCA_964409515.1 uncultured Dehalococcoidia bacterium
TCATCCTGGGTCTGGGCGGGATCTGGCTGGGGGACCGGCTTGAGGCCTCGCATCCGGTGGCATCGGAATGGCTTCTGCGCGCCGACGCCATCGCCGCCCTGGGCGTGTCGGCCATCGTCATCTACGTGAGCATCAGGCTGGGACAGCGCACCGTTGCGGTGCTGATGGACCGCGCTCCCGATGGCATGGACGACTCCATGCGGCAGGCCGTGGGGAGGCTGCCTGGTGTCTCGGAGGTGAAGCAGGTGCGTGTCCGGCAGAGCGGGCCGGCGACCTTCGTGGACCTGGTGCTGTCGGTCAAGGCTGACACCAGCGTGGAGAGGGCGCATGCCATTGCCGCCGAGGTCGAGAACGAGGTGCAACGGCTGGTGCCCAAGTCGGACGTGATGGTGCACCTGGAGCCCTGTGCTCCCAACGCTGCCGGGCCCGCGGAGACCATACGCGGCATCGCGGCGGCCCATGGGGTGGACGTGCACAACCTGGTTCTGCGTGACGTCAACGGCCGCCAGACCCTGGAGATGCACGCCGAGGTCCCGGGTAACCTGAGCGTCGATCACGCCCACGAGCGCGTCAGCGCCATGGAGCAGTCGCTGCTGCGCGAGATACCGGCCATCCAGGACGTCGCGGTGCACATCGAGCCCAGCAGCGACCGGGCCGTGAGCGAGCCGGTGGCCGAGTCGCTGTCTCCGGCGATTCAGGAAGCCATAGAGCGGCTGCGGACGGGGTATCCTGCCGTCCTCGACTGCCACAGCGTCAGCATCACGAGAGACAACCGGAACCGGCTGGGCCTGACCTTCCACTGCACCGTCTCCCCCAACCTGGGCATTGCCGAGGCGCACGATCTGACCACCAGCATCGAGGACTTCCTCCACGGCCAGTTCCCGGACCTCATTAACGTCATTATCCACGTTGAGCCGCAGGAATAATGGACCGGGCCGCAATACTCAAGCGCTCTCTCATCTTCTCCGGCTTGAAGGAGGGTGACCTCGAAGCCCTCTCCAGGCTGGTGGCGGGCCGTTCGTTCAAGGAGGGGGAGTACGTGTTCTGGGAAGGCGACCCCCCGTCCCACTTCTACGTGGTGGCTTCGGGGCGGGTCAAGGTCCTCAAGCATTCCTCGTCGGGGAAGGAGTTCGTCGTGGCCTTCTTCGGCCCGGGCGAGGTGTTCGGCGAGGTGGCCGTCTTCGAAGACCGGCCCTACCCGGCCTCGGCCCAGGCGGTCTCCGATACGGAGCTGCTGGGGATAGGGAGGGACCAGTTCCTGTCCTTCCTGGCCGGGCTTCCGGAGGTGTCCCTGAGGATCATCAACATGCTGGGCGGGCGGCTGAGAGAGGCCCAGAGCCGGCTCAACGCCCTGGCGGGGGAACGGGCGGAGCAGCGGGTGGCCCGGACCCTGCTGATGCTCTCGTCAAAGCTGGGGCCCGGCCTGCCTTTCACGCGGCAGGAGATAGCCGACATGTCCGGGACCACCATCGAGACCACCATCAGGGTCATGAGCCGCATGAAGAGCGCCGGGATCATCCGCTCTCACCGGGGCCGGACCGACATCCTCGATGATGCCCGGCTCAGGGCCCTCGGCGAAGCCCCGCCGGACTGAGCCGCCGCGCGGGCTTCTATGACCTGCGTCATGGTGCCCGCGCCGGCCGCGGTCTATCATGATATTCCAGGCCCCCCGGGCGGGTATGGTCTCTGACAGGAGGTGGCGGCGATGATGAGCAGGTGCCCCGGCATGGAAAGAGCGGTTCGGATCCAGCTCCAGAGCTGCCCGAAGTGCGGTGCGGAGGTGGAGATATTCACCAGCGAGGTGAAGGTGAAGTGCGGCCAGTGTGGAGAGATGGTCTACAGCGAGAGGCTGCCCTCCTGTGTTGACTGGTGCGCCGCGGCGCGCGAGTGCCTGGGGGAGGAGCGGTGGCGGCAGCTGAAGGGCGCGGACTGAGGGAGGAAGACGATGGCGGCGAGAACGAGAGTGATGCGGAAGGTCGTCAAGATCGATGAGGACCGGTGCACCGGGTGCGGCGTGTGTGTGCCGGCCTGCGCCGAAGGGGCCCTGCGGATAGTGGACGGAAAGGCGAGGCTGGTCGGCGACCGGTACTGCGATGGCCTGGGCGCCTGTTTGGGGGATTGTCCGGAGGGGGCCATCACCATTGAGGAGCGGGAGGCCGAGGAGTTCGAAGAGCCGGCGGCGGTTCATCACGCCGGCCCGCATACACATGACGAGACCCTGCCCTGCGGCTGCCCGTCATCGAGTGTGACCCGGCTGGACAGGCAGGAGACGGGTGAGTGCGCCGGCATGGCAGCGCACGGGCATCACGCGGCCGGGACCGACGAGTGCTGCGGGGCGGCAACGGACCGGTCGTCGAAGCTGTCTCACTGGCCGGTGCAGCTCACCCTGATACCTCCCGGGGCGCCCTTCCTGCAGGGGGCCGACGTGGTGCTGACGGCCGACTGCGTGCCTTTCGCCTATCCCCGCTTTCACCACGATTTCCTGACGGACCATGCGGTCATGGTGGCCTGCCCGAAGCTGGATGACTTTCAGGCCCACCTGGCCAAACTGACCGAGATCGTGCGCCGGTCCGGCTTGCAGAGCATCACGGTGGTGCGGATGGAGGTGCCCTGCTGCTCGGGCCTGACCCACATGGCGCAGGAGGCCATTCTGGGCAGCGGCCGGAAGATACCGCTGGACGAGGTGGTGATCGGCATACGGGGAAACCGGCTGGCCTGAAGCCGGGCGGCTACCAGCGTGCCCCCAGGTCCTCCCTCAAACTGGCGGGGTTGCCGTAGAAGAAGCCTTCGGCGTACTGGGCGCTGACCCCGCCGGTGAGACCGGCGGAGGCCGCAACGTTTGCGGCCTCGATCGCCCCGACCAGCGACAGCTGGGGGTCGACGGCCAGGGTGATCTCCTCCCCCGTGGCTTCGTCCACGCAGAACACCACCACCCAGCAGTGATCGCTGTCGGCGAAGCCCTCGTTGTCCACCTTGGTGTTGCCCACCACCAGCCAGGACGCGGTCCCGGCCCCCGCCTCCGTGAAGGCGGTCCACAGCTCCTCCGCCATGTCATTGCAGTCGTAGGCGTCGGCCTCGTACAGCCCTGAAGGGCGGTAGCTCCCGGCGACGGCGGCGGCTCCGAATACGGCGACCCGGTCCGACGCCGCCCGGGCTTCATCGAAGGTCAGGGCGTGGTCTGGGGAGGATGGTGAATCCTCGCGGCCATCTCCGTATCCCCGGTCATAGCCTTCCTGCCACCCCTGGTGGTACCCCCGGTCGAAGTAGGCATCGTAGAGCCCCTCGTCTCCGCTCTGCACACCGCCGCCTCGGGCGGCGCCGGTCAGGAGGTACCCCAGCGTGCCTCCCGCCAGCAGCGCGGCCAGCAGTGCCAGCATCAGTCGCAGCCTGCCTGTCATTAGATTGTGGTGCCTCATTCGCTGGTCATGCAGACGGATATGGCATCCGGCGCCACATCGGCCGTGAGCGTCACAAACTGGTCTTCCTGCTGCACCCGTACCCCCCGCAGCGCCTGCGACAGGAGGTCCTGCATGTCCCGGGCGATCTCCCCGGCGCCGTCCTCTGCCGTCGCCTCGTCGACGTACTTGTGCACCACCGTCATCCTCAGGGTGCCGTCGTCGATTCTCTGCAGGGACTCCCCTTGCGCCATAAGGGGGTTGTCGAGGTCCATGGCGGCGACCGACATGTCCAGGCCGGCCGGCAGCCTTTCCATGACCCCGCCGGCGTCCGGGTGGACGCGGAGCGAGTCCCCGTCTTCGACCATGACCTCCAGGCAGTCGATGACGCTGTCCCGGCAGCCGGCCACCACCATCCCGTCCACGAACGCGACCCAGTCCCTGTAGTCAACCGCATGGTTCTCCCAGACCTCGACGCCCAGGTAACCGGTCCGGACGTACTCCCTGATACTCAGTTCCTCCCTGATCCTGTCCAGGTCAAACCGGCCTTCCAGGAGAAACAGGGACAGGCCGGCGCTGACCAGCCGGTCGACATCATCAAAGGCGACGCCATAGTTGCCCAGCAGCTGAAAGGAATCCCGGTAGCTGGCGTAGAGGCCCTGAAAATGCTCCCTCATGGCGGCCGTGTCGAGGAAGACGCAGCCCCCGGCGGCGGACTGGCGGGGCACGTTCTCCATTATCAACGCTCCGGCGCCGGTCTCCGGGGTGAGACCGCTCCCGGTGCCGCAGGCCGGTCCGCAGACCAGCGACATGACCAGTATGGCTGCCTGGAAGAGGGCTGCCGCAATGCGTTTCACCATGCCGTTACCTCCCGTTGCCGTTCATCCGGGCTGCTCCGCGCAGTCCTCCGCCCACCTGATCATGGGCTGGATCAGAGGGGCCAGGCCGTCCGGCGAGGCGGCAATCTCGATGGCGGCCGATTCGGGCAGCTCATCAGGATGGCGGCCCGGGTAGATCTTCAGGCCTCTGGCGCCCGCCGCCGGATTGCCGGACCCCGATGCCCCGTCGGGATCGTCCCCGCCTCCCAGTCCCGGCTCGGCGGGCAGGTCCGCGGCGGCCCCAATGCTGATCCGGAGCGCCTCAAACCCGGCCTGGTCTCCGAAGAGCGCCACGGGGACGCCGGCCTCGACCTGTTCCCGGACGTAGCTTTTCACCGCGGCCTCCGCCTGCGCGTAGAAGTCTCCATCTACGAACAGGGCGGTCTTGCCGGTGGTGGGGGGGAAGGGCGTCTCGCTGTCCAGCAGCGCCACCGTCACCGGCTGTTCCCGGGAGAGCACTTCCCGGAGGGTCCGGGGCGGTCCTTCAGCCGCCGCGGGAGCCTGGCCGTCGTTGGAGCCGCAGGCGCCGGAGGTCAGGGATACCAGGGTAGCCATGATCACTATGACGCAGACGGACAGTCCGCTGCGAATCTTCGCCTTCGCGTTCTGTGGCATGATTCTCCTCCTTCAACAATTCCTGACGGGTCCCCCGGAGAGGCCCCCTCCCGGTCAGGGGAGGGGGCCCATTTGGGCACAGCCGCATGCTGCACATGGCTAGATGTTGGAGACATGGCGAGTCCACGAAGCCCAGTGCCAGCTGTCGCCGTACCAGTGGTACTGCTTCCACTGGCTCTGGAACTTCTCGTAGTGCGAGGCCAGGCCCTCGCCGGCTGCGTGCCGGTAGGTGAATCCGGAGCTGTCGGCCACAAAGGTGCTCGTGGCTGTGATCGAGTTCTTGCCGATGCTCCACTTGTGCCTGGTGTAGCCGCCGCCGAGGTCGCTGGAATTGGCGCAGGTTACGTCGGGTTGCGAATAGCCCTGCGAATACGTGGCACCCACGCCGACGCCTTTCTCGCTTCCGGTCACGCCCAGTGAATAGGACGTGCTCACCTGGCCGACGGTGCTGGTGGGGCCGTACCGCAGGAGCGTGTTGTTGGGCTGATAGGTCTTTACGTTACAGTACTGGTACGCCCACTCGTTCTTCCAGTTCTCTCCATAGGCCGCCTGGCCGCTCATCTGCTCGTACCTTATCTCCACGCTGATGTAGTCGTACGCCGGGTTCCCATCGTTGCTCAGCCTGTAGTAGTAGCGGTCGATGCACATCTTGCCGTACGGGTCGAAGCTGTCCCCGCTGTAGATGCGAAGCCATGCTCTGCGGTACCAGTTGGCATCGGCCTGGACCGCCTTCGGCTGGTCGACTTCCTTCAGCCACTGGCGCAGGCCGGCCATGGCGGAGCGAACGTCCGCGCTGCCGCCCGCTGCCCGGAATCCGTTGAAAACCGGCTGACCGCCGGCTCCCGGCGTCAGCTTCAGCGCCCCGACCTCTGTCGCCGGTTCCGCCGCGGCGTTGGCGGCGCCTTCAGAGGGGCCGCCCAGGCTCAGGCTCAGGCCATCGATGTCGCCGCCGATGAATACCACCGGGGTCCCGCCGCGGGCCTTCTCTCTGACGTTCTCCACGACGTCGTTTCCGGCCTTGCCGTAGAAGTCACCGTCAACGCAGAGCATCCTCTTGCCTTCGGTGGAGGGCCTGGGCGTTACCTGGTCCACCAGGGCGATGTCGGCGGAACCGGCCCCGGCCAGCGCCGCTCTCACGCTCACCCGGGATGCGCCGGGTGCCGATGCTGTTTTCGCTGCCCTGGCGGTCTGCGGCCGGAGGGCCACCAGGCCGCCGGCCAGCACTGCCAGGGCGAGTATGACGGCCAACAGCCGTCTGGGTTCGAGTACTGCTACCATAATCTGCCATCTCCCTTTTTAAATAGTTGAGTGGTCGCCCGATGCTGCCGCCTGAATGACTCTCTCGCCCGGTTATCACCCCCTCCCTCGCCGGCAGGGGATCCAGAGCACGACCGCCGCCGGAATGCCGGCGTGCAGCCGTCAGGACGACGCAGTGTTGCGCCTCCGATGCTCTGGATCCGTGCCGGCCTTGGTGCTGCTGCTTACAGGCTGCAATGCAGTGACAACTCTGGCCTGTGCCTCCGGTGCAGCCCGTCCCCCTCTGCACTATCGAGGATACAGCAAGGGCCGGGTCATGTCAAGTAGGAATAGATCGTAGAGGTACCATATCAGGGGGCGCTATCCACGGCAGCGGGCGGCATCCTGCCGGACCGGTGTGCGAGTGGCCCCGCGGCGCCAGTCACCGGGAACGCTGGTGGGGTGTGGAGCTACGGCTGACCGCGGCGCCCCGCGACGGGGCGCGGTCCTTTAGGCGACCTCCGGCAGGATCAGCCCGTAGTCTCCGTCTTTTCGCCGGTAGAGGACGTTGAAGGAGTTGTTGTCGGCGTTCAGGAAGATGAAGAAGTCGTGGCCCAGCAGCTCCATCTGCACGGAGGCTTCCTCCACGGTCATGAGCTTGACCGGGAACCTCTTGGCCTTGACCACGATATCGGGGATCCTCTCCTCTTTCGCCTGTGCTTCCTCGCCCGCTTCGGGGGCTTCCAGGGCCTTTCTCTGCCTGGCGGCCCTCCTGTCCTTGAGGTAGTACTTGCCCTTGAAACGCTCAATCTGCTTGCGGATCACGTCGTCGGCCGCGTCGACGGCGGCGTAGACGTCCGTCTCCCGCTCCTCCGCCCTGATCAGCGTGCCATTGCTCTTGACCGTTACCTGGACAACATACCGGTTGGTCGGGGACTTGGCTTTCTCCTTCGATATCTCCACCTTGGTCTCGACGATGGACGGCAGCAGGTGGCCCAGCTTGCCCATCTTCTTGCTGACATAAGCCTCCACAGCCTCGGAGAGTTGCAGTTTCTTACCCCTGATGTCGATTTCCATGTTTCCCGTCCCTCCTTGTGTTGTCGCTGAAGGCCTGACTGTGAGTGAGAACCGGAAGCCGTGTCGGTGCGTCTCTGTTCAACGATGGTGACCGTTGAGGGGAACAAAGTCCAACGATTCGCCGTGGCGGATGGGATGGATCATTGTGTCACCACTATATGATGAGACCCCGAGCCTGTCAATAAGCCTGGCAAGGTTGGCCATGGCACCCGGCCCCGCCCCTCGGCCTATACGTGAACGGCTTCCCTGGCGGACCGGCGTCCGGACGCGGGCTTCTTTGGCGCCGGTTCCTCGTGTTCCGGCGCGGATGGCGCTTCTCTTTTCGCGCCCCTGGCCGCCTCGGCTCCCCGCTTCGCCGGCTTCCTGTCCGGGACCGCGGTCTTCCCCTTGGCCGCCCTTGCGTCGCCGGAGTCGCGGCCCTTCGCTCCGGTGGAAGCCGGGCGGGGTGGTGACTTCGCGGCGGCTCTTGCCTTCTCCGGCGCCGGTTTGTCCTTCTTTGCCGGCGAAGGGGGCGACCCAGGGGCGGAGGCCTTCGGGCTTCCGGCTTTGCCGCTGCGCGGGGCCTTCTTCCTGGATATCGGTGCGGGCGCCTCATCGGCGGGCGAAGCCTTGCCCTTCTTCCTGGCGACGCGCGCCGGTGCTTTCTCAACCGGCGGGGAAGCCTCGGTGACTGCTTCCGTTGCTTCCTGGACCGGCGCCGGCGGTTTGGCGGCCGGAGATGCTGCTTCCGCTTCGGGCAAAGGGGCCTCCGCCATCGGTACCGATGCATCGCCGGACGAGGCCGGCGCTTCCGTGCCCGGTGCGGCGGCTTCATCGGCTGGCGCAGGCGCTTCCTCAACCGGGGCGGGAGCTTCCGCGACCGGCACCGCTTCAAGGGGCGCGTCGGCCGGGGCCTCGGGCGGGGCGTCGGCGAGACTCTCGATCACCTCGACCAGGGTCAGCTTCTTGCCCTCTGCCGCGTCGGTCCCGGTCGGGGCTTCGGCCGCATTGGATGAGGGCGGCAGTCCCTGGCCGGAGTCGGCGGACGGGTCGGAAAGCGTTGATATTGACACAGGAGTGCGGGTGAGGTCCTGCACAGGAACCGCGCCGGAGACGGTCCTGGTCCCCGCGGCCGCCAGCAGGGCTGTGAGAATCTCCCGCCAGTGGACGTAGATGACCCAGTGGCCCTCTGCCGGGAAGAAGGCGGCGCGGCAGTGCGGGATGGCACGGGCCAGGCGCTTCCCCATGACCGCCGGCGCCTCGGCGTCGGTCTCTCCGTGCCACAAGAGCACCTCGGGCTTTATGGCATCGATCTGGAAGCCCCAGGGCTGGGACAGGAGCTTCAGGTCCAGAGTGACGCCCTCGGTGCCGCAGCGGATGGCCTCTCTGATATCCGCCGCCAGCATGGTCTTGATCGAGGGCAGGAGGTCACGGGCCGCCTCGGAATCCCGCAGGCCGTCAAGCTGGGACTTGAAATAGGCTTCGGGGTTGTCCCGCCAGAAATTGCACATCACCCCGGTGCCGAGCTTGGCCAGTGGTGAGAGATGGCGGTCGAGGCTCAGGAAGATGTGCCCGATGCCGTGCATGCCTTTGGTCATCTCCGGGTCCCCCATCGGTGCGATGCTGCCCACCAGCCCGATAGCGGTCAGTCTGTCCGGGATGCTCGAGGCACAGGCTGCGGCGTATGCTCCGCCGCCCGAATAGCCCAGGACCGCGAACTTCGGGAGGTTGAGGGCATCCGCGAGCTGGAGCACGTCGTCGGGCCATTCCAGGAGCTTGCGGTCGGCCTTGAAGTCCGAGCGCCCGAAGCCCGGGCGCTCGATGACGATTATGCGGGCCCCCGCGGCGGCGGCGACTGATTCATCGGGATGGTGGAAGAGGCGCGAGCCGGGGGTCGCGTGGAAGAACAGAACCGGTTTGCCCTTGAGGTCACCGTATTCCGCGTAGGCCAGCCGCCGTCCGTCGCGTAGTCTGACGTCGCCCTGAGGCAAGGATGATGGTGTGCTCTCCAACATTCTCCTCCCCCTGTTCATCCCGGAACCAGAGTATGGCACCTCGATTCTACGGGCGCTCGATCACAGTCATGTCTCACAGCGCGACGGTAACCTTGCAAACCCCTCTCAAAAGCGTTCCTTTCCGTCGCTCATGGGCCACCGGGTCGTATGCGATGGTTCCTGTCTGGCCGCCCACGCCGGTCCCGCCATGCGGACCCCGGGATGGGTTCCGGTGCCGGCTTGGACGGGCAGGGCCCAATGGGGATATATTTACCCGTAGACCGGTGCCGGCGCCGCGGGCGCCGTCCGGCCGGCAGCTGCGGAGGTGGCATGATGATGAAGGACCTGGTGCTCAAGAACAGGAGCTACCGGCGATTCCACCAGGATCATCCTGTTGAGGCTGACACGGTCAGGGAGCTGATCGATACGGCCCGCCTGTGCGCTTCGGCGATGAACCTGCAGCCTCTGAAGTACGTGTTCTCGTGCGATCCCCGCGGGAATGCCCGGGTATTTCCCCACCTGATGTGGGCCCGCCAGCTGAAGGACTGGGGAGGCCCCGTGGAGGGGGAGAGGCCTTCGGCCTACATCGTGGTGCTGGGCGATACGGATCTCACGCGGTCATTCGGCTGTGACCACGGGATTGCGGCGCAGACCATCCTGCTGGGCGCGGTGGAGAAGGGGCTGGGCGGCTGCATGCTGGCCTCGGTCAACAGGGAGGGACTGCGGCAGTCGCTCGGGATACCGCCGCGATTCGAGATACTGCTGGTGATCGCCCTGGGGAAGCCGAAGGAGAAGGTGGTCCTGGAGGAAATGAGGCCGGATGGGGACTACGCGTACTGGCGCGACGCCGAAGGCGTGCACCACGTGCCGAAGCGCCGGCTGGAGGATATAGTCCTCGACAGCTGGTGAAGGTGTGCCCCGGGGAGGCCCGTCAAGATGGAAAGAACCGGGAGGGGTCGGGGGGGATGATATCGGGTGGCTCTCGACCGATCCGGGACGAATCTACAGCCGCACAGGACGCATCTGCCCGGTCAGGACCCGCTTGGCTGATGATGTGGACCGCAGAGGCCTTGAAAGAGACGTGAACCCGCCTGCCAACCTCGAGCCCCAGGTCCTCCGCCGACCTCCTGGTAACCAGTGAAACCAGCCTGATGCCGCAGTCGATCTCGACGCGGGCCAGCGGACCGGACAGGGCCACCTGTCTGACTTCGCCGGATAAGGCGTTCCGGGCGCTGCTGGGCGACGCCTGCAGCGAGATGACGATTTCCTCCGGCCTGATGCACAACCGGACTTCCTCGCCGGGGCAGCGATCGGTCACGACCTCCAGCCCCAGTTCGTCAACCTGGATGCGGGCCAGGCCGCCCTCGTTGGAGGCTATCCGGCCCGTCAGGATGTTCTCCACCCCCACGAACCGGGCTACCCTGATATCGCTCGGGGCATAGAAGATCTCCTCCGGCTTGCCAATCTGGATGAGCTCTCCGGCCATCATGACGCCTATCCGGTGGGCCAGCCGCTGCCCCTGGGCCATCTCGTGGGTGGCGATGACCATGGCCATCCCATGGTCCCGGTTCAGCTGCAGGATCAGGTCCTCAATTGTGTCCAGGCTCACCGGGTCCAGGTTCGCGGTGGGTTCGTCGAGCAGAAGCAGCTGTGGGT
>CAYPDY010000041.1:10840-18443 GCA_964409515.1 uncultured Dehalococcoidia bacterium
AGCGCGGGCCAGCGCCACCTTCTGAGTCTCGCCCCCGGAGAGAGTGCGCGCCTTCCTCTTCTCATAGCCGTCCAGCCCGACTGTCTTCAGCATGGCGTTGACCTTCTGCGGGATGGCCTTCCGGTCATGCTTCCTGACTCTGAGCGGGTAGGCCACGTTGTCGTAGACGCTGGCATCGAGGACCACGGGCTTCTGAAGGACCATGCTGATCTGGCGGCGCACCCTGGTCCGGTCGCCTGGCCCAACTTCACGCCCGTCAAACAGGACCTTGCCGGAGGCCGGCACATCGAGCTGATCGATGAGGCGCAGCAGCGTTGTCTTGCCGGATCCGGCCGGCCCGATGACGGCGAGTATCTGGCCCCTCTCAACGGAGAGCGACACGCCCTTCAGCACCTCCCTGGGGCCGAATTGTTGATGCAGGTCGACGGCTTCTATCAAAGACATCAGCGCTTCTGCTGCACCAGGTTCACTGTGACGGCCATCACCAGCGCCACGCACAGGAGTATGATGCCGAGCGCCAGGGAGAGCTCGAATTCACCCTTGCTGTATTCCAGAGCGATGGCCGTGGTGAGTGTGCGGGTGAATCCACGGATGTTGCCTCCCAGCATCATGGCCACCCCCACCTCGGAGATGGCCCGGCCAAAGCCCAGTATAAGCGCGGCACCCATGGCGAACCTGGCCTCCTTCACGATGGCCCAGATGGCCTGAGACTGGCTGGCCCCCAGGGACAGCGTTGTGTCCTTTATGTTCTTGTCCACGCCGCTGAGGGCGGAGATGGTCAGTCCGATCATGATGGGGCAGATCAGGATGGCCTGGCCGATGACGACGGCGGCGGGTGTGAAGACGATCCCCAGAAACCCGAGCGGGGCATCGCTGGTTATGAAGGCGTAGACGAACAGGCCGACGCACACGGTGGGCAAACTGTAGAGAGTCTGGATCAGGTTCAGCAGGAGCCGTTTGCCGCGGAAGCTGCGGAAGGCGATAAGGCCGCCCAGGGGGATGCAGACAATGGTGGCCAGGAGCGTGGAGGCCGCTGACAATCTCAGCGACCTCCACGTGATCTCCACTACCTCGGGATCAAGCGATACAATGAGGTCTATCGCTGTCTTCAGCGATTCCCAGAGGTATCCCAGAGTATGTGCCTCCTACCGGCTGCCTGCCGGCACTATGATGTCGGCTCTGCCTCGCCGGCGCACGGATTGAACAGGGACTTGTCATAGTCCGCCTTTCCGTAGTTGGCGAGGATGTCCTGGACCTCGTCTGATGTCAGGAACTCCACCATCTTCTGGGCATTGTCCTGCTGCTTGCTCTTGGTGCAGACGATGACCGAGTAGACGTTCAGCAGGATGCTGCCGCTGTCCACCACCGGCGCCAGGTCCAGGTCGCTCTTGTAGGCCAGGAACGTGCCTTCGTCGGTCAGTGTATAGGCGTCTTTCTCGCTGGCCATGTTGAGCGTCTCGCCCATGCCCTTGCCGGCGTCTATGTACCAGCCCGCGGCGGCGCCCGATGTCTTGAGGGCGTTGTAGTCGCTGTATCCGGCGAGCTTCCAGATGGCCTTTTCCTTGGAATGGGTTCCGGAGCTGTCACCGCGGGATACGAACTTCCCGGTGCCCGGATTGGCGGCCAGCTTCTTCAGGGCTTCTTCGGCGGTCAAGCCCTTCAGCCCGGCCGGATCGTCCTCCGGTCCGACAATGAGGAAGTAGTTGTAGGCGAACCAGACCCTTTCCACGCCGTAGTTGTCGGAGATGAACTTCAACTCGTCGGCCCTGGAGTGGACCGTAAGGACATCCACGTCGCCGTTCCTTCCGTAGGTCAGGGCCGCGCCTGATCCGGCGGAGATCACGTCCAGCTCGACGTCGTACTTGTCCTCGAACTTGGGCTCCAGGTAGGTCCAGAGCCCGGTGTCGTAGAGGCTGGTGGTGGTGGCGACTCTCAGCCGCCCCGTGGCAGTGGCCAGCTTGCTGAGGTCGTCCGACTCGCTGCAGCCGATGCTGCCGATCAGCAGAGAGGCCAGTATCAGTACGGCCAGTATGCCAAAGACTGCTTTCTTCATACTCACTTTCAGATTCTCCCTCCGTTCGTTTTGAAGCTGCCTGATTTCACACCCGGGTCTGTTGCCTGATTGCGCGGCCTGGCGTACCTTCTATGGCTGATACAACCTCCTTTCAGTCGCTGCCCCCAACGAATGTCGTCGTGCCTGACTGAGAGGTGTCGTATCCCCCGGCTTCAGTCACGGCCCTGCGGAAGTCCTTGCCGGCGACAATCCGGCCCAGCGGCGCCAGTATCTGGTTCCGGTAGCTCTCGACCGGCATCACCAGGTCGTACCGCTCCCGGTGCAGCGGCAGGAAGTCGATATGGCAGGCCCGGGCCGCGGCTTCGATACCCAGCCCCACGTCGGCTTCCCCCGCGGCGACGCTGTTCGCCACCGCGAGGTGTGTGTCTACCTCGTGGTGGTAGCCCTTCACTCCGGACGGGGCAATGCCCGCCTGCCGCAGCTCCTGGTCGAGCAGGATCCGCGTTCCGGAGCCCTTCTGGCGATTGATCAGGGTGATGCCGGGACGCCCCAGGTCCCTGATGCCCTTGATCCGCTTCGGGTTGCCGGCGGCAAACATGAGGCCCTGGATACGATACGCCAGGTGCACTATGGCCATTTCCCGGCCGGGCAGAAGGTGCTTGACATAGGGGTAGTTGTACTCCCCCGTCTCCGCGTCCAGCAGGTGAATCCCCGCCACATCAGCCCTCCCCTCCTGAAGGGCGATGAGGCCCCCCAGGCTGCCGGCATAGGTGACGCCGATCCGGATTTCGGGTCTCTTCTGCCGCAGCCGGCTGACCAGCATGTTGAGCGCCAGGTCGTGGCTGGCGACGATGACCAGGTCTGTGCTCTTGCTGCCCGCCACAGGCCTTCCACGGGGGGTGCGCCGGCCGACCTCCCGCTCCTCGCGCCACCGGTCCAGGTGGATAGAGAAGGCGGCTTCTATCTCCTCCAGGCTGTAACCCTGACTGAGGGCGTCCAGGATGCTGTCGCTCATCATGCTCCACAACCGGGTCTGACGCAGCTTCAGCAGCTGCGGGTCGCTGGCCCGGCCCACTACCGCCGTGCCCCCGCCGCGGCGGGACTGGATGACCCCGTCCTGCTCCAGCTCGCGGTAGGCCTTCACCACGGTCCCCGGGCTGATGGCCAGATCTTCCGCCAGCCGCCTGATGGTGGGCAGCCGCTGGCCGGCATGCAGGTGATTGGTGGCTACCTGCTGTCTCACCTGCTCCACTATCTGCTTGAACAGCGGAGACTGCGACGTGTCGTCAAGGTGGATCTGCGTCATGGAGTTCCTTTTGACAGGCTTGTGCCTGTTGTGATACTGTGATTATAACAATCATTGGCTGAACAAACAAGGCAGCCGGGTGGGGGAGAAACCAGAGACTAGAATGGCCGCAGCCCAACTATCATGGCTGCGGCCGCGTTGAACAGTTTCTCCGAGCTGAGATGCCTGAACGCAGATAACCTGGGCGCTCAGCCGGTGGGCGAATAGCCCCGGGGGTTCAGTGTGGAAACGCCTGGGCCTCCCAATGCGAACAGGAGACGATTATGGAGGCTGGCCTGTTCTGACGAGGCGCCCTTGACTTACAGGGCGTTTTCTTTTGTCCCGGATGCACTGCCACTGCTGAAGTGCCCTCTTCAGCCGGATTGTCGAGTATCTGTGCGGTCACGCGGGACAAAGGGCACGAACGGGCCAGCCTTCATATGTTGAAGTGTCTTGTCGATGCCGTCTGTTCCGTTTTCGCCTGGATGAGAGGCCATCGTTCTCTCCAGGCCGCGCGAAGGAAGAACGCTTAAGAGGGGGATGGAGAAAGATGCACAAGAAGAGACTCATTCGGATCGGGTTCGGAGTTCTGCTGGTTGTGGCCATGTTGGCTGGTGTGCTCCCTACCCTGGTCGTGCCGGGCACGGCCATGGCTGCCGCCACCACCAGCGTGACAATCATCAAGTACGCCGCTGACGGCACAACGGTGCTGGCCCAGACGAGCCGGACCTACCAGCAGATGAGGGATGGCATGACCGTGCTGGGTGACGGGAACACGCACTACTACCTCCAGGGGCCGGTCTTCCTGGACGATCCCGATCCGGCCGCGCAGGAGATGCTGCGGTGGAACGCGGCGGAGGACACCAATCTGAAGGACTTCGGCGCCCTGCGCGGCACTAACATCAGGGACCTGTGCGATCTCGTCGGCGGGATGTCGGTGGGAGAGGAACTGAAGGTGAGATCCAGCGATGGCTGGAACAGGACGTTCGCGTACCAGAACGTATATGAATATTCGGCGAGTGAAGGCCCCATGGCCATCGCCTGGGAGAAGAATGGCCAGTATCCCGACACTGGCTACAGCGATGGCATGCGGCTGGTCTGGTTTGCCGATACCTCGGTCAACCCGTGGGGAGTCCACGCTTTAGGCAACTGGGACTGGCATGAAGCCGCCGACTCTCAGTACTGGTACTACTACTATGGAAGTGGGAACGAGAAGTATCCCACCACCACCGGGCTCTCCGCCCAGGTGGTGTCCGATCTCATTATCTACAGCGACGACCCGGCGCCGGTGGCGCCGGTGGCCCAGTTCACCGCCGACAAGGTATTGGGGACGGCGCCGCTCACGGTGCAGTTCACCGACCAGTCAACCAATTCCCCGACATCCTGGAGCTGGGATTTCGAGAATGACGGTACGGCGGACAGCACGGCGCAGAATCCTTCGCACACCTACACTGCCGCCGGTACCTATACGGTGAAGCTGACGGCGACCAATGGGGCCGGGAGCGATGACGAAACCAAGACGGACTACATCACGGTGACCGCGCCGACCATGGACGTCCTCTACAACGGGACGGTGGTCTTGACTCCCGGCGCCACCTTCGACAAGACCGCCCATAACTCCGGCACATCCTACACCATCAGCCGGACCACCCCGCTGGGGGCGCTGGATGTGGCGGGGACTTCGGGCGGTTTCACCTGCGACGTTACCGACAAGAACTACGGCACGTCCGGCGCGCTGCTGCTGGACAACGTTGGAAGCTATGTGTACGTGAAGGGCGGCAGCAAGTGGTACGCCTACGTCAACGATGCCTACAAGGACGGGTACAACAACGCCGCCGGGGCGCTGAACCTGATAGAGCTGGCGGACGGGGACAGGGTGGAGTTCTACTTTGCCGGCGGGATAGCCGATGGCAACGACCTCGATGCGGTCAAGGCGGCGGCGACCGCGGCGGTGAAGACCGTGGCCTCCATCGAGGAACCCCCTCCGCCGCCGGTGGCGCCGGTGGCGGACTTCACCGCCGACAAGCTATCGGGGATGGCGCCGCTGACAGTGCAGTTCGCCGACCAGTCGACCAACAGCCCGACATCCTGGAGCTGGGATTTCGACAATGACGGCACAGCGGACAGCACGGCGCAGAATCCTTCTTTCACCTACACCGCCGCCGGCACCTACACCGTCAAGCTGACGGCGACCAACGGCACCGGAAGCGATGATGAGGGCAAGACGGACTACATCACGGTGACCGCGCCGACGATGGACATCCTCTACAACGGGACGGTGGTCTTGACTCCCGGCGCCACTTTCGAGGCCATCGCGTACAACTCCGCCCTGTCCTACACTGTGAGCCGGACGACGCCGCTGGGAGCGCTCGATGTGGCGGCGGCCGCGGGCGGGTTCACCTACGGCGTCACCGACAAGAAGTACACCGACAACGGCACACTGCTGCTGGACAACGTGGGGGCCTACCTGCGCAAGAGCCCCGGGTACTGGTATGCCTATGTTAACGATATCTACCGGGATGGGTACGCCAATGTAGCCGACGGGCTGAACCTGCTTCAGCTGGAGGACGGCGACACGGTGGAGTACTACTACGCCGCCGGAATTGCGGCCCCGGCTGACCTGGCGGCGGTCAAGGCGGCGGCCACGGCGGCAGTGCTGACCGTGGCCTCCATAACGGTGACCCCCACAGACTGGACGCTGCAACTCGATGGCGCCAGGGACCAGTCGGTCACCCGGGCCTTCTTCGAGGAAGGCCTGGCCTGCCCGAGCTCGGGCCACTACCTGGAGTGGACTGACGAAGACGGCAATGTCTGGGGCGGCGTACCGCTGTGGCTGCTCGTGGCCATGGTCGATGACGACCCGGATGTTGGACCGGACCACTTCAACTTCAACGACGACCTGGCCGCCCAGGGATACGAGGTCAACGTCGTCGCCGGAGACAACTGGACGGCGACTCTGGACAGCAGCGCCATCGCCCGCAACAGCGGGTACATGGTGGCCAACACCCTGAACGGTCAGCCCCTGCCCATGCTGACCCAGTCGGGGAAGCCTTGCTGGCCGCTCTATCTGAAGGGTTCCGCGGTGTTCGGCGGGCAGCAGGTGGGCAACATCGTCCGCATCGAGCTGTCGGACCTCCCGGAGCCGCCGGCAGGGTGGAACCTGCAACTGGTGGGTGAAGTGGGCTACACCGTAACCCAGCCCGAGTTCGAAGCGGGGTTGGCCTGTCCCGGCTCGGGCCACCTGGTGGAATGGACGGACATCAATGGGAACGTCTGGTCGGGCGTGCCCCTGTATGTGCTGCTGGGTGCGGTGGATGACAATGAGACCGCCAGCCACTGGTCCTTCAACGACGACGTGGCGGCGGCCGGCTATTCCATCATAGTGACCGCATCAGACAATTTCTCGAGGACGTTCTCCAGCGCCAATGTGGCCAGGAGCGACAGCTACATCGTGGCCAATCTGATGAACGGCCAGCCGCTGGCCGACAGCTGGCCGCTGCGCCTGGTCGGCCCGGGCGTGACCAGGGCGGACGGGTCCCTCGGCGGCTCGGCCGTCGGAAAGATCGTCCGGATTGAGATCCCGGAGCTCCAGACACCGCCGGCGGCTGACGGCAGCTGGAACCTGGCCCTCAAGGGGAAGATCACCGACGTGATGTCGCAGGAGGAGTTCGAGGCCGCGCTGGCGTGCCCGGACGGCCAGCACAACGTGGAATGGGTTGACCTGGACGGCAACGTCTGGTCGGGCATGCCGCTGTGGTTCCTGGCCGGGTGGGTCGACGACACCATGCCGCACGACTTCAATGCCAACCAGGCTGTGGCCGGCTACAAGGTCCTGGTCAAGGCCGGAGACGGTTACACCAAGGAGTTCCTCAGCGCGGATGTGGCCTGGAGCAGCAGCTACATCGTCGCCAACCGGGT
Source organism: uncultured Dehalococcoidia bacterium (assembly GCA_964409515.1). Lineage (GTDB taxonomy): Bacteria > Chloroflexota > Dehalococcoidia > UBA2247 > RBG-13-53-26 > JAFGCL01. Next base: position 18,058 of record CAYPDY010000041.1, read on the forward strand.
CAACGGTCAGCCCCTGGACGAGACTTGGCCGCTGCGCCTGGTCGGCGCCGGCGTGACCAGGCCTGACGGGACCCTCGGCGGCCTGAGCGTGGGCGAGATCGCGGAGATCGAGCTGACCGAGTTCCAGACGGTCCTGCCGGTGCCCCAGCTTCACATCGTGAAGTACGCGCAGGACGGTACCACCGTCCTCCAGGAGACGACGGTCGACTACCTGTGGATGCAGCAGAACCTGGATGTCGTGGGTGACGGCGCCACGGTGTACAAGTACGAAGCAGTGACGAACGATCCGGCGGACATATGGGATGCCGCGGAGACCTATCCGGGCGGATTCAAGATCGAGAATGCCGTGATGGGCACCCGGGTCAGGGACCTCTGTGAACTCGTTG
>CAYPDY010000042.1:0-7937 GCA_964409515.1 uncultured Dehalococcoidia bacterium
CGCCGGAGGAGAACCTGCGGGACCTGGTGCGGGGCGCGGACGCCATCGCCGTGGTGCCCTGTGCCTGCCGCCGATCGATGAGACGGTGCCATGCCGAGCTGGACAACTGCATCCTGTTCAACCGCAATGCCGAGTACGCCATTGAGAGGGGCGCCGGCCGCCGGATCACCGCGGAGGAAGCGATGGACATATACGAGAAATCGGAGGAGCAGGGGCTGGTGCACACGTGGCCCTTCGCCGCGTCCCCGCGCCTGAATGAGGTCTGCAACTGCTGCATCGACTGCTGCGGCATCTTCGACGGCGGGATCAAGTTCAACACCCTCTCTTCCATCCTTCAGAAGACCCACGTCAGGGCCGTGGTGGACCCGGACCAGTGCAACGGCTGCCAGGACTGTGTTGAGCGCTGCTACTTCAGCGCCATCGACATGGCCAGAGCCCCCCAGGGCAAGAAGCTCAAGGCCGCCATAGATGCGGACAAGTGCTGGGGCTGCGGGGTATGCGCGGTGGCCTGCCCGGCAAACGCCATCACGATGAAGCTAGTGATGGTGGAGCCATCACGATGAAGCTAGTGAAGGGGGACAAGCCATGACATACGAAAGAATCCTGATTGAGAAGGCAGAGCACGTGGCCACCCTCACCCTGAACCGCCCCGAGAAGTTCAACGCCATGGACCTGCTCTTTCTGAGGGAGTTCAGAGAGTGCCTGGACGGCCTGGGGAAGGACCCGGAGGTAAGGGCCATCATCATTACCGGCGCCGGCCGATCGTTCTGCCCGGGCCTGGATGTCGAGGCCGTGGGCCAGGCGGCCGCCGACCCTGTCGGATCGGGCATGGGCCGGGGGACCCTCGACAAGCCGTTCGCCCTGTCGCAGAATGTGCCTGACGCCCTGCGGGCCTGCCGTAAGCCGGTGATCGCCGCGGTCAACGGGGCCACGGCCGGCATGGGGTTGGCCCTGGCCGGCTTCTGCGACTACCGCATTGCCTCGGAGCGGGCCGTCTTCACCGCCGGCCTCATCAGGTTGGGGCTGGCGTCCGAGATGGGGCTCACCTACATTCTCCCGAAGCTGATCGGCCTGCCCGCCACCCTGGAGTTCCTCAGCACCGGAGACAAGAGGGATGCCCGGTGGGCGGAGAGGGCGGGACTGGTGCGCCAGGTAGTGCCGCCGGAGGAGCTGCTCACCGCCGCCCGCGCCCTGGCGGGGGCCCTGGCCTCGCTGCCGCCCATGGCCATGCAGATGCTCAAACAGCTGGTCTACGCCAGCCCTGGCAACACCTATGAGGCCCAGGTCCTGATGGAAGGCTACGCCGGTTCCATCCTCAGCCAGACTGAAGACCACCGCGAAGGCATCGCGGCCTTCATGGAGAAGAGGCCGCCGGTCTTCAAAGGGATGTAGTGCCATCAGCCCCGTGCATGGCGCCTAGATGGCGAAGAGGTCAGCGTCCGTGGTGATGGCGCCCTCCGCCATCATGTCCGCGACGTCGTCCTCCGAGTAGCCCAGCATGTCGCGCAGGACCAGCATGTTGTGCTCCCCCATGCAGGGCGCCGGCCTGGCCAGCTTCCAGGGCGTTTTGGAGAGGCGGTAGGCCGGGGCGTTGTAGGAGTGCGGCCCCATCTCCGGGTGATTGAGCACCTGGTAGTGGCGCCGGTGATTGAACTGCGGGTCGTGGAGCAGCTCCTGGCCCCGCTGTATCCCTCCTGCCGGAATGCCGGCTTCCTGCAGCCTGGTCATCGCCTCTTCAGCCGTGAAACCCTTCGTCCACTCACCGATGAGGCGGTCCAGCTCGTCCTCGTTCTGCTTCCTGGCCAGGACGGTCTGGAACCTGGCCTCCCCGGTCCATGGCAGGTCACGGAGCACCTTGCGGAAGCACTGCCACTGGTCCTCGTTCTGGACGGCGATAGCCACCCAGCGGTCCTCCTTACAGGGGTAGACCCCGTGAGGACACATGTAGCGGTCCCGGTTTCCCATGCGGCCGGCGACATGGCCGTTGGCCGCACAGTCGAGGAGATGGAGGCCCATCATGGTCAGCCCTGACTCCAGTTGAGACTGCTCGATGTACATCCCCCGGCCCGTCTCCCGGCGCTTCGCCAGGGCTCCGACCACGGCGATCACCGCGTACCACGGGGCAACGAAGTCGGAGTACTGCGTCCCCATCATGGTCGGACCGGAATCGGGCCAGCCGGTGCATTCGCAGAAGCCGCTCAAGGCATTGGTGTGGAAGCCGGTGCCCATGAAGCTGCCGTGAGGACCCCACTGGCCCAGCATGGAGGTGCTGCAGTAGATCAGCGACGGGTTCATCAGCAGGCAGGCATCGTGCGCCAGCCCCAGCTTGGCCATCGCTCCTGGCTGCAGGCTCTCCAGGACCACATCGGCCCACTTCACCAGCCTCTCGGCCACATCCTTCCCCCGGGGCGTCGTGAGGTCGATGCTGATGCCGTACTTGTTCGTGTTGACGGAGGCATAGAAGGCGCTGCGGTTCCATCCCGGCTTGCCGTCCTTGAACGGGGTGGACATCCGGATCATGTCGGGGCGGCGGTGGCTCTCAACGCGGACCACCGTGGCCCCGTTCGCCGCCAGCTCCCGGCCGATCTGGGGTCCGGCAGCCACCCACGAGAAGTCGGCCACCTTTATCCCTTCCAGAATCATCTTCGACATCTTTGCATCTCCCGTCATTTCGTCTCTCTGGCCATCCGTGCCGCACTATATGACATTCTGGCTCTTCAGGATGGCCAGCTCCTCCGTGGCCAACCCCAGCTCCCCCCCGTAGATCTCGGTGTTGTGCTCGCCTATAAGCGGGGCCCGGCAGCGGATCCTCCAGGCATCCGAGCTCATCTTGAGCGGTGCCCCGGCATAGGTCAGCTCTCGCCCCAGCTCCGGATGGTCCACCTTCTCCCAGAAGCCCCTGGCCTCGAGATGGGCGTCCCGGCTGATGTCGGCCGTCGTGTTGCAGGGGGCCATCCATATGCCCCTCTCCAGCGCCCCCCTGAAGAGCTCGGCCTTCGTTTTGGTCATGAGAAACTGCGTCAGGGACCGGGCCATTCTGTCCATCGTTTCCTGGGGCACGGTCATGACGTTCCAGTTGGGGAGGTCGATATCCAGGATATCGTGGCACAGCCCCTCTTCGTTGGCCCAGGCGATGATGGCCCGGGTTGACCGGACGTATCCGGGATGACCGCCGGAGGCCATCAGCAGCACGTGACCATCCTTGCAGGGCAGCAGGTACTTGATGAAGAGAGGGCCGGGGGGCTGCGGCCGGGCCGTGAAGTAGAAAGGGCCGGTACCGAAGATGTTGACCTTCATGAACTCGTAGGTCTCGGCCACGATCGGTACCGTCAGCACCACCGCCTCCTGCATGGAGACATCCACGTGCTGTCCTTCGCCGGAAACCTGACGATGGTAGTGGGCCATGACCGAGGCCATGGCCGCCTGGAGCCCGGCCTGCAGGTAGGCCTGGGGGCCGCTGCTGATCCGCGCCGGGCGGTTGTGCTCGCCCAGGATGCTCATCAGTCCCCCCATGGCCAGTCCCACCAGGTCGGTGGCCTGGTAGCCCGAGTAGGGCCCGGTCTGGCCGAACGGCGTGATAGAGGTCAGGATGATGTCGGGCTTGATGGCCTCCAGCTCCGCGTAGCCCAGTCCAAGGCCCTGCATGTACCCCGGCCGGCAGGACTCCACCACGAAGTGGGCGGTCCTGGCCAGCCGCTCAAAGATCTCCCGGCCGGCCGGCTGTCCCAGGTCCAGGGTGATGCCCCGCTTGCTGGTGTTAGTGGCAAACCAGGAGAGGCTCCTCTCCGGATGAGGGAAATCCTGGTAGAAGGGCCCGATGTTGCGCGCGCAGCTGCCGCCCGGCGGCTCCACCTTGATCACATCGGCGCCGAAGTCTCCCAGGACCTTGCCGCAGAAATCCCCTTTCTCGTCGGTCAGGTCCAGGACCCTGAATCCTGTCAGCAGGCCTTCGTTCTGGCTCATGCGTTCCTCCTTCGGTCCCCACAACAATTATGGCACAGGGGACGGAGGCGCCGCTATTTCGATCGGCGCACCAGGCACAACCCGGCGGCCAGCATGGCGACACCGGACACCCCGGAACCGAAGACCAGGTTCAGCCACCGCACCGTCGAGCTGCAGTCGCCGTCACCCAGGCCAATGCGGGAAAGGACCAGAAGTGCGGCTATGGCCACCAGCGTGCCGCCGGTGGAGACCAGAAGGAAGCCGAGGAACTCCGCAATGAGCTTGAAGGCCTTCGTTGAGTTCATGAAGGCTATTGTGGCAGGCGGGGCGGGGTCTGTCTTGAGACCTTGGTCCCATATATCGGCGCAGCCGGTCCATCTCACCGGGTGAGGCGCATGCCAGGACGCGGCAGGCCGGTCCTACGCCAGGCCAGGCTGCATCTCCTCCGGGCTGACTCTCAAGGAATCCACCATCTGCAGAAGATGGGCACTGATGGTCTCGGTAACCTGGAACTCACTCAGGTCCCTTGACCGGAGCTCCTGGGCCAGGACCTTGAGATTGGTCAGGATGCTGCTGTAGGCATCGAGCTCCGTCTTCGATGCGGTGACCGTCGACGATCTCATTGTCCTCCTCCCTTCCCCATCAGCCGGCCCATCCGGGCCGGACCTGCGGCAACATGCGGAAGAAAGAAGCCGGGAGGATCGACACTGCCATGCGCGGCCTTTCGGGAACGGGGCGGGCGCCAACCTTATTCTACACCCGCAGGCACGAGGAGGTGTCAATAGGCCGCCGGGGAATTCGCCACTGCCGGGCCCGCCGGCCAGGCCCGCCGGCCACCTGGCCCGGCGGCTAGGCCCGCCCGAACTCCCTCTGGAGACGGCCGGCACTCAAGTGAATCATGGTAGGCCGCCCGTGGGGGCAGGTGCGTGGAGAGGCGGTCTGCTCCAGCTGCCGGATCAGCGCCTTCATCTCGTCCTGACTCAGGACCTGTCCCGCCCGCACCGAGCCGTGGCAGGCCAGGGTGCGCGCGATCCTCTCGTCTTCGCTGGCGCCGGCAGCTTCGTCGTCAAGGGAGTCGATGGCCTCCTTCACAGCATCGGCTATCCCTTTGCCGGCCAGCATGCCCGGGACCGCCCGCACCAGGTAGGTGCGGCCCCCGAAAGGCTCGATCACGAACCCGAAATGGGACAGGGCGGCGGCGCCGGCCCGCAGCGACTCCTCCTGCTTCAAGCTGAGGTCAACCGGCAGCGGCTCGAGGAGAGGCTGGACATCGGCAGCCCGCTGGCCGCGCTGCGCCATCGCCCTCTCAAAGAGCACGCGCTCATGGGCCGCGTGCTGGTCGATGAGATAGACGCCGTCGGGCCCCTCGGCGATGACGTAGGTCAAAGATGCCTGCCCCAGCACCCGGAGAATGGGCAGCTCCGGGCGCCCGGCCCCCGGCAGCAGCGGCTGGGCCGGGCCGGCATTCCTCTCGACCACCGAAAACCCGGGCACCTCCCGCGGCGCAGGCGCCTGACCGGCTGACGGGCCGACCTCGGGAATGGGCGCCCTCTCCGACAGAACGCGCCGGAGGGCGCCGAGGACGGCATTGAAGACGATGGGTTCCTGCGAGAAACGGACCTCCCGTTTGGTGGGGTGGACGTTGACGTCCACGAACTGCGGCGGCATGGTGATGTTGATCACCGAGATGGGGTGCCGCCTGACTCCCAGCCACCCCTCGTACGCCTTCTCCACTGCCCCTGCCAGCAGGCGGCTCTGCACCCACCGCCCGTTTACGAAGAAGCTCAGATAGCCCCGGGTGGCCCGGGTCAGCGAAGGCGGGCTGGTGTAGCCGGTGACCACCGGCGTCACTGGGGCCTCGGAGACGGCCGCCCTGATCTCCAGCATCGCCCGCGCTGCGTCAAGGCCATAGACCTCGGCTATGGCGTCCTTCAGCCTCCCGCTGCCCGGTGTGCGCAGGACCTCCCGCCCATCGACGGACAGTGTGAACTTCACACCCGGAAAGGCCAGGCAGTACTGGCTGACCAGGTTGCTGATCTGGTTGCTCTCGGTGGTGGCGGACTTGAGGAACTTCAGCCTGGCGGGGACGTCGCGAAACAGGTTCCGCACGGTGACCGTCGTGCCTCCGGGAGCGGCCCGGACCCCCCGGTCCATGACGGCGCCGTCGCGCAGGGAAACATGGGTGCCGGAGGCATCACCCTCTGTCCGGGTGAGCAGCTCCACCTGGGCTACATGGGCCATGCTGTGCAGCGCCTCGCCCCTGAACCCCAGCGAGGTGCCGGTGTCCAGGTCGGCCAGGCTCCGGATCTTGCTGGTGGCATGGGGCTGGAAGGCCAGCTCCACCTCTTCCGCCGGGATGCCAGTGCCGTTGTCCGATACCCGGATGAGATTCACCCCGCCGCCGCGGACCTCGATGCCGATGTGCGAAGCACCGGCGTCCAGGGAGTTCTCGATGAGCTCCTTGACCACGGAAGCGGGGCGTTCCACCACCTCGCCGGCGGCGATCTTGGAGACGACGTCCGGGGACAAAAGACGAATCGGCATAAGGAGTCGGCCTGCCTGCGGGACATTGTACCATGAGCTTCTCGCGGCCGGGAAAACCCACTATAATGGGTGGCTGATCATGGACATACCCAAGCTGGCACTGGGCATCGCTCTCATCGCCGGGTACGCGGCGCTGCGGCTGGGATGGACCTACCGGCAGGACAGGGAGCGCCGGTCCAAAGAGCGGGGCTTCCGGGACCGGGCGGCATCGGCCGCGCTGTTGATCGTGGGGGTGGTCATGCTGGCCGCCGGCCTGTACTTCATACTGCTGGCCATGCAGGGATAGCCGCCGGCGCCAATCAGAGGGTGTGGACGGTGTGCTTCATGGTTTCCAGGTCCAAGGTCACCACGGTCGATGTGCCGTAGAGCCAGCCGCCGCACTCCCCGGGGTTGATCACCATGGGCTTCCCTTCGCGGACATCGACCTTGTGCGTGTGCCCGTAGACCACCAGGTCGTAGCCGGAGGCCTTCGCCAGCGGTTCCAGGAACTTCGGCTCATGCATCAGGACGATCCTTCTGCCACCCAGCTCCAGCTCCCTGAAGTCGGCCTGCAGCTCCGCGATATCGGCGAACCTCTTCAGCAGGCAGGGACGGTCGCCGTCGTTGTTCCCGAAGACGCCCACCATCCTGGCGGCGAGCTTGCGGAACTCCATGTTGGTGAAGGGAGCCACGAAGTCACCGGCATGCAGCACCAGGTCCACCTTCTGGCTGTTGAAGAGCGACACCGCCCTGGCTATCAGCGGCATGTTGTCGTGGCTGTCGGACATGATTCCCAGCTTCATTTCGCACCCGGCCCTTCATGGCCGCGGTGAAGCCCCGGGTGAAGCCGGCAGTGTTCCCTGACGTTGGCGATGGCCTTCGCCGCCCGTTCCATGCTGGGGAAGACCGCCGTTCCCGCTTCGGTCAACCTGGCCTCCACCTCCAGCCGCTCCCTGTCCAGGGCGCCCGGCGGTGAAACCACGATAACCGGCTTGCCGTGCTTCCGGCCGGCCCCGGCCACTACGTCGTTCATCACCTTGCACACCGGCTGGCCCAGATATGCCAGCAGCAGGTCCACATTCTCATAGACCACGATCAGGTCGACCCCAGGCTCGGCCGCCACCAGCTCGAAGGTCCTTTCGAGGACCTCCAGGTTGCCCGACCGCTGGCTGACGTCCACCGGGTTGACCAGCACGCTGCCCACCTGCCCCAGCAGGCCCAGCAGCTCGCGGCGCGTCCGGTCAGTGAACGGAACAACATCGATCCCCCGGGCAGCGCAGGCATCCGCCGAGAGCACCGCCTCCCCGCCGCCACCGTCCGTCAGCCCGCAGACGATCCCCAGGTTGGCCCTCTCCAGCCGCCCCACCGCCTGGTAGAGCAGCAGCGAATCCGCCAGCTCGTCCAGGCCGCTGACCTCGACCGCGCCTGCCTGCCGCAGTGCCGCCGGCCACACGCCGGGCGAGGCCGCCGGC
>CAYPDY010000042.1:8037-17934 GCA_964409515.1 uncultured Dehalococcoidia bacterium
GACCGCGCCTGCCTGCCGCAGTGCCGCCGGCCACACGCCGGGCGAGGCCGCCGGCCGCCCGCTCTTCCAGACGAAGACCGGCTTGCGCCGGGTGGCCTGGCGCATGACGTCGATGAGGCGGGCGCTGTCCCGCGGCCCGTCCAGGTACATCCCCACCACATCCGTCCCGGGATCGCAGCCCATGTATTCCAGGAAATCCGCACTGCCCAGGTCACAGCAATTGCCGATGCTGGCCAGCTGGCTGAAGCCGATGCCGCGGGTGAGCGAGAGCGCCGCCATCTTGGCGGCGTGCCCGCCGCTCTGCGATATGAACCCGGCCGCGCCTACCCTGTTGACCATGGCGGACGGCCCGCAGGGGATGCCCTGCTCCGGGCAGCTGATGCCGATGCAGTTGGGCCCGATGATACGGAAGCCTCCGGCCCGGGCCCGCCGGGCCATCTCCTCCTCCAACTGGACCCACTCCGTATCGCCCGTTTCGCGGAACCCGGCCGTGAAGAAGCAGATAGCGCCGATCCTCTTGGAGGCGCAGTCCTCCAGCAGATCCAGCACCCGGTCCCGCGGGATGGAGCAGATCACCAGATCGACCGGCCCGGTGATGTCGGTCAGCCGGCGGTAGATCCTTAGCTTCAGGAGCTCCCCGCCTCCGGGATTGACCGGATACACCTCGCCCTTGTAGCCCGAGGCCAGCAGCCCCGCCACCCACCGCGAGCCCATCTTGCCCTCGTCGGCGGACGCGCCGGCCACGGCAATCGACCGCGGGTAGAATACACGCTCAAACTGCTTCCGCTTATTCTCCGGCAGATCGTGCTGCACTGCTCAATCCTCCAGCCCGCTGCGCTCCCCCGAACGCCCGCGCCGCATCTATTCTAGCGTTTCCGCAACGTCCGGACCAGGTTGTGGTATCTTAGAGGCAGGGAGGCGCATATGCCCGGTGGCGGAATCCGTATAGGCCGGCTCTTCGGCATCGAAGTCAGGCTGCACTGGTCCTGGTTCATCATCTTCTTCGTCATCACGTGGATGCTGGCCAGCCAGTACTTCCCCAGCGTCGAGGAATATGCGGACTGGCGTACAGCCACCCGCTGGGTCATCGGGCTGGTCACCAGCCTCCTCTTCTTCGCCTCGGTGCTGGCTCACGAGCTGGCCCACAGCCTGGTGGCCAAACGCGCCGGACTGCAGGTCAGCGCCATCACCCTGTTCATCTTCGGCGGCGTGTCCCAGCTCACGGAGGAGCCGAAGTCGGCCGGCAGCGAGTTCCGCATGGCCATCGCCGGACCGGGCACCAGCCTGGTCATCGGCGGCATATGCTGGGGCATCTTCTTCGCCACCCGCCACTCCGCCTCGCCGGTGGCCGGGATGACCTTCTGGCTGGGCTACATCAACGTGGCCCTGGCTGCCTTCAACATGATCCCCGGCTTCCCCCTGGACGGCGGGCGGGTGCTGCGCTCGATCGTCTGGTGGCGCTCCGGGGACCTGCGCAAAGCGACCCGCATCGCCTCCTTCATCGGCCGGGGCATCGGGTACCTCTTCATCTTCGGCGGCATCGCCCTCATCTTCACCGACTACTGGTCCAACGGCCTGTGGCTGGCCCTCATCGGCTGGATTCTGGAGAACGCGGCGGTGGGGAGCTACCGCCAGATGGCCCTCCAGGATGTCCTGCGGGGCCACAAGGTATCCGAGGTGATGACGCGGGACTGTCAGGCGGTCCCCTCCACTATCGCCGTGGAGACGCTGGTCAACGACTACATCATGACCTCCGGACGCCGCTGCTTCCCGGTGGTTGACGGCGGGCAGGCCATGGGGCTGGTCACCGTTCACGACGTCCGGGCGGTGGAGCGAAGGCAATGGCCGTTCAAGACCGTCCGGGAGATCATGACCCCCATCGACAAGGTGAAGCAGGTGCGCCCGGACGATGACCTTTCCAGCGTGATGCAGATCCTCACCGAGCAGAACGTCAACCAGGTGCCGGTAGTGGCCGACAACAGCGTCGTCGGCATGGTGTCGCGCGACTCCCTGCTCTACTTCATACACCTTCGCGGAGAGCTCGGCCTCTAGCCCGCAGGCCGCGGGCGAAGTCCGCCGCCAGGGCCACCCGGAATGCGCATAGGCTATCCGTGCATCAACACCGCCATCGGCTGCCAGTCCGGCAGTACCTTCCGCCTGAAGTCCTACTCTGAAGAGCGCCTCCTGGCCACGGTCCAGGCGAACCTGGACTGCCTGGCCCGGATACTGGATTACAACGCCCGGCACCGCCTGCTCTTCTTCCGCATCACCTCTGACCTGGTCCCGTTCGCCTCCCACCCGGTCTGCCGCTGCCGCTGGCAGCAGCACTTCGCCTCCCGGCTGCGCGACATCGGGCACACCATCCGAAAGGAGGGAATCCGCATCTCCATGCACCCCGACCAGTTCGTGGTCCTCAACTCGCCGAACCCGGTGGTGGTGGAGAGCAGCCTCCGGGAGCTCCGGTACCACGCCGAGGTCCTGGACCTGATGGGGCTGGACCTGACGGCCAAGATTCAGCTCCACGCCGGCGGCGTGTACGGCGATCGCGCCCGCAGCATGGCCAGGTTCGTAGAGAGGTACGCGGCGCTCGATGAGGCGGTCCGGAGGCGGCTGGTGGTGGAGAACGACGACCGCTGCTACACACTGGCGGACTGCCTGGAGCTGAGCGCCGCGGCGGGAGTCCCGGTCCTGTTCGATGACTTCCACCACCGGATCCACAACAGCGGAGAGGCCCCGGCGGAGGCGCTCGCCCGCGCCGCCCGGACCTGGACCGCCGCAGACGGCCCGCCCATGGTGGACTACAGCCAGCCGGCGCCCGGGAAGAGCAGGGGCAGCCACGCTGACTCTATCGATATCAGGCCCTTCCGGCGCTTTCTCTCGGAATCCGGCCCTCTCGACTTCGACATCATGCTGGAGATCAAGGACAAGGAAGAGAGCGCCATCAGGGCGGTCAGGGCAGCCCGCGGCGATCCGCGGCTGGCTACGGTTGCCTGACGCCCGTCGGTTGACGGGCGCGGGACCGCCAGACTACCATTTTGATTGACGGTCCCGTCCGTTTGACGGGTCCTGTCTGATAGACAGGCCCTGTCTGATGGACAGGCCTCATCCATCGTGAGTCGCGTCATCGGTTTCGGGGAAGGAGATGCTCTCTTGGCAACTGTTCACGACGGCAACCAGCCCATAAAAGGGATCCGGATCCTGGAGTGGGGGGCGTTTCACGCCGGCCCCGGCTCGGCGGCCATACTGGCCGACCTGGGAGCGGAGGTCATCAAGATAGAGCTCCCCAAGACCGGCGATCCCATACGCATGCTGGTCCGTTTCGGCAACTTCCCGGTGGCCAAGGACGGCCACAGCCTCTTCTACGAGGGGGCCAACCGCCACAAGAAGAGCATCGCCCTGGACCTGGGCAAGGACGAGGGCAAACATATCGTCTACCGCCTGGTATCGAAGTGCGACGTCTTTGTGACCAACTTCCGGGCCAGGGCGGTAGAGAGCCAGCGCCTGACCTACGCCGACCTGCGGCCGTTCAACCCCCGGCTGATATATGCCGGCGTCTCGGCGTTCGGGTCGAAAGGCCCCGACCGGGAGGCCGGGGGCTTCGACTTCCTGGGGCAGGCCAGGTCAGGCCTGATGCTGTGCGCCGGCGAGCCGGACATGCCGCCCCTGATCTCCCAGTTCGGGCTGATCGACCAGGTAACCGCCATAACCACCAGCCACGCCGTCCTGGCGGCCCTCTATGCCCGCGAGCGCACCGGCCTGGGACAGGAGGTGAAGACATCCCTCCTGGGCTCCGCCATGTTCCTGCAGTACTTCAATGTTCTCAACGCCCTTCTCATGGATGCGGACGTGCCGCGCCACCAGCGCCGGTCCACGGACCCGCTGCGCAACTTCTACCGCTGCCAGGACGACAAGTGGCTCTGCATGACGGTGGCCCACCACCCCACCGCGTGGCGGAACTTCTGCCTGGCCATCGACCACCCCGAGCTGATACACGACGCCAGGTTCGAGAACCGTGACCGGAGGTTCGAGAACCGGGAAGATTTCATCGCCTTCCTGGACACGGTCTTCATCAACCGGCCGCGGGACGAGTGGACGCGCGTCCTCTCGGAACACGATGTCTTCTGCTCTCCGGTCAACTCGGCATCGGAGCTGGCCAGGGACCCCATGGCCGCCGCCAACGACTACGTCATCGAGACCAGCCACCGCCTGTTCGGCCGCATCAGGGCACCGGGGTATCCCGCGGAGTTCAGCGAGACGCCGGCCACTCCGGGTTTCACGGCGCCGAAGCTGGGCGAGCACACCCGGGAGATCCTGCGGGACATCGGCGAGTACAGCGAGGCGGAGATCGACGCCTTCCAGAAGAACGGCGTGGTTGACGGGGCAGCCTAGGCGCCATGCTCCGCAACTGATGGCGGCGCCATGCTCGGGACTGATGGCGCCTAGTCGGGGGGATGCTTGGTGTGAAGTCGAAGCGCCACCAGCATGACGCCAGCCGCCACCAGCGCTATCAGGTATAGCCCGCAGCCGATGGTTACCCCCACAGCCGCGACGGCCCACACGGCAGCGGCGGTGGTGAGACCGATCACCGCTTTCTCGCTGTGAAGGATGACGCCGGCCCCCAGGAAGCCGATGCCCACCACGATCCCGGCGGCGAGCCGGGCCGGATCCACCACCTGCGATTCGCCCGCCATACCGCCGAAGCCGAACATGGAGACGATGGTGAACAGGGACGACCCCAGGCAGACCAGCAGCATGGTGCGGATGCCGGCCCACTTGTGGGCCCGCTCCCGGTCCAGCCCTATGACAGCGCCGACCACGGCGGCCATCAAGAGCCTGAGTACCACGTCCAGCTCTGTCCAGGGGGTATGGTAGACGTGTAATGGTTCCACAGAAACACCACTCCTTGCCAACTGCGGAATCCGGCCCCGAGGGCCCGGTCAGCGCTCCGGGAGATTATAGCACGAGGCCGCGCCAGGCGGCGAGTGTGAACGGCGAGGCTGCGGCGGCCTTGCGCACAGGCCGGTCTTACGCCTTGTACCGGTACCGGATAACGTGTTACTCTCAACAAGGGGCGAGGACACCATGAGATTCGAGGCGGGGGTCACTATCAAGGCCACTCCCGGCGCCATCTGGGGCGCCGTGTCCGACCCTGAGACCTGGCCCGGGTGGACCGAGGCCGTGCACCGGGTGAAGAAGCTCACCGAGGGACCGCTCGGCGTCGGCGCCCGGTTCCGCATAACCATCATGTGCATCATTCCGGTCCGGCTGCACATGACCGTCACCGAGTTCCTGCCCGGGGAGCGGGTGGCCATGGAGGGGAAGACCCTTCTGGGCAGGACCACCCGGTACTACGAGCTGAGGCCGCTGATCGGGAGCACCCGGGCCATAGCCGGCGGCGACGCCACCGGACCCCTGGCGCCGGTGGCCTGGCTGGCGGGCCAGGTGCTGTCCAATGAGATCGTGCAGGCGCTCAAGATCAAGATCGAGGGGTAGCACCCCCGACCAGGAGAGAAGAAGATGTCATCTGCCATGAACGAGCTCGAAACCAAGGTGACGGCGGCCCGGGGGGCGGCCAAGAAGCTGGCGCGCCTGCCCAGCGAGGTCAAGAGCCAGGCCCTGCTGCGCCTGGCCGAGAACCTGGTGCAGCACCGGGATGAGATCATGGCCGCCAACCAGCTCGACCGCGCGGCGGCGGAGGAGGCCGGGATGAGCGCGGCCATGCAGGACCGCCTTCTGCTGAACACCGCCCGCATCGCCGGCATCGCCTCTGACGTCAGGACCGTGGCCGGCCTGCCCGATCCGGTGGGCGAGGTATTCGACATGCGCACCCTGCCCAACGGGCTCCAGATCGGCCGCAAGCGCGTGCCTCTGGGCGTCATCGCCACCATCTACGAGAGCCGGCCCAACGTGACGGTGGACATCTCCACGCTCTGCCTCAAGTCCGGCAACGCGGTCATCCTGCGCGGCGGCAAGGAGGCCATACACTCCAACCTGGCCCTGGCCGCCATCGTGCAGCGGTCGGCCCGCGAAGCGGGTGTGCCCGAGGGCGCCATCCAGATCATCGAGTCCACGGACCGGGCGGTGGTGGACCACATGCTGAAGATGAGCGGGCAGATCGACCTCATCGTGCCCCGGGGCGGGGCGGAGCTGATCAAGTTCGTGGCCGGCCACGCCTCCATGCCGGTACTGGCCGGCGGGGTGGGGGTCTGCCACACCTACGTGGACCAGAGCGCCATCGTCGGCAACGCGGCCGCCATCGTCTACAACGCCAAGGTGCAGCGGCCCACCGTGTGCAACGCGCTGGACACCATCCTGGTGCACGCGGAGATCGCCGAGAGGTTCCTGAAGCTGGTGGGGCCGGAGTTCGCCAGGGCCGGCGTGGAGATGCACTGCGACCCGGTGTCCCGGCAGCTCCTGGCCGGCACGCCTTCACTCAAGATCGTGCCCGCCACCGACCAGGACTGGGGCAGGGAGTACCTGGCGCTCATCGCCGCGGTCAAGGTGGTGAAGTCCATCGATGAGGCGCTGGAGCACATCGACCGCTACGGCTCGGGGCACTCGGAGGCCATCGTCACCGAGGACTACTCCAACGCCATGCAGTTCCTCAACGAAGTGGACGCGGCCTGCGTCTATGTCAACGCCAGCACGCGCTTCACCGACGGGGGGCAGTTCGGGTTGGGGGCGGAGGTGGGCATCAGCACCCAGAAGTTCCATGCCAGGGGCCCGCTGGGGCTGAAGGAGCTCACCAGCTACAAGTGGATCATCATGGGCAGCGGGCAGACGCGGCCGTAGGCCCGGCTAGCCCAGCAGCGCGTCCAGCTCGGCGATCGTTTCCGCTATGTCCCCCCGCACGTGTATGGTCCGCATCCCCAGGGAGCCGGCCGCCTTCACGTTGCCCTCGCAGTCATCCAGGAACACGGTTTGCTCCGGCGCCAGCCCGCCCAGGCGCTCCAGGGCCAGCCGGAAGATGGCCGGGTTCGGCTTCCGCATCCCCTCCCGGCTGGAGTCCACCACCAGGTCGAACAGCTCCTCGACCGGCAGCATCGACCGCCACGCATCCGCATACTCCCGGATGTTGTTGGTGATGATGGCCGTGGGATAGCCTTCCCGCTTAAGATCCCTCACCCGGTCCACCAGCGGCTGTCGCACGTCCGGTGGCATCCGGGCGAAGACCTGGAAGATGTCCACGTCCAGGTGGTGGAGCGCCCGGCCGCGCTCCAGGATCTCATCGCGCGCCTGGAGCAGGCTTATCTCCCCGCGCTCGAGGCGGTGATAGGGGTGATCACCATCCTCGAACAGGGAGCCGAAGATGATCTCGGAGAACTGTCCCGGCTGCAGGCCCAGCTCCGTCCCCATCGACTCCAGCAACGGATAGGGTGATTCGATGAACACCCCGCCGAAGTCGAAGATCACCGCCTCGATTCTTATGTCGCTCCCTCCACACGCTCGCCCCCGGCACTGACGGCGCCGGACGCTGACTGAAGTATATGGCGCTTCAGCTTCGGTGACAACAACGGTATACTGGTAGGCACATGGTCAGGGACACGGAGGCACAGCCACAGGGTGCCGCAACGATCAAGCGCAACGTCGCCGCCATCAGGAAGCGCATAGCCGGGGCAGCCGCCAGGGCCGGCCGCTTGCCTTCAGAGGTGACCCTGGTCGCCGTGACCAAGATGGTCGACCCGCCGGCCATCCGGGAGGCTTTCGCCGCCGGCCTGCGCGATTTCGGCGAGAGCCGGATCCAGGAGGCCAGGGAGAAGATCCCCTCTCTCTCGTCCCTTTGCCCGAATCCGGTGTGGCACCTGGTGGGCCACCTGCAGACCAACAAGGCCGGGGCCGCCGCCGGGCTGTTCGGCATGATTCACAGCGTGGACTCGCTTAAGGTGGCCGAGGCCATCAGCCAGCACGCCGGCGCCGATATGCCGGTCCTCATCCAGGTGAACATAGCGGGAGAGGCCAGCAAGCACGGCTTCTCACTGCAGGACGCGATACCCGCCCTGGAGCGCATCGCCCGCCTGCCCCGCGTCAGGATCAAGGGGCTGATGACCATCGCCCCGTACGTTGATGACCCGGAGGACGTCCGGCCAGTGTTCCGGCGGCTGCGGCTCATGCGCGACGCGCTGGGACTGGAGCACCTCTCCATGGGTATGAGCGACGACTTCGAGGTGGCCATTGAGGAAGGGGCCACCCTGGTGAGGATCGGCCGCGCCGTATTCGGCAAGAGGGAGGATTAGCACCGTGAGAATTGCCTTCATCGGCGGCGGGAACATGGGCGAGGCCATGATACGCTGCCTCATCGACAGAGATGTGGCCAGGGCCACCGGCATCACCGCCGCGGACGTTGCCGAGGCGCGTCGCTCGTACCTGAAGAAGCAGTACGGTATTGCCACGACCTCCATTAACCGCAAAGCGGCGGAGAAGGCCGACGTTATCGTCCTGGCGGTGAAGCCCAATGTCATGTCGGAGGCGCTGGCCGACCTGAAGGGCCAGACCGGGGCCGATCAGACGGTGATCTCCATAGCCGCCGGCGTCACGCTGTCGAGACTGCGCCAGGGGCTCGACCGCGAGGCCCTGGTGCGGGCCATGCCCAACACGCCGGCCCAGATAGGCGAAGGGGTGACCGTGTGGACGGCCACGGCCGAAGCCACGGAGGCGGACAGGGAGAGGGCCCAGGCCATACTGGGCGCCATGGGAAGGCAGACCTTCGTGGCCGACGAGAAGTACATCGACATGGCCACGGCCGTCAGCGGCAGCGGGCCGGGATACGTGTTCCTGATCATCGAGTCCTTCGTGGATGCGGCGGTGCGCATCGGCCTGCCGCGGGACATGGCCCTGGAGCTGGTTATGGAAACCATATCCGGCTCCGTCCATCTGGCCCAGAAGTCAGGCAAACACCCGGCCGAGCTGCGCAACATGGTGACCTCCCCCGGCGGGACCACGGCCGAGGGACTGCACGAGCTGGAGGAAGGCCGGTTGCGGGCGCTGCTGGCACGGGCCATAATTGCCGGTTACGAGAAGGCCAAGGCACTGAGAGGCGACTGAGCGATGCAGTACGTTGTCAGGGGTATCATCATCCTGTGCTATGTGTTCATCGCGGCCCTCGTCACCCGTTCCCTGATGTCCTGGTTCCCCCTGGACCCCAACAACTTGTTTGTGAGTATCGTGCATACCATCACCGAACCCATACTCGCCCCGCTGAGGCGCATAGTGCCGCGGTTCCAGATGATCGACTTCTCCCCCTGGGTCGCCATAATCCTTCTAACCATCGTCACGTTTGTTCTGAGGCCATATGCGGCGGGCTGACGGTCACCCGATGCCGGGGGTGACCGCCGCTCCTGCGGGATTTGACCTTCCACCGCTTTGAAGGTACCATACTGGATGCACTGACCGCGGCAAGCTGGATGGAGGCCGGAAGTGAGCTGGGTTGATATCGTCATCATCGCTGTGGCGATCGTCGGCGCGGTCGCCGGATACAAGCAGGGACTGATCATCTCCATATTCACCTTCCTCGGGCTGGTGGTGGGGGTGGCCATAGCCGGCGCGGCATCAGATGCGCTGGCGGAGAAGCTCTCGTCCAGCGGGGCCCTCTGGGCCCACGTGGTGTCCTTCGCCCTCATAGTGATAGTGGTCATGGTCGCCTTCAACATCCTGGCCCACGTGGTCAAGGGGTTCCTGAAGCTGATCATGCTGGGCTGGGTGGATTCGTTCGGCGGCGCCTTCCTGGGGATGTGGGTGGGCGCGTTGCTTACAGCCGCCATCTTCATCGCCATAGGCAAGTGGGCCGCGGGCGAGCCCGGGGCCACCAGCGTCGGAACGGCCATCGGGAACTCCGCCCTGGCCAACTTCCTGATAGATCAGTTCCGTTTCCTGCTGGGGCTCCTTCCCCCCAGGTTCGAT
>CAYPDY010000043.1:0-17587 GCA_964409515.1 uncultured Dehalococcoidia bacterium
ACGCGAGCGACACCGTATCGCCCGCGCGCTGGCGCTTCCACCCGGCGTCGCTTCCGGCTGCGTTCGCCAGCGTGGCGATCGGCGACGAGACGCTCTTCGTCGGTGCGCACGGCGAGCGGTGGCTGGTGGGCAAGCGGGCGGTGGAAAAGGGGTTGGGCGAGGTGGTGTTTGACCGGCGAGGATACCGGTATCATGGTCGGGTTAAGGCCCTCGCGGAGGGCGCCAGGAAAGCCGGACTGAAATTCTAGGTTTGGAAGTGTGATGGTGCATGAAGAGCTTGAGGCACGCGAAGAGCTAACCGAGAAGCTGATCTCGGTGAACCGTGTGGCCAAGGTCGTCAAGGGCG
Organism: uncultured Dehalococcoidia bacterium; assembly: GCA_964409515.1. GTDB lineage: Bacteria > Chloroflexota > Dehalococcoidia > UBA2247 > RBG-13-53-26 > JAFGCL01. The sequence continues at coordinate 347 of CAYPDY010000043.1, forward strand.
GCAAGCATCTGAGGTTCAGTGCCCTGGTGGCCGTGGGTGATGGGAAAGGCCGTGTCGGAATAGGGATGGGGAAGGCGAACGAAGTGGCGCTGGCCATCCAGAAGGCGAGCGCCGTGGCCAAGAAGAAGATGGTCCAGGTGCATTTGGAGGGGACCACCATTCCTCATGAGACGGTGATGAAGTTCGGGGCGGCCAGGGTGATGCTCAAACCGGCGGTGCCGGGGACCGGCGTTATCGCGGGCGGCACCATGCGCGCTGTCCTGGAGGTGGCCGGGGTGAGAGACATCCTGACAAAGTGCCTGGGCACCACCAACTCCGTCAATGTGACCAAGGCGACGATGAAGGCTCTCACGGAGTTGAGGCAGCCGGATAAGGTAGTCGCCGAACGAAAAGGCCTGCCGGCAGCGAAAGGGTGAAGCTGAATTGGCCAAACTGATGATTACCTGGGTGAAAAGCGATATTGGCTACGAGAAGAGCCAGAGACTGACTATCAAGGCCCTGGGGCTGCACCGTCTCCACCAGAGCGTGAAGCATGATGACTCGCCGGCCATACGCGGCATGGCGCTGAAGGTGAAGCACCTGGTCAAGGTGGAGGAGGTGGAGGAGTAATGCTGAGACAGAATGACCTGACTCCGCCACCCGGCTCGAAGCACTCGAAGAAGCGCGTTGGGCGCGGGCTGGGCAGCGGGCACGGCCGGTTTTCCGGCAGGGGCCAGAAGGGCCAGAAGGGCCGCGCCGGCCCGGGGATCCATCCGTATTTCGAAGGCGGCCAGTTGCCGCTGCACCGGAGGCTCCCGGGGAAGCGGGGTTTCACCAATATCTTCCGGATTGAGTATTCCGTGGTCAATGTGGGCCGGTTGGGCGCTTTTGAGGCCGGCAGTTCGGTGGGGCTGGCGGAGCTGCTCGCCTCCGGGCTGGTGAGATCGGCTGCCAGGCCGGTGAAGATCCTGGGCGGCGGCGATCTGGATCGGGCCCTTAAGGTGAAGGCAGACGGATTCTCCGATACTGCCCGGGAGAAGATACTGGCGGCGGGGGGCACCGTGGAGGTAGGTAGTGGAACAAAGGCAAGCTAGACCACGTCTCATCCAGGCGATGATCGACGCGTTCAGTTTGCCTGATCTCAGGGGTAAGCTGCTCTTCACGCTTTTCATCCTCATCATCTTCCGCTTCGTGGCGCAGGTCCCCGTCCCGGGCGCGAACGCGGACGCCATGGCGGAGGTCCTGAAGAGCAACTCCCTCTACGGGATGCTGAACCTGTTCAGCGGCGGGGCCATGAAGAGCTTCAGCGTCCTGGCGATGGGCGTCTATCCCTACATCACCGCCACCATCGTGATGCAGCTGCTGCAGCCCGTGATCCCCCAGCTGATGGCACTGTCCCGGGAGGGCGAAGCGGGGCGAAACAAGATCAATATGTACACTCACTGGCTGGCAGTTCCCCTGGCCGCGCTGCAGGGCTACGGCCAGGTGGTGATGTTGAGCCGCGAGGGCGTGAATATTGGCGGCCAGACAGTGTATGCCGTTGACCCCGGGGGTGCGCTGGGCTGGGCGGCCATAATCCTGTCCATGGTGGCCGGGACTATGTTCCTGGTCTGGCTGGGCGAGCTCATCACCGAGCGCGGTATCGGGAACGGGGTTTCCATCATCATCTTCGGCGGCATCGTGGCCGGGATGCCGGGGCTAGTGGGCATGGGCGGGCTGGGGTGGTCGGATGACAAGTGGGGCATAATCGGTTTTGCCGTCCTGGCGCTGCTGACGGTACTGGCCATCGTCGTGTTCACGGAAGCGGCCCGCCGGATCCCGGTGCACTACTCCAAGAGCGTCTTCCGCGGCCGGAGGATGTACCGCCAGTCCGGTTCGACCCACATCCCGCTCAAGGTGAACTCAGCGGGCATGATACCGCTGATCTTCGCCATGTCACTGGTAATGCTGCCCAGCATAGTTGCCAGCTACTTCGGCAGCAGCGGCGTGGACGGCTCTGTGGCGCACTTTCTGGCCAACTGGGACGGGCACTGGAGCTACTGGGTGGTGTACTTCGTTCTTGTGGTCGGCTTCACCTTCTTCTATACTATAGTGGTCTTCGAGCAGATGAACTTGGCCGAGACCCTCCAGAAGCAGGGCGGTTTCATACCGGGTGTGCGGCCGGGGCCGAATACCTCCACCTACCTCAGCCAGGTGATGACGCGTGTTACGTGGGCCGGGGCGCTCTTCCTGGCCCTGGTGGCTGTTCTACCCTATATTGCCCGGGTGTTGACCGGGGTGCAGGTGGTGGTTCTCTCCAGCACTGCCCTGCTCATCATGGTGGGCGTGGCCCTGGATACGATGAAGCAGTTGGAGGCGCAGCTCCTGATGCGGCGCTACGAAGGGTTCCTGAAGTGATAATTGAGGGGGATCAATGAAACTGATTCTTTTGGGCGCTCCTGGCTCAGGCAAAGGCACCCAGGCAGAGAGGATAGCCGAGATGACCGGCATCATGCACGTGTCCTCCGGTGACCTGTTCCGCAAGGCCGAGAAGGACGGCACCGAGCTAGGCAAACTGGCCAAGTCCTACATGGAGAAGGGGCAGCTGGTCCCGGACGAGGTCGTGGTGAAGATGGTTCTGGAGCATATCTCGGGAAACAAGAAGGGGTTCCTTCTGGACGGGTTCCCCAGGACCATCGAGCAGGCGAAGGCCCTGGACAAGGCTTTCGAGAAGGACCCGATGGACAAGGCGATCCTGATCGATGTGACCCGGGACGAGCTCCTGCGCCGGCTGACCGGACGGTGGATATGCCGCAAGTGCCAGAAGCCCTACCACATGGTGTCTTCTCCGCCGAAGGTGGCCGGCAAGTGCGATGCCTGCGGCGGCGAGCTCTACCAGCGCGCCGACGACACGATGGAAACGGCCAAGAACCGGCTGGAGGTGTACAACAACCAGACCGCTCCGCTGATAGACTACTACCGGAAGCAGGGCAAGCTGCTGGAGCTGAATGGTGAGAGGCCGATCGAGGAAGTCAGCAAGGAGATTCTGCAGAAGCTGGGCGAGAAGAAGGATGGGCGTAGTCATTAAATCCCCGGAGGAAATCGCGTCCATGAGGGAGGCCGGGAGGATCACGGCCAGGGTGCTCCAGGCACTGGCGGGCGAAGTCAGGCCGGGCATCAGGACGCGCGATCTGGACGCAGTCTGCGTGCGGGAGCTGGCCAGGCATGGTGCGGAGTCTTCGTTCTTGCACTACCATGGCTATCCGGCGCATATCTGCACCTCCGTCAACGACGAGGTGGTGCACGGCATCCCCGGCGACCGCATCCTGCGTGAAGGGGACATAGTCTCGATCGACGTGGGGGTGAAGTTCAACGGTTTCCAGGGCGATGGGGCGGTGACAGTGGGTGTGGGCAAGATCAGCCCGGAAGCCAGGAAGCTCATTGAGGTGACCGAGGGCGCCCTGCATGCGGGGATAGCGGCGGCGAAGCAGGATGTCCATCTGGGTGAGATATCGGCGGCCGTGCAGGAGTACGTGGAAGGCAACGGGTTCGCCGTGGTCAGGGAGTACACGGGCCACGGTATTGGCCGCGAGATGCACGAGGATCCGCAGATCCCCAATTTCGGTGGTCGGAGCGAGGGCCCGGTGCTGCGCCGGGGGATGACCCTGGCCATTGAGCCCATGGTGAACGCGGGTGTCTGGAGGACGAAGGTTCGCGACGACCAGTGGACGGTGGTGACGGCCGACGGCAGCCTGTCCGCCCACTTTGAGCATACCATCGCTGTGACGAACGGCAGGGCCGAGATTCTGACGGTTGTCTGAATGGGTAGGTATGGCTAAGAAGGAACGGATAGAGGTCGAGGGTAAGGTGCAGGAATGCCTGCCTAATGCCATGTTCCGGGTGGAGCTGGCCAACGGGCACATGGTGCTGGCCCACATCTCGGGGCGGATGAGACGTCATTTCATTAAGATCCTGCCCGGAGACACGGTAAGAGTGGAGCTTTCGCCCTACGACCTGGCCCGTGGTAGGGTGGTCTACCGGTTCAAGTAGAGGCTGTCTGGAGATGGGAAAGTGAAGGTTAAAGCGTCGATAAAACGCCGGTGCAACAAGTGCAAGATAGTCAAGCGCAAGGGCGCGGTGAGGGTGATTTGCTCCAATCCCAGGCACAAGCAGAGACAAGGCTAGAGCGGAGGTCTGAGTGGCGCGTATATCAGGTGTAGATATTCCGGCCAACAAGCGAATAGAGGTGAGCCTCTCCTATATCTATGGCATCGGGCCTGCGGTGAGCCGGAAGATACTGGCTCAGACCGGGATCGATGCGGCCAGGAAGGCCAAGGACTTGACGGAAGAGGAGATATCGCGTCTTCGTGAGGTCATTGACAAGAGCTACCGGGTTGAAGGAGATCTGAGGAAAGAGGTCGGCACCAATATCTCCCGGCTCACGGAGATCGGTTCATATCGCGGCATGAGGCACCGCCGCAGGCTGCCGGTGCGCGGGCAGCGCACCCGGACCAATGCCAGGACCCGGCGCGGACCGCGCCAGACCGTGGCTGGCAGAGGCAGACGTCGCGGCACGGCGAAGAAGTAGGAGTAACTGATGGCTAAGAAGAAAGAGAAGAAATCGATACCGCAGGGTAGGGCGTACATCCACTCTACCTTCAACAATGTGATCGTGACGCTGACGGACCCGTCCGGCAATGTCATATCGTGGGGCAGCTCCGGGACGGCCGGGTTCAAGGGATCCCGGAAGGGGACCCCCTATGCCGCCCAGATGGCGGCGGAGGCCGCCGCCAGGAAAGCCAAGGAGCACGGACTCCGGCAGGTGGACGTGTTCGTCAGGGGACCGGGTGGCGGGCGGGAAGCTGCCATACGTTCCCTTCAGATTGCGGGACTCACCATTACCAGCATCAGGGATGTAACACCGATACCGCATAACGGGTGTCGGCCTCCAAAGAGAAGGAGAGTCTAGAAGAGTATGGGACGCTATACTGGACCGGTTTGCCGACTGTGCCGCCGGGTTGGCGAGAAGCTGATGCTGAAGGGCGACAGGTGTGAGTCCGCGAAGTGCGCCATTGAGAAGAAGGCGGCGGCGGCCGGGCCGCGTGGTCGGGGCAGGCGTCCTCCCAAGTTTTCTGACTACGGGCTCAGGCTGCGGGAGAAGCAAAAGGCCAGGTACAGCTACGGGGTGCTGGAGCGCCAGTTCAGGCGGACCTTCGCCCAGGCCGAGAAGACGCCCGGGATGACGGGCGATACGCTGGCCCAGTTGCTGGAGAGGCGTTTGGACAACACAGTCTACCGCATGGGCTATGCGGAGTCCCGGAGCCAGGGCAGACAGCTGGTCCGGCATGGGCATGTGACGGTCAACGGGCAAAAGGTCGACATTCCGTCCTACATCGTCAAACCCGGTGACGCTTTGGCCTGGAAGCCCAGCAGTGTCAACAAGGCCCTGTTTAACAGGGCCCTGGAGCGGATCGATGCCAGGGTCATTCCTGCCTGGCTGAGTCTGGACAAGAAGGATCTGTCTGGCCGGGTATTGAGCCTTCCCGTCGCAGAGGAGATCACGACCAAGTTCGACAAGAAGATGGTCGTGGAACACTACTCCCGGTAGCCTTGAAAGGAGGCGGTCGCTTTGTCGCACCTGGTGACACCAAAAGTCGAGTGTGTTGAGAGCGAAGGCAGCCACGGGCGCTTCGTGGCTGAACCGCTGGATAGAGGATTTGGCATTACTATTGGCAACGCCCTTCGGCGGGTGCTGCTCGGTTCACTGCGGGGAGCCGCGGTGACCTGGATCAGGATTGAAGGGATCCAGCACGAGTTCTCCACCATGGCCCATATGAAGGAGGATGCCACCGAGTTCCTGCTGAACGTGAAGGGCCTTCGGTTCCGGCCCTTGACCGGGCAGGAAGGCAGGTTGGTCCTGGAGGTCGAGGGGGAGAAGGTAGTTCGGGCCGGTGACATCAAGTCGTCCACCGACTTTGAGATCGCCAACCCCGATCTGTATCTGGCCACCCTGGATTCGCCCAAGGCCAAGCTGTACGTCGAGTTCAACGTGGGTGTAGGCAAGGGCTACGTGCCCGCCAGCCATGGGGACGGCCTGCCTATAGGCACCATTCCCGTGGATGCCATATACACTCCGGTGCAGAAGGTGAGCTATTCGGTGGAGCCGGTGCGCACCGGGCAGTACATTGGGTACGAGAAGCTGCTGCTGGATATCTGGACCGACGGAACCATGTCGGCGGCCGAGGCCTTGAGCCAGAGCTCGCAGATACTCAAGGAGCAGTTCGCTACCTTCCTGGCGGTGGTGCAGGCCGGCGCCAGGGATGCCGGCGGACCGCCGGCGGCGGCCCTCGGCGTGTCCACCGAGCAGTACGAGATGCCGCTGGAGAAGCTGGGGCTTTCCCCGCGGGTGTTCAACTGCCTGAGAAGGAACAAGATCATTAAGGTCGGGGAGCTGCTGGAGAAGAGCGAGCGGGACCTCATGGCCATGAAGAAGCTGGGGAGGAAGTCGCTCGAGGAGCTGAAGCAGCACTTGCAGGAAAAGGGACTGTCTTTGATGGCGGAAGAAGGCGATGAGACATAAAGTAGCAGGAAGCAACCTGTCGAGGCCCACCGGCCACAGGATGTCGCTGTACCACAACCTGACCACGGAGCTGCTGGATCACGAGCGCATCGTGACCACCGTGACCAAGGCCAAGGAGGTCAGGGGCATGGTGGACAAGGTCATAACCCTGGGGAAGGAAGGCAGCCTGCATTCCCGGAGGCAGGCGCTGGTGCTGGTGCATGACAAGAAGATCGTGGACAAGGTGTTCGACGATCTGGCCAAGAAGTACGCGGACCGCAGCGGAGGGTACACGCGCGTTCTGAAGCTGGGACCCCGCAAGGGGGACGCGGCCCCCATGGCGATCATCGAACTGGTGAAGTAGGACAGCTGGGGAGTGGCACATACAGGATTCCGGCGGGCCCAATAGAATTGTGTTGATTATGGAGTACGACGGCACGGGATATCACGGTTCGCAGTTCCAGACCAACGCCCCGACCATACAGGGCGAAACGGAGTCTGCCTTGTGCCGGCTTACGGGGGAGAATACCCGCGTCTCGATGGCCAGCCGGACCGATGCCGGTGTCCACGCCAGGGGGCAGGTGGCCAGCTTCAGGTCCGGGGCTTCGTTGGCCTCCAGGACCTGGGTTGACGCCCTGAATCACTACCTGCCGAACGACATCTCGGTCAGGGCTGCTTACCAGGTGGATGGAAGTTTCGATGTGCGGCGGCAGGCGGTGAGCCGAGAGTACCGCTACCACGTGCTGAACCGCTCTGCGCGGTCGCCGCTGTGGCGGCATTTCAGCGAGCAGGTGCCGCATCCTCTCGATGTTGAGGCCATGAGCGCCGCCTGCTCGGTCCTGGTGGGAGAGCACGATTTCGCGCCCTTCGCGCCGGAGAGCTACGCCCGTTCGACGCGGCGCCGGGCGCTCAAGGCGGAGGTGAGCCGCAGGCGGGACCTGGTGACCTTTGACATGGAGGCCACGTCCTTCCTGCCGCATCAGGTCCGCAACACCATGGGGGGGTTGGTTAAAGTAGGACTGCACAAGATGAGCGTGGAGGCCTTTCGCGAAAAGGCGACCCGGGGGAAGGCCGGGACCATGGGACCGACGGCGCCGGCGCGGGGGTTGTGCCTGATGAAAGTCAACTATTGCGGGTTTCCCCCTTCTGAGGAGATATCATGACATATAGCACAAGGGCTTCTGAAATCAAACGCCAGTGGTTTGTTATCGACGCCTCGGGGAAGACCCTGGGGAGACTGGCGGTCGATGTGGCCAGGCTGCTGGAGGGCAAGCACAAGGCGATCTACTCACCTCATGCCGATGTAGGGGACTTCGTGGTGGTGGTCAACGCCTCCAAGATCCGTGTTACCGGCAAGAAGGCTGAGGACAAGATATACCATCATCACACCAACTATCCGGGGGGGTTGAGGAGCATCGCCTACGGCGACATGGCCGCGCGCCATCCCACCCGCCCGCTGGAGATAGCCGTGAAGGGCATGCTCCCCCACAACACCAGGGGGCGGACCATGGCCAGAAGGCTGAAGATCTATGCCGGGAGCACTCACCCGCATGAGGCGCAGGTAAAGGGCACAACGGAGGCGTCAAGTGGCTGAACGGAAGCATTTCTACGGGACCGGGCGAAGGAAGACCGCGATTGCCAGAGTGAAGCTGCTGCCCGGTGGCGGCAGCGTCGTAGTGAATGACCGTCCGCTGCAGGAAGCATTCCCGGATGAGCCCCTGCGGGAAGTCATCTTTCAGGCCTTCAAGGTGACCAATACCCTGGACAAGTTCGGTGTGGCGGCCAAGGTGGCCGGCGGCGGTATCGCGGGGCAGGCGTCAGCGCTGCGCCACGGGATTGCGCGGGCCCTGGTCCAGTCAGATGAGGGGTTGAAGCCCGTCCTGCGCCAGTATGGCCTGCTCACCAGGGACGCCCGGATCAAAGAGCGCAAGAAGTACGGCCTCAAGCGCGCGCGCAAGGCGCCGCAGTACACCAAGCGGTAGAGGCTGGACCTGGCTCCATCCTGGCAACAGGATGCCCGCGCCGGGTGCTTGCAGGGGCGTGTTCTCCAGAGGGATGCTCTGCCGGGCCGGGTTTTGCCCGGGTGCGGCGTGGGCGGAACGGGGGGAAGCCCCTACTCGGACTGGGCCAGCCGGGACTTCAGCGCGTCGATCACCGGAACCGGCGTGGGGTCGGTGCGGTTGAGCATGGCCAGGTAGAAGCTCACGTAGTCGCCCAGCAGCACCATCCCGGTCATCTGCGCCAGAGCGCTCCTGCCGCTGGACTCGACCCTCTTGTGCTTGATTCCGGCCTTGGTCAGGATTTCGCTGGTGACCTCGTAACGGAGGGAAGTCCTCGGGTGAAGCGATGGCGAATGCAGCAGCACCACCATGGCTTTCTGCCGTGTCTCGGCCGGTAGCGGATAGCCCACCACGGCGTTGTGGTTCAGCTCGGGGAACACCTCGTGGAAGGCCCAGGCCTTGCTGTTCTCGTTGATCTGGCTCTTCCAGCGGAGTGCCACGTCTGACAGCAGCCCCGCTCCGTAGATGACTGCCAGGCGGCCGAAGAGATCTGCCGCCAGCTGTTTGGCTACGTTGGCGTCCAGGGGCACCTTCTCCAGGACACCGTCCTCTATCCTCTTCATGACCGCCAGCGATTCCTTCATGTCAGCCGACTTGTCCTCGAGAACGCGAAGGCTGTGGAGTATGCCCAGGAGAGAGACGAAGCTGTGGGCGAAGGCCGCCCTGGGAGGGGCCTCGTAGTCGATGGTGAGCACCGGTATGCGCTCCTTTTCCGCCAGCGCCTTCAGCTTGCCCCCGGTGGTGAGCACGATCTTCTTCGCCTGCGTGCGGAGAGACTCGCTGAAACAGGAGAGGGTTTCCTCGGTGTTGCCGGAGTAGCTGGAGAAGATGAGGAGCGTGTTCCGGTCGACATAGGGCGGAAGACCGTAGTCGCGATGGACCCAGACCGGGCGCGTGTTCTCCAGCATGGCCAGGCGGCGCACGAAGTCCCCCCCGATGGCCGACCCGCCCATGCCGGCAATCACTACCTTCTCTACCTTGACGTAGTCTCTGGGGTAGTTGAAATCCGTGGCGGTGTGCCAGGCTCTCTGGCACTGTTCGGGGAACTGGTGCAGGTGGCGCAGCATGCCTGACGGGTCAAGCTGGCGATAGGTATCCGGGCTTTCCAGCAAACTCATAGTTCACACCCCCAGCAGTCTTCTCCCCTCGGCAATCATGGAGTTGGCCTGCTCCAGGCTGGCGGCCTCGGCGTAGATGCGCAGGATGGGCTCCGTTCCGGAGAAGCGGACCAGCAGCCAGGAGCCGTCTGACAGAGTGAAGTGGTAGCCGTCCGCCGTGTTGAGCTTGATGACGTCCAGCGAGCCGACCCGGGTGGGGGGCGCTTTGGAGACACGGCCGATGATCTTCTCCCGGTCGGCGGCCGGGAACTCCAGGTCGAGGCGGTTGTAGTGGTGCGGACCGACCTTGCTGTAGAGGTACTCGATGAGCTGGGAGGGCGACTTGTGCAGCCTGCCCATCAGGTCGAGGAGGTAAAGGCCGGCCAGTATGCCGTCGCGCTCGGGTATGTGTCCCCTGAAGCCGAAGCCGCTGCTCTCCTCTCCCCCGATGAGGGCGTTCTCGGACATCATGACGGGTGCCACGTACTTGAAACCCACCTTCGTTTCGTAGACCGGCACGTTGTAGATCTGGCCCAGCTTGTTCAGCATGCTGGTGGTGGTCACGGTCCTGACGATGGGCCCGCGCTCGCCGCGCACCTCGAAGAGGTACAGGGCCAGGAGCGCGAATATCTGCAGTGGAGTGAGCGGTTGTCCCTGCTCATCCACTACGCCGATGCGGTCGGCGTCGCCGTCGGTGGCCAGTCCGATCGCGGAGCCGTTCTGCCTGATGGTCGCTGAAAGCTTCGTCAGGTGCCTGGCAATGGGCTCCGGCTGGATTCCGGGGAAGATGGGGTTGCGTTCCCCGTTTATCTCGATGACCTGGGTGCGGCTGCCGTGGAGTATCCCCTTGAAGTAGCCGGACCCGGCTCCGAACATGGAGTCCACCGTGATCTTCAGTCCGCACTCGCGAAGGCCCTGGATGTCCACCAGCCCGGAGATGTGCTGGATGTAGGTCGGCGCGAGATCAGCGTAGCGGATGAGCCCGCGGGCCAGTCCCTCTTCCAGGGGCATGGTCATGGCCCTGTCCTGGGCCATGATCTGCGGCAGCCTGGACTCGATCTCGGCTTCAACCTGCGTAGGGGCGCTGGAGCCGTCCGCGGACTTGATCTTGAAGCCGTTCCACTGGCCGGGATTGTGGCTGGCGGTGATGATGACGGCGCCGGCGGCCTTCTGGTGGGTCACGCCGTAGCTTATGATAGGGGTGGGGGTTGCCTGGGGACAAAGGCTGGTCTTTATGTCGTTTCCGGCAAAGACCTCGGCCACCGTCGCAGCAAAGCGCTCGGATGCGAAACGGGTATCGTATCCGACCACCATGCCGCGGGGGGCGAGCCCTTTGTCCCGCAGGTACTCCGCCACACTCTGTGCACAGTAACGGACGTTGGCGAAGGTGAAGTCGTCGGCGATGATGCCGCGCCAGCCGTCGGTACCGAACTTGATTTTCGGAGGCATTGTGTCTCTCGGCCCTCTGGTCTTCAGGACAGGCCGGCGTCGGCCTTGAGGGCCGCAGCCTTGTCCGTCTTCTCCCAGGGCAGGTCCAGGTCGTCGCGGCCGAAGTGGCCGTAGGCCGCTGTCTGCTTGTAAATGGGCCGGCGCAGCCTCAAGGTTTCAATTATGGCGCCGGGCCGGAAATCGAAGTGCTTGTTGACCAGCTTCAGTATGATGGCTTCATCGACCTTGGCGGTGCCGAAGGTCTCGATGGAGATGGAGAGAGGATGGGCAATGCCGATGGCGTAGGCCACCTGGATCTCCAGGCGGTCGGCCAGGCCGGCCGCGACTACGTTCTTCGCGGCGTAGCGGGCGAAGTACGCGGCGGAGCGGTCCACCTTGGTGGGATCCTTGCCGGAGAAAGCCCCGCCGCCGTGGCGGGCCACGCCTCCGTAGGTGTCTACGAGGATCTTGCGGCCGGTCAGGCCGGTGTCTCCCATGGGTCCGCCGATGACAAAGCGGCCGGTGGCGTTGACGTAGAACTTGGTCTTCTTGTCGATGAGCCTGGCCGGAACGATCTTGTTGATGACCACCTCGCGAATGTCGCGGTGGATAACGTCATTGCTGATGGCCTCACTGTGCTGGGCGCCGATGACCACCGCTTCTATGCGCTTGGGCACTCCATACTCATACTCAACGGTGACCTGGGACTTGCCATCCGGGCGCAGGTAGGGGAGGGTGCCGTCCTTTCTGACTTCGGCCAGGCGGCGGCAGAGCTTGTGAGAGAGCATGATGGGGAGGGGCATGAGCTCGGGCGTCTCGTTGCAGGCAAAGCCGATCATCATCCCCTGGTCGCCGGCTCCCAGGCACTCCTTCTCCTCCGCGTTGTTCTTCTCCCGGGTTTCCAGGCACTGATCCACGCCCATGGCGATGTCCGTGGACTGCTCCTTGATGGCCGTGACGACGCCGCAGGTCTCCCCGTCGAATCCGTACTTGGCCCGGGTGTAGCCGATCTCCCAGACCGTCTCGCGGACTATCTGGGGTATCTCCACGTAGCAGTTGGTGGTTATCTCACCCATCACCACCACCAGGCCCGTGGTCACCGATGTCTCGCAGGCGACCCTGGCCATGGGGTCCTTGGACAGAATGGAATCCAGGACGGAGTCCGAGATCAGGTCACACATCTTGTCGGGGTGCCCCTCGGTCACCGACTCCGATGTCATCAGGTATGAACTGGATCTTATGAAGTTCAGTGTCATCTCCCTCTAATCTCCTAGCGCTATTTTCTGCACCCGGGGTGCCCATGCACTCTGCTAAGTGCCCATCTCCCAGCTGTTGAGGTATTGTCTCTGTTCACGGCTCAGTTTGTCAATTCGTATCCCCATCGACTGAAGCTTGAGGCGGCCTACCTCCTGGTCGATGATCCTGGGCACCGGGTAGACACCGGGGGTCCAGGCCTTCTTGAGGTTGAACATGTACTCGGCGCAAAGCGCCTGGTTGGCGAAGCTCATGTCCATCACGCTGGCCGGATGCCCTTCGGCGGCGGCGAGGTTGATCAGGCGCCCGTCCGCCAGAAGGAAGAGACGGCGGCCGTCCTTCAGCGTGAATTCCTGGACAAACGGCCGCAGCATGCGGGTCTTCTTGGAGAGGCCTTCCAGCGCCGGGATGTTGATCTCCACGTTGAAATGTCCGCTGTTGGCCAGAATGGCCCCGTCCCTCATGAGCCGGAGGTGGGCCAGGTTGATGGTGTTCAAGCCGCCGGTGATGGTGACGAACACGTCACCGATGCGGGCTGCCTTGAGCAGCGGCATCACCCGGTAGCCATCCATGACCGCCTCGATAGCGCGGATGGGGTTGACCTCGGTCACGATCACCTGCGCTCCCATGCCGCGGGCCCGCATGGCTATCCCCCGGCCGCACCAGCCGTAGCCGCACACCACCACGTTCTTGCCGGCCCAGAGGATGTTGGTGGCGCGGGTGATCCCGTCCACGGTGCTCTGTCCCGTTCCGTAGCGGTTGTCGAAGAAATGCTTGGTCTCGGCGTCATTCACGGCGATGACCGGGTACTTCAGCTTCTTGTCCCGAGCCATGCTCCGCAGCCGGATGACACCGGTGGTGGTCTCCTCCATGCCGCCGATGACCGAGCCGGCCAGTGCGGTCTTGTCCTGGTGCAGGGTGGTGACCAGGTCGGCCCCGTCGTCGAGGGTGATGTGGGGCTGGTGCGCCAGCGCCCCGGCGATGTGCTGGTAGTAGGTCTGGCTGTCCTCTCCCTTGATGGCGAAAGTCGGAATCCCGTCCGCCAGCATGGCCGCCGCCACGTCGTCCTGGGTGCTCAGGGGATTGGAGGCGCACAGAGCCAGCTCAGCGCCCCCGGCCTTGAGCGTGGCGGCCAGGTTGGCGGTCTCGGTGGTGATGTGCAGGCAGCCGGATATCCGGGCGCCCGCCAGCGGCTTCTGCCTGGAGAACCTCTCCCGTATCAGTTGAAGCACGGGCATCTCGCGCGATGCCCACTCGATCCTCAGCTTCCCCTCCGCGGCCAGAGACACGTCCTTGACGTCACCGCCGATGGCCTTCTTCGCGCTCACGCATATCTCCTTTCCATGGCCGGCATCCTTCGGGCCCCATCACTTCGCGCGACAGACAGCCTTCGGGGGGCGTCCGAACGCCCGCGAGTGCCGATAATGACCAGAATTATAGCAGGATTCAGGCCCGGGCGCTCATTTTCCGGCCGGTCACATCACGATGGCCGATCTGGAAACCAGGCCCTTGTTCTGGTCATCGAAGGCCTGGTTGATGTCTTCCAGGCGGTACGACTTCGACAGTATCTTCTCGTAGGGGTACTTGTTCCGGGTGCGGACCAGGAAGTCGAGGGCCTTCTTCAGTGTGTCGCGGCCGTACAGGGCCACGCCGATGATGGACTTGGAGAACATTACCATGAATGCCGGGTCGGTCTCGAAGTTGCCGTGCATGAGGCTGATGTTTCCGATTTCCAGCACGCGGCCGCCGTTGGCCAGCATGTCCAGGGCCTCCGGTATCGCCTGGGGGAACCCGACCAGCTCCGCGGCCACATCGACGCCCCACCCTCCCGTCAGCTCCTTGACCCGGGCCGCCCGTTCCGCGGGGGTCTTGAACTGCTTAAGGTCGACAGTATCGTCGGCGCCAAAGGCCCTGGCTATCTCCAGACGATGGTCGATGCCGTCTATCACGATTACTCTGGCGGCCCCCATCTCCTTGGCCAGCGCCGTGGCGTATATGCCCAGGCCCCCGGCGCCCTGGATGGCGATGGTCTCGCCGAAGCGCAGGTTGACCCTCTCCAGACCGTAGATTACCTCGGAGAGGGCGCAGTTGACCGGGGATACCATCATGTCGGGCAGCTCGTCCGGCACCTTGAATATGGTGTTGTTCGGCCTCACATAGTAGTAATCAGCGTAGGGACCGGTGAAGTGCGGTGGGACCTCGCAGGGTCCCATGAAGTAGAGGTTCGCCGGGCACTCCGCGTGCCGTCCCTTGAGGCAGGAGGGACAGTGGCCGCAGGGGTAGTAGTACATCCATACCACCCTGTCCCCCTCTTTCAGCGGCTGGCCGGCGGAGTCCGTGGCGATCCCCGCTCCCAGTTTGGCCACCCTGCCGGTTGCCTCGTGGCCCAAGATTATGGGCAAGGGTGCCCCCACCAGGCCCAGGTTCAGGTCGCCGCGCCACATGTGCATGTCGGATCCGCAGATGTTGGCCACCGACACTTTAACCAGGACCGCACCCGGCTCCGGATCGGGCACGGGGTACTCTTTGATCTCCATGGGGATGCCCAGGCCCTTGTATACTGCTGCTCTTCCCTTGTCGGCCATGCTCAGTACCTCCTCTCCGATTGGGGCCAATGCTATCACATCGGAACCGGGAGTTCCATGGAAAGCCTCTTCAGAGGCCCCTGAGGTATCGGGCCCGGACCCTGCCGGAGATCTCCGACAGGCATGCCAGCGCCTGCTCGGCGGCCTCGGCTGACAGCGACGCCAGGCCGCACGATGGAGTGATAAGGGACTGCTCCACCAGCTGCGCGAACGCGGTGCCCTCCGCGGCAAAGGGGGCCATGGCTTCCTCCAGGCGGTCCTTGAGGCTGGCCGGGCTCTCCCGGGCCAGTTGGTCTTCGTTGTTGGGCACGATGCCCCAGGCCACGGCGCCTCCACGGCCGATGAAGGAACGGACCTCGGACGCGTAGGCGGCCAGGTCCCCGGCATAGTTGTAGGCATCGAAGCTCAGGATGTCGATGGGAAGCCCCAGCAGCAGCGACCAGTCGGTGTTGCCGCAGCAGTGCACGCCTTTGAGCCCGCCTATGCCGCCCAGGGTCTCCTCCAGGAGCGCCTTGACCTTGTCCGGCGGGAGCGAGACGAAGGCCGATCCCAGGGAGCTCAGGTACGGTTCATCGACGAAGATGATCACGTCCCGCGAAATCCGGCCCAGCTCCCGGTACTGCCAGGCGGCCTTCAGGCGCAGATGCCTGGCGATGGCCTCGGACAAAACCTCGTCGTAGATGGCCCACTGGGCGCCGTCGGCTACGGCCAGGCCCCAGCTGATGGGCCCGGTAACCTGTCCCTTGACGGCCACCGCACTGTCCGCGCGTGCGGCCAGGAGCGCGTGGAGGCCGGCGGCGTACTCGCGGCTGATCCCATAGGCCGACGTGTCGTTGTCAGCATGCGCGGCGTAGAGCCGCTCCAGCCCGCCGTCTATGTCCCGCGAGCGGTCGATGAAGATCCGGTCGTCGTCGACCACCACGCCGGGGAAGCCCTCGCTGAACTGGGCGTACATGTTCTCCCTCTGAGTGCGCCGGGGCAACTGCGGCCAGGCGGGCACGGCCGGCAGGTGGCGGAGGACCGCCCGGCACGCCTCATCCGGGTTGGTCTGCGGCATGCTGCCGATCATGGTGGGCAGGCAGCCGAACTTGGTCTTCGTGTTCATCGGGCACCTCAAGCCTATTCTACATACTTTCTGATGAGCGCGGCCAGCTCCTTCTTGACGCCGGCGGGGATGTGCTCCCGGGAAGTGATGATTGCGTCCTTCAGGGCGCTGCCGCACTGGCAGCCGCGCTTCCCGGCCGCGGCCTCGATGGCCGCGCCCACTATGTTCCGGGCCGTCTCCGCGTTCCGCTGCAGGTTGGCCACCACCATCTCCACGCACACCGGCTCGGCGCTTTCGTGCCAGCAGTCGTAGTCGGTGACGAAGGCGAGCGTGGCATAGCAGATCTCGGCCTCCCTGGCCAGCTTCGCTTCCGGCAGGGCGGTCATCCCGACGATGCTGGCTCCCCAGGAGCGGTAGAGGTGCGATTCGGCCCGGGTGGAGAAGGCCGGGCCTTCGATGACGACGCAGGTCCCGCCGCGGCGGGCCGGCGTGCCCAGCCTCTGCGCCGTCTCGTGAAGTATCCGGCTGAGGTGGGGACAGAAGGGCTCGGCGAAGCCGATATGCGCCACCAGTCCCCGGCCGAAGAAAGTGCTGATCCTGCCCCGGGTGCGGTCGATGATCTGGTCCGGGATGACCAGGTCCAGGGGATGCAGGTCCTCTTTGAGGCTGCCCACGGCGCTGATGGAGATGATGCGCTCCACGCCGAGCGATTTCAGGGCGTAGATATTGGCCCGCGCGGGCAGTTCACCGGGGCTGAGGTGGTGCCCCTTCCCGTGCCTGGGCAGGAAGGCCATGGGGACTCCCTGGAGAGTACCGGTGACGATGACGTCGCTGGGTTCGCCGAAGGGGGTGGCTACTCTGGTCTCCCTCAGGTCAGAGAGTCCGCTGATCTGGTAGAGACCGCTGCCTCCGATGACTCCGATCTTAGCTTCGACCACTGGGTCCTCCTTCTGTGTGGCCTGGTTCTGACGCGAAGAGCGCGGCGATGCCGGCCTGATAAGGCCCGGTCAGCGTGCCGCGCTCGGTGATGATGGCCGTGATGTAGCGGTGCGGCGTGACGTCGAAGGCCGGGTTGGCCACCCTGACCCCCGGTGCCGCCACCGGCACTCCCTGGATCCGTGTCACCTCCTCTGCAGGCCTCTCTTCGATGGGTATGCCGTCCCCGGTGGGCAAGGAGCGGTCGATGGTCGACAGCGGCGCCGCCACGTAGAAAGGGACGCCGTTCTCCCGGGAGAGCACTGCCAGCGCATAGGTG
>CAYPDY010000043.1:17597-17820 GCA_964409515.1 uncultured Dehalococcoidia bacterium
GTTGGCCGTGTCCCCGTTGGCGGCGATGCGGTCGGCTCCCACGATGGCGCAGTCCAGCCGGCGGCGGCTGAGGAAGTGGCCGGCCATGGAGTCGGTGATGAGGGTGACCGGGATGCCGTCCTGCATCAGCTCCCAGGCGGTGAGGCGGGCACCCTGGAGCAGGGGGCGGGTCTCGGTGGCGAAGACCTCGACACGCTTCCCCTGAGCTCTGGCGGCCCTGATG
>CAYPDY010000044.1:0-16276 GCA_964409515.1 uncultured Dehalococcoidia bacterium
CCTCGAATCCTCGGGCCCGGGCCCACTCCTGGAGCACCCGGATCTGGTTGTCCGGGTCCTGCCCTCCGGTCGAAACGCGGCAGTAGATGGCGGCGGCCGGCATTATGAATCCAGGACCTCAGCCAGCGTGAGCCCGGCCAGCTTCAAGCGATTCCAGACGTAGGCGGCACTGCAGCCAAGTTCCCTGGCAGCCGGGGCGACGCGCCCGCGCCTCCTCACGGTCTCCAGGATCCGGTGCATCGGGATGTCCAGACTTGGCCGTCCTCGCAAGCTACTTGAATGCCGTCTCATAAAACCTCACAAAAAGCCTTTCTCCCCCGGCGGGACTGCTTCCCCGTCCGGAGCACCGGAATCTCAATCTTCCTGTTGCCACAGATCGCCCAACGCCTCCAGGGGAACCTCGTCATCCACGTCACCTGGCGGCGGACAGAAGCTGTCCCTCGGAAAGAGCCAGTCGAATTCGCCCATGGAGCCCTCATTGCGCGGCCTGAGCCCATTCCTTGGTAATTTCGAACTGACACCCGCGGGTGATCTTGAAGTTGACCGTCAGCCCGTTGGGGTCAACCCTGGGGTTGACCCACGTCTTGCCCTTTACTATGGTCAGCTTGCCCTTGTCCATGCTGAGGTACAGCTTGGGCTTCTCCAACCCGAACTCCAGGCCGCGGCCGTACTTGGCGCCCTCTTTCTTCTGGATGGCCACTATGGCCAGCCCGTTGCCGATCTTGTGACTGATGTTCGTCAGGTGAGTGTTCACCCGGTAGAGCTCATCGGTCATCTCCAGGAAGTCGATGATGTTGATGCAATCTGGAACGATGACGTCCTCGAAGTCCGACGAACGCTCCGCAGCCTTGAAGTGCCAGTCGTCGATCGCCATGCCCGGGAACATCTCCAGGCGGTCCTTGAGTTCGACCTGGCCCATTTCGGAGCAGAAGTAGTAGATCGGGAACTGCTTCATGTTGAGGCGAAGGAAGTTCAGCAGCAGGGCCGTCTTGCCGGCATTGGGGGCGCCGGCCACCACCGCCAGATTGCCCGGAAAGAGCTTGACGTAATCCTCAATCCCCAGCGGCCACCTGACGGGCAGCGCCCTGACGTTGGAGGCCGCCTTGAAGTCCAGGAAGGTCAGCCGGGTGTTGACGTACCGCCACTGCTTGTTGACCTTGGCATGCTGATCGACAATCCCCTGTTGCTTCAGCCGCCGCATGATCTTCCCGCGGTAGTCCTTGGCAACCAGGGTAGTGAAACCAAGCTCCCTGTCTATCTCGTCGTTGGTGAACCACCCGGAGGTATGAGACACCCACTCCCGGACCTGGCCGGCGATGTCCGAGTCCTCCAATTCGGTCACGGTCCCCACTCCCGCGTGTCCGAGTTCTTGTCCGAGTTTTGTCCGAGTTGCGCCAGGAATCGACTTGTCCGAACGCATATCCCCACCCCACCCAGTAGATACGTCTTGATGTCCGACCGGTCGGGGATACGGGATCGCTGCCGCCAGCAGGGCCCGGACATCAGCCCCTGCCTGGAGGAAGTCATAGGCGTCACCCTTGGGTGGCGCATCGGGCCACACGAGCTCACAGGGCTCAATGCCCAGGGAGCTGAGCCGGCTGGCCACCTTGTCCATGTGAGCCCGGCCGGCGTCGTCGTTGTCACACCACAGATGCTTGCGGGCCTCCCATCCGACCAGGGGCGCGAACACCTCCCGGTTGGGACAACAGCTGGCCCCGGTGACGGTGCCCAGGGCTGCATGACCGGCCTTGATGAGAGCGTCGGCCGCCTTCTCCCCCTCGACGATGATGATGTCCTTCACCGCCGCCGATCCCATGTCAAACAGGTGCTTGATCCCGTACAGGGGGAGATCGGCCACACTCATACCGTCCAGACCCTTCCGCCCGTCACGCTTCCACGAGTAGTCCTTGGTGCCGTCCGGCCGGTCATAGCGTATGTGCTGAGCTACAACGTTGCCGTCAACGTCCGTGATGTCCCAGGTCGTCGTTTTCGCGACCGCCGCTGCGCCGCACTGCGGGCGGAGAGCGTCCAGCGCCGTGGTGAAGTCCACACCCCGGGCCCGCATGTACCATTCGAAGCAGTCCCCTCCCTTCTTGCAGCCGTAGCACTGCCACCGCTGCGTGTCTGGATAGACGACCAGGCTCGGGTTGTGGTCATCATGGAATGGGCATAGGCCCTTGAAGTTCTTGCCGTCCTTTGTCAGGGCGACGGTCTCGCTGATGAGGCCGACAATGTCGATCTTCTGCTTGATCTCCTGCTTGTCCATCACTGCGTCCTGACATAGATGGGGCCGCCGCCACAGGGGCAGCCATCGCCCACCAGGATATGAGGGCAGTCGGCGGACAGGGGGCTGAGGCGAATTCCCGATGACTCAATCAGGGACACCAGGTCCACGTGCTCATTGAACCACCGGACGACCTCGGGGTAGCGGGATCGGGCTTCATGCTCGTCCAGCCCCGACTCCAGTATCTTGTTGATCTGCTGCTGGATCTCGATGGGAACCATTTCAAGCCTCGGTGCGGTTTCTCACGGCGTTCCGCGGTAAACACGAATGGGCAGCTCGATGGGCGGCGGCGGCCACCACTTCTGGACCCTGGCGATGGCCTTGACCTCGTCCGGCGACAGTCCTGCTATGGCCTGCCTCCGCCGGCTGTCGACGAAAGCCTCAAGCGTTGGCCGGCAGTTGGGGCACGTCTCAAGCATGGCGAGCATGTCATGGGCCGCCAGGTGATTCTCGCCGCTCTGCCACCGTTGGACCTCAGCTCTGAGGGCTTCCACTGTCTGCTGACTCTCGGCCAGATCCGTACTGAGTTTGATTACCGCGGCCGAATCATCCTGTGGCATCAGCCTGACGATTTCCCTCGGAGGCGGGTCGGTGACCTCGACCTCGACCGGATAGGGCTTCTTGCAGTCCGGGCAGTAGGCGTCGATTTTACGCAATGACATAGTACCGTCTGACCTCCACTTCCTTCTTCACCGGCTCCGACGCCACAACGGGAGGTTCGGCAGGCTCAGGTGCGGGCAACCTATCGACTTCCTGCTGCATGCTGGCGCAGCCATCTTGTCCGAATGTGCTGCTGTCCTCGTGCGCGCGCGACAGATGCCAGTCAAGCCCCGATTGCCTGTTGAACAGCTTCCCACATTCGGGGCACGGTATCTTACCCATTGCGCCTCCTTTCAACGCCTCTTGCGCCATGATTCGCCCGCGCGCTCGTGCGCGCGCGAGAGCGCGCCGCGCGACACCGGTTGCGGCTAATGACCAGCCGGCTGTCCCGCAAATCAGCTGACTCCTTCTCCTCGCTGCATCCCGGGGCAGGATTCGCGGCTATCTCCCTGAGTATCCGCGAGAGGCGCAACAGCGCGCTCATTGCGGGATCATCAAAGCACGTCTTACTTGTCATCCTGTCCAACCCCTTTCCCGGCGGCCAGGAACTCATCAAGGGCCTTTCGCGGCACCAGAACCCGGTGCCCGACGCGTACCGTGGGGAGCTTGCCTTCCCTGGCCGCCCGGTAGGCAAAGCCCCTTGACAACCCCAGCCTCTGCGCTGTCTCATCGATGGTGAGGACCAGTTTCTCGTTCTGCATCTCGCCCCTTTCACATTAGAATCTGTACTGCTTGACAATTAGTAATTATGCGCCTATACTATAGCTTGTCAAGAGTTACCGAATAAAACGGCCGGGGGGTTGAAAATGTCACAGGCGCCGAGGCTTCCTCTCCAGACACGGGGCATAATCACGAAACACGCCACAGCCTCGCCCGATCGAGACCGGCAGGCGGTCATCCAGCTGATAAAGGAGGAGCTTCAGAGCAAGCGCCTGCGCGTTCCCAAGGATGCGACAATGCTGAGGATAATCTCGCAGGCGCGGGCCTCCGAAGTGCGCGATCCCGACCTGGACAGACCATGGTCGATGTCGTCGCAGGTTGACCCCGCGACCGCCACACCCGGAGAGATGCTCCCCTGGCTGGTGCGGGCTTTCGTCACGGCTCTGGCCGATTTCAAGCACCGCCTGACAGTGCGCGAGGCCCTCTGGTACTGCCGGCTGCTCCATCTTGCCCTGCACATCAATTCGGGGGATAGAGAGACTGGCGAGGGGCCCGATGTCACGGTCGCAGTCTCCAACGCCATCAGATGGGCCATCGACTACGCCGCCCGCGAGCTCGTCTGCAAGAGGGAGGCTAGGCCGCTCGACACCTCGGACCTTGACGGCGAGCTGCTCCACACCTACCTTTATCTTGACCAGATGATCCGGGAGGACTTCGGCATACCGCCTGAAGGCGTTGACAAGTTCCGGACCGAGGCCATTGCAGCCTTTGCCCAGGAGAGAATACCCAGGCCTGCCTGGTGGAAGCCGGCATAGCGGAGAGGCAGACAGTGAAAGGCAGCATCAGGGATCGGGGAAAACATAAGCATTGCTGGGAGGTCCGCGTCGACCTCGGTCCCGACCCCAAGACGGGCAAGCGCCGGCGCCGCATCGAGACCGTCAGAGGCCCCAAGAGGGAAGCGCAGCGGCGGCTGGCCGAGCTGCTGGTGGATGCGAGCAAGGGCGCACTTGCAGTCAGGCCCGGGCGCCTGACCGTGCGAGACCTGCTGGCGGCCTGGTTCGAGGGTTATGTCAGCACCAACTGCTCGGTCAGGACCCAGGACTCCTATCGTTCGATTGTCGACACCCATTTGAACCCCGGCCTGGGTCATCTGCCGCTGAAGAACCTGCAGCCGGCGGACATCCAGAAATACTACGCTAGCATGCTGAATGACAAGCACCTGTCACCCCGAACGGTGCACCACCATCACCGGCTCCTCTCCGAGGCCCTGAAGTACGGCGTCAGGCAGGGGTGGCTGGTCAGCAATCCCTGCCAGATGACGGACCCTCCCCGGCCCAGAAAGAAGCTCATGAAGACGCTCAACCCCGCGGAGGTGCGAGTACTGCTGGAGGCCTCCCGGACCTCGACCTTCTACCCGGTGATCGTTACGGCGGTCAACTCCGGGTTGAGGCAGGGGGAGCTGCTGGGCCTGAGGTGGCGAGACGTCAACCTGGACTTCGCGTTCCTGTCCGTGTCACAGGTCCTCTACAAGCGGCGCGGTATCTGCGAGTTCAAGGAGCCGAAGTCCGACCACTCCCGGCGCAAGGTCAGCCTGACGCCCACTCTGGCGCTGTTCCTGCGACAGCACCAGGAAGCCAGCGAGGCGCAGGCCCTGAAGTTGGGCAGGATGCTGAAGCTTGATGACCTGGTCTTCTCCGGCCCGGAGGGGAGACCAGTGGACCCCGGTACGCTGGGCAAGTCCTTCCGGGGCATCACCCGCCGGGCCGGCCTGAAATGCCGCTTCCACGACCTCCGGCACACATTCGCCAGCCTGCTGCTGGCGGCCGGCGCCAACCCCAAGGTGGTGTCGGAGGCCCTGGGGCACAGCTCCGTGGGCTTCACCCTGGACACCTACAGCCACCTGCTCCCGACCATGCAGAAGGCGGCGATGACCAACCTGGACCGGCTGCTGGGTCCGGCCATGCCCGACAGCAGTTCTGTCAGCAATCCGTCAGCAATTCCGGATGGCTTTGTCAACAATCCGTCAACAAATCTTGGCGATTCACGAGGGGAAAACTGGCAGGGGCGGCAGGACTCGAACCCGCGACCGGCGGTTTTGGAGACCGCTGCTCTACCAAACTGAGCTACACCCCTGCGGGCATTTACAAGTACCCCTGGTGCGAGTCGAACGCACGACACGCGGTTTAGGAAACCGCTGCTCTATCCTCTGAGCTACAGGGGCCCAAAATGGAGATAGGGGGATTCGAACCCCCGACCTCCGCGATGCGAACGCGGCGCTCTCCCAATTGAGCTATATCCCCAAAACCTTACTCCGCCGACGCTCTGAAGCCTCCTTCGGCAAGCTCGATTTTAATGGCTCCATGATCGTCATGTCAAGAAAGCATCACACGGCACTGCATTGAACTGGGCGCTTCGGCCAGCATATAATACATGCGAGGGGTGACAGGTGGCTGAGAAGCGAATTGTACGTGTAGCTCTGGGCTGTGATCACAGAGGCCGGAACCTGAAGCGCCTGGCAATGGGGCACATCACCGAAAGAGGCGGCACCTGCCAGGACTTCGGCACGAACGAGAGCGCCGCAGTGGACTATCCGGATGTCGCCCGCGCGGTGGCTGAGGCCGTCAGCAAAGGGGATTTCCGGTTCGGCATCCTGGTCTGCGGCACGGGCATCGGGATGGGCATGGCGGCCAACAAGGTCAGGGGCATCCGGGCCGCCGTCTGCCATGACGTCTATACGGCCTCCCGCGCCCGCCAGCACAATGACGCCAACATCCTCTGCCTCGGCGAGGATGTGATCGGACCGGGGTTGGCCCGGGAGATGATCGAGACCTTCCTGAATACCGATTTCGAGGGCGGGCGGCACGCCGCGCGCGTAGAGAAGATCAAAGCGCTGGAAGGGAAGTAGAGGAGATTCAGAAGCACCCGCGATCCGGGCCTGGGAGCGATGCGAAGTGAGTGTCCTGGACTCCATTAACCAGCCGGCAGACCTGAGGGGCTTGTCCCTGGAGCAACTTCAGACGCTGGCCGCGGAGCTGAGGGAGGAGATGGTGGGGAGGATCTCCCGGAACGGGGGCCACCTCGCCTCCAGCCTGGGGGCCGTCGAGCTGTCCATCGCCCTGCACCGGGTCTTCGACAGCCCCGCCGACAAGATAGTCTGGGACGTCGGGCATCAAAGCTACGCCCACAAGCTGCTGACGGGGCGCCGGGACCGTTTCGCCACCATACGCCAGCAAGGCGGCCTATCCGGATTCACCGACCCCGCCGAGAGCGCTCACGACGCCTTCATCGGGGGCCACGCCAGCAACTCCATCTCGGCGGCCCTCGGCATGGCGCTGGCGCGCGACCTGTCGAAGAGCCAGTACCACGTTGTGGCCGTCATCGGGGACGCCGCCCTGGCGGGGGGCATGGCCATCGAGGCCGTCAACCACTGGGGGCACGTGGGCACCCGTATGATCCTGGTGCTGAACGACAACGGCATGGCCATTTCCCCCAGCGTGGGGGCCTTCTCCAGGACCCTGAACCGCATGCGCCTCGACCCGAGATACGAAGCGGCCAAGAGGAGGGCCAGGGCCACCTTCACCCACCTGCCGTTCGGTGAGCCGGCCTGGACGGTGGGCAAGCGGCTCAAGGGCAAGGTGAAACGGGCGCTGGTTCCCGGCGCCCTGCTGGAGGAGTTCGGTTTCACCTATGTCGGGCCCGTGGACGGCCATGACATCAGGAGCCTGGAGGCCGCGCTGACCAGGGCGCGGGACTACGAGGCCAAACCCACCATCGTTCATGTGGTTACCAGGAAAGGCAAGGGATACCCTCCGGCCGAGGAAGACGCGGTGAGCTTCCACGGTGTGGCGCCCAGTGCGGCCATCGTCAGCAACGGCCCCTCCTACAGCCAGGTCTTCGGACAGACCGTGCTCCGAATCCTGCGCGAAGACCCCAAAGTGGTGGCCATAACGGCGGCCATGCTGGACGGGACCGGCCTGGCAGCGGCCGCCCGCGAGTTCCCCCAGAGGGTCTTCGATGTCGGCATTTGCGAGCAGCACGCGGTCACCCTGGCCGGCGGCCTGGCCGCCAGGGGATACGTTCCGATTGTGGCCATCTACTCCACGTTCCTGCAGCGGGCCTACGACCAGGTGGTGCACGACGTCGGCATCCAGGGCCTGCCCGTGGTCTTCGCCATCGACCGCGCCGGCATTGTGGGTGACGACGGCAAGACCCACCAGGGCACCCTGGACCTCTCCTACCTCGGCAGCATCCCGGGCCTGACGGTGGCTGCTCCCAGGGACGAGAACGAGCTGCAGCACCTGATCTACACCGGGACGAAGGCCGGAGGACCGATGGCCGTACGCTACCCCAGGGGCACGGGGCCGGGGGCCGCACTGGACGGCGACCTCCACGAGATCCCGCTGGGCCGCGGAGAGGTGCTGCGAAGCGGCGGTGACGTAGCCATCCTGGCCATTGGAAGCACTGTATCTCCGGCACTGGAAGCAGCCCGCATCCTCTCCGAAAAAGGAATCGCCTGCACCGTGGTGGATGCCCGCTTCGTCAAGCCCCTGGATGCGGAGGCCATCGTGGGCGCCGCGCAGAGAACAGGGAGGGTGATCACCGTGGAAGAGAACAACCTCGCCGGCGGGTTCGGCAGCGCCGTGCTGCAGCTGCTGCAGGCCCGCCGCCTGGACGGCGTCCGGGTGAGATGCCTGGGGGTCCCGGACGAGTTCGTGGAACACGCTTCCCAGGCGTTCCTCCGCGCCAGGTACGGTCTCGACGCCCCGGGGATCGCCAGCCAGGTGGTCGATTCATTCCCCGAGCTGCGCCAGCCCCTGCTTCACCACAGGAGAGGCGGATGATCGGCCCGTGGTGAAATGAACCAGCCGCGCTCTTTTCGACGGTACCTGGGCGACCTGGAAGCCGAGCTGAGGTCGGTCCTGGGCGACAGCACCTCCCGGCTGTATACCATGATGCGCTACCACCTGGGGTGGGTGGATGACAGCGGAGAGCCCCAGCCCAGCCCCGGCAAGATGTCCCGGCCCACCCTCTGTCTCCTGGCCTGCGAAGCCGTCGGCGGGGACTGGCACTCGGCGCTGCCCGCGGCGGCGGCGGTGGAGCTGATCCACAATTTCTCTCTCATCCATGACGACATACAGGACGGCAGCTGGGAGCGGCGGCACCGCCCCACCGTATGGAGGGTGTGGGGCGAACCGCAGGCCATTAACGCCGGCGATGCCATGTATGTGCTGGCGCAGCTGGCCCTTTTCCGGCTGGACCGCAACGACGTTGCACTGTCCAAGATCATCCTCCTGTCGAAGCGGCTGAACCAGGCCAGCCTTCAGCTTTGCGAAGGGCAGTACCTGGACATCGAGTTCGAGAGGCACCTGGACATAACCGTCGACCAGTACCTGGACATGATTGACAAGAAGACGGCGGCCCTCTTTGCCGCGGCTCTCTACTTCGGGGCGCTTCTCGGGACAGACCGGGAAGGCCAGGTCAGCTCGCTCGCCTCCTTCGGCCGCAACCTGGGCCTGGCCTACCAGGTGCAGAACGACCTGCAGGGCATATGGGGGGAGGATGAGAGAGGAAAGGCCGCTCCGTACACCGACATAAAGAGCAAGAAGAAGACCCTCCCCATCGTCTACGCGCTGCACACGGCCGGGGGAGAGGACCGGGAGGCTCTGCTCGGCATCTACTCCCGGCAGAAGGTAACCAGCGCCAACGTGGGGCGCGTCGTGCGCATCCTGGAGAGGACCGGCGCCCGGGCTTTCGCGGAGCGGATGAGGGATGGCTTCTACGGCCGGTGCCTGGAGGACCTCGCGGAGGGCACCGCGGATTCGCCCGCCAGGCGCCAGCTGGCCCAGGTGGCCGACTATCTTATGGGGAAGGGGGTGGCACAGCAGCATGAAGACCTTCAATAAGCGGGGTGACGAGGGCGAAACCAGTCTCTTCCTGGGTCCCCGGGTGCCCAAGTCCGATGCCCACTGCGAAGCCTACGGCACCATAGACGAGGCCGTGTCCGCCATGGGGCTGTCCCGGTCCCTTTCGGCGAAGCCGAAGGTCCGCAGCATGCTGCTGGCCGCGCAGAAGGACCTCTTCGTGCTGGCCGCGGAGCTGGCCACGCCCCCGCAGTCCCACGACCGGCTGGCCGGGAAGTACCCGGTCATCACCGACAGCGACGTGCAGCGGCTGGAGGGACTGATCGAGGAAATGGAGAAGACGGTCCGGATGCCTGAGAGCTTCGTGGTGCCCGGCGACAGCCCGGCCTCGGCCGCCATTCATGTGGCCCGGGCCATGGTCCGAAGGGCGGAGAGGCGTGTGGTCGGCCTGCGGGAGGCGGGACAGGTGCCGAACCCGGAGGTCTTGAAGTACCTGAACCGCCTGGCTGACTTCCTGTTTACACTCAGCCTGTATGAAGAAGCGGGGCCGGCCGAATGAAGCTTCGCGTCCCTGAGGCCTCATGGAAGTAATACCCTCGATCGACCTCAAGGGCGGGCGCTGCGTCCGTCTCTACCAGGGCGACTACGCCCGGGAGACCGTCTACTCCGAGGACCCCTTGGGGACGGCGCAACGCTGGGAGTCCCTGGGGGCCCCCCGTCTGCACCTGGTGGACCTGGATGGCGCGGCCGCCGGAGAACCCCGTCACCTGTCGATCGTGGCCAGGATAGCGGCCGTCCTGCGGATTCCCGTCCAGGTGGGCGGCGGCATCCGCCGGGTGGAAACCATAGAGGAGTACCTCAAGGCGGGGATCAAGAGGGTGGTCCTGGGCACGGCGGCGGTGGAGAACCCGAAGCTGGTGCGGGAGGCCTGCCGGGCATTCGGTGAGGCCATCGTGGTCGGCGTGGACGCCCGGGACGGGTTGGTGGCGGTGCGCGGCTGGCAGGACGCCACAGGTGTCCCGGCGGCCGATATGATAGCCCAGATGGAAGCCCTGGGCGCCGGGCGTTTCATCTACACCGACATCGCCCGGGACGGTACCCTCACCGCGCCCAACTTCAAGGCGGTGGCCGACCTGATGAAGAAGGCCAGATCACCCATCATTGCCTCCGGGGGCGTGACCTCCATTGCGCACCTGGAGAGGCTCAGCCGGCTCGGGGTTGAAGGCGCCATCATCGGCCGGGCGCTCTACACCGGCGACATCCGCCTGGACCAGGCCCTGGCGGCCCTGAAGAAGAAGATGCCTGAGTCGCCCGGTCGGGCGAAAGAGGACGGTGGACCATGCTGAAGTACGATCAGAAGGGCCTCATCCCGGCCATCATCCAGGATGCCGATAGCGGGGAGGTGCTCATGCTGGGGTACATGAACCAGGAATCCCTGCGGCGGACCCTGGAGTCAGGACAGGTCTGGTTCTACAGCCGGAGCCGTCAGGAGCTGTGGCACAAGGGCGCCACGTCAGGCAACTACCTCAACGTGCGGGCCGTCTGGAAGGACTGCGATGATGACACGCTGCTGGTCAAGGCGAAACCGGTCGGGCCCGTCTGCCACACCGGACACCAGACGTGCTTCTTCGAGCAGGTGGAGAGCCAGGAGCCGGGCTAGCCGCTCTTCTCGGAGCTATCGGTCCCGTCGCCCTTGTCCGTCGCGTCGGCCTTGACTGCATCATCCGCGCCGGCCCTCTCAACCCCGCCGGTCTTTCCGGACCCGCCGGCCGTGTCAGCCTCTATGGCCCCCTTCAAGGCCGAAATAGCCACTTCCAGCTGGCCCTTGTCAGGCTGCCGCGTCGTCAGCCTCTGCAGGGCCAGGCCCGGCAGGAACGTGAGTCGCATTACCCGGTTCTCAGCGAACCTGGCGCTGAAGCGGGTGAACTCGTAGCCCACGGCCGCTATGACCGGGATCAGTACGATGCGGGACACCATGCGCACCCACAGGTTCGAACTGGGTACCAGTGCGAACACGAGTATGGCGATGATCATGACCGCAAAAAGGAAGCTGGTGCCGCAGCGCACATGGGCCGTGGAGAACTTGGAGACGGGCTCCGGCTCCAGGGGGACATGGTGCTCGTAGGCGTTGATGGTCTTGTGCTCCGCGCCATGGTAGGCGAACACCCTTCGAATATCGGGGATCAGGTTCACCGCCCCCAGGTAGAGGATGAAGATCAGGACCCGGACGATGCCCTCGAGCAGGTTGCTGACCAGCGCGGACCCGCCGAGGTGCGGATCAATCAGGCGGTCGGTAATCAAGAGCGGGACCACGAAGAAGACCGCGGCGGCGAAGACGAAGGAGGCCAACAGAGTCCCCCACAGAACGGGACCCGATATCTTCTCCTCTTCCTCCCCCAGGGATGCGTTGGCCGACTCGAACAGCGCACTGGCGCCCAGCACCAGGCTCTCGACCAGGGCCACCACCCCGCGCACAAACCATACCTTCCTGATCCCGGTCTGAGCGTTGGAAACAGGCCTGGTGGTGACACGGACCTGCCCGTTGGGCCCGCGCACGGCCACCGCCATGCTGCGCTGGCCACGCATCATGACCCCCTCTATGACCGCCTGACCGCCGTAGTGAAACTCCTTCAGCAAGCCACTCCCCTCCGAAAAGCAGAAGAGCGGAGTGTCTTTCTCCGCTCTCTGGAAAACTCAGCTGCTATAGCTCCCCCATGAGCACTATCCGGATAGTCTAGCCTTCCTTCTTCTCTTCTGTTGTTGCCCCTTTGCGCTGGTAGCGCCTCTTGAAGCGCTCCACCCTCCCGGCGGTATCGACGATGCGGTACTCACCAGTGAACAGGGGGTGGCACTTGCTGCAGATCTCCGTCCGGATCAGCTTCTTGGTGGCCCCGGTAGTGAAGCTGTTGCCGCACGCGCAGGTCACCTTGGCGTCGGGGTAGTACGTGGGATGGATCTTTTCCTTCATTTCGCAGATTCCACCGGATAGACGCTGACCTTCCTTCTGTCCTTGGAAGCCCATTCGAACTTGACCACCCCGTCGCTCAGAGCGAAAAGGGTGTGGTCCTTGCCCACTCCCATGTTGTTGCCCGGAAGCAGGCGCGTCCCTCTCTGGCGCACCACGATGTTGCCGCACCTTACCGTCTGGCCGGCGTATTTCTTCACACCCAGGCGTTTGGGCTGACTGTCCCGGTTGCCCCTGGTACCGCCTGAGGCCTTCTTATGTGCCACTGTGACCTACCTCCATTTTGTGCCCCCGCCCGGCGTGTATCTCCTTGATCGCCAGCCTGGTGTGGTACTGCCGGTGACCCCTCTTGCTCCGGATCCTCACTTTGGGCTTGAAATGGAACACGATGACCTTGTCGCCGCGAACCTCGTCCACAGCCTCGGCCAAGACCTTGGCCCCCTTTACATGGGGATTGCCGACAAGGACCTTCTCATCGCTGGCGACGAGAAGAACCCTGTCCAACTCGACCTTGGCCCCCGGCTCGACTGCCAGGCGCTCAACCTCGATAACCTGCCCGGGGGAAACCCGGTACTGTTTTCCTCCGGATTCAATTACAGCGTAAATGGTCTTCCTCCAGTGCGAGATGCAGACTACATGTTACTGTCCCCACGCTCACCCTGTCAAGTTGAAGCGTGCGGCGGCGAAGCGTTCTTGACAAGCGTAGTCGGCAAAGGTAGACTCTCAACAGCAAGGGCCACCGGAGCTTCAAATGCTTGGTGCTACCCGCCTCAGTGAAGCAGCTTCCCTGCGGACCATGAGTCGGCCTGGTGGTTCGAGCGGTCGTCGATCGGCCCCGTGGTGTAGCGGTCTAACATGCCACCCTGTCACGGTGGAGATCAGGGGTTCGAATCCCCTCGGGGTCGCCAATCCACAGTCCTCGGCTGTCCCTCTTGAGTCTGCAACGAGTCCCAGCCACGGCCCCGTTGATGCCGTCACCACCAAAGGGACCACAGGAGCGATTCGCAGAGTGGTGTATAATTGCGCCCAGCCGCCAAGTCACCGGGACTCTGCTTGAAGGAGGCGCTGGATGGCCAGGTATTTACAGTGGATCACACACAAGGGAGTGAAGATACTATTCGTGAACGTCAAAGGCCTGCCGGACGCGGAGTACGTTGCCGCTTTCGAGGAGTTGAAGCAGGAGATTCTGAAGGAGCAAACCAACGCACCTACTCTGATTGACCTGTCAGACACGTCCATGACCCAGAAGACCAGAGACAAGGCTAAGGAGATAGCCGATGCCAACAAGACCATGGGCCGTGAGGATGCGCCCAGTGCCGTGGTAGGCCTGTCGAAGCTTGCGAAGGTGGTGGCGCAGCTGCTCAACCCCGGGACGCACTACTTCGACACTGTTGACCAGGCAAAGGAGTGGCTCGTCAAGGAGGCCAGCAAGCCCCGCTAGTCCCATAGCTTGACTGCACAACTGGATTGGTGGGCAGCGATGTCCACCTGCTCCTGAGTGGCGCCATCCCAGGCCTTGACCTTGTTAGCGAGGAAATCAGCCAGTCTCTCCCAGTCGCCGTTGGATGTCTTGAATGGAGCAAGTCGGGCCAGGTCACTCTGAATCTGGTTCTCATCAGCGAGGTACTTGTCCCTGCCAATGTCACCCCAAGAGTGAAGCTCCTTGGCCCTGTCGAGCCTGGCCTTCAACTGCTTCTGTTCCTTTTCCACATCATAGTTCTGGTGCAGCTGCTCCTGCATCTCGAGTATCCTCTGTTGGCAGTCGTCGGGAATGTGGAAACTCTCAAGATACGCCCGGATCTGCTCTTCATACACCTCCAGCGGTGCAGACCTCTGAGGACAGGCCCATCCCTTTGTCCGGCTATGGGCATCCCATTCGCCTCTTGCCGTTGGCTGAGTGGTCAATGTGCATCCTGCCTTCGCGGTCCTCTTCTCGGCAATGCCAACAACAGGTGATGCCGGCAAGCGAGTAGACGGTCTTCAGCCCCAGATGTTCACAGGGGACTCATCCCTCTACGTATCCAGGCTGAGGTTGCGCTGGCTGGTATACTGTCGCCGAATAATGGTTTCAGGTAGCCGCCCCGCAACACAAGGAAAGAGGTGCACGGATGGCCAAATACATGGCCCGGATAACCTACAAGGGCAAGGAGATACTGTTCATGGATGTTGCGAACAAGGGAGAAGAGGAAATCCTGGCGGCTTGGGAGGAGGCGAAGCAGGAGGTTGTGAAGGAACTGAACGGCTGCCTTGCACTGTGCGATGCCACGAACTGTCGAATGACGCTCGCGATAACGAACAAGGCGAGAGAGGCCGGGGCCACTCTGAAAAGCAATCCCCGCAACCGCATCGCGTACGTCGGGATGACTGGCCTGGCGAAGGCAACAGCTCACATCCACACTACAGCCTTTGGTATGAAGGTGCATTTCTGCGACACGTTGGAGGAGGGCAAGGACTGGTTGGTTAGCGAGGACGAGAAGCGTCAAAAACGCTAGACCGCCTTGTGGCATAAGTATCCGTACTTGACACCCAGGATTGCACACTGTTCCCCTACCCCTTCAGCCCCAGATGGTCATGCATGTACTGCCGCTGCTCATAAGCTGTGCCATCCACAGGCTCCTCCCGATGGTATCACTACTCACAATGGGGACCAAGGTCTCAAGACGGTATGGTGAGCGCTGTGGAATACTGGGGGCGTGGTCAAAGGAAGGAGGCATGATGGGTACGTTGGGGAAGGTCATGCTGTGGCTAACCGGGATACCTCTTCTTGCGCTGGGGGTACTCGGATTCGTGGTCAGCAGCAGCGATCCACATGAACTGGGCATGTACGCGGTCGTCGGCTTCTTCTTGGCGTTGGTTGGCTCTCTCCTGTGCCTGGTGGCCCTGCATGCCACATTACGTCCCGAGCCTCCTGGATCCCCGGAAGTCGAGGTCTGCCCACCAGGCAGGCATCTCTGCCCCGCCTGCGGCTCCCGGATAGCAGATGGTTCCAAGACCTGCAGATGGTGCGGAGCCAAGCAAGACTCTCAGTACGCACCCTGTTTGGTCCCACACTCCCCCTGAGCTATAATCTATCGCCAAGGAGAGGGTGGCCATGTTCTGACCTCCCCCCAACTCCAAGCATCGTCCACGCGGGATTTGACCGGTATATGGCTTAGTCGATCATAGCACTAAGGCACGGACAGCTGTCCATGTCGCTCACGACCAACCTTGGTCTGGCATGGATACCCGAGAGCAGTATCAGGTTATCTCGATGTTCTGCGGGTCAGAGACATCCTGATCTGATTCTCCCAGGCGAGGGCAAGCAGACTTAAGGTAGACAGCGTACGTACCTGCGAGGACCTGGCTGCCCTGATTGTCCTTCTGGTCCCAGACTTCTTCGTGTGCTATCACTTCACCAGGGTCAAGAACGACATCCATGGTGACTTGCGCGAACACCATATCGTGGGCCCAGTTCCAGACAAGGGCATTACCTGAGTCGTAGACCTCTATATCGTACAGCTGTGCGTCAGAACACCACAGAGTGACAGGGCCATCTGTCGGATTCTGCATGGTCATGAGAAAGTGCACCTCACTCCCTTGATCAAAGGCCAGGGACTGGTTGTCGCTGGCGTCCATGATGGTGAGCTGGAGCCAGTCAACCACCGTGACGTTGCAGCTGGCCGTGAAGCCCTGGTCAAGCGTGGTGACCGTTATCGTCGCGGTCCCGTTGTCCACCGCGCTGACCAGCCCGGAGGTGCTGACTGAGGCGATGCTGTTGTCTGTGGATGACCAGGCGACATCGGGATTCGCTGCATCGGGCGGCAACACCGTGGCGACGAGCTGCTCAGATGATCCCTTTATGAGAGTCGTCTCCCATTTATTCAGAGTCACCTCGGTGACTGGCTGAGGTGTGCCAGGAGACAGGAA
>CAYPDY010000044.1:16286-17689 GCA_964409515.1 uncultured Dehalococcoidia bacterium
GGACGTGGGGGACTCGTTGAGAATCTCAATGCTGCCAGTGAACGCTTCGCCCAGGTTGGTTTCAAAGGACGGCCCCGTGTAGTATATCCAGTCGCCCTCTACTTGCCCGTTATAGGTGCGAATCTCGTCAGCCCACCATTTACTCCCATCAGCCCGGAAGTACATGTTGAGCCGCATCTCGACGCCGCTTTCCTGCCATGTGAGCTCCAACGTGCAGTAGCTCTCAGCACCGGGGTCGGAATGGACATCCACTTGATCGACAGCCGCATTGAAGGTCTGCCCATTTGCCACTATGTAGAAATCGGCGCACTCAAGCGAGACCACGTCCGTCTTCCATCTGACGGTGCTGCCAATGCCGCCGCTGTCATCTCCGTCACCAAACAGACAGATATTCCCAATGCAACATACGCTACTCGAGCCAATGGTCACTGCAGCGATGACCGCCAGAACGACCAAATAGAGAATCGCCCGTGTCAATCTTCCGTGCATAGTGCCCCCCCTTTTCTGCCGGAGTTTGCTGACCGGACATAATTATACCACCTGAGCCTCCTGTGGCAAGTGGGTGTACTCGTCCACTACATATGAGACTGCTGGAGGGCCCGGGCCATCTCCGGATGGCAGTCACTAAGATACTCCGCTGGCGTTTTCCAGTGCAACGCTTGATGAGGCCGGATATGGTTGTAGACCCGCTCCCAGTCTACCAGGGCCGGGTTTAGTGTCTTGAGGTCGGTATCTCCCAGGTAGACTTCGTAGAATTCCTCCGTGTGTGTCCTCTGGGCCCTCTCCACATGGCCGTTCAGCTCAGGGCTGCGAGGTGGCAGGACGAAGAGCTTGAGGCCCATTTCCCGGCAGAGTACTTCGAAATCGGCCTGGAACTCTGAGCCACCGTCCACTTGGATGGCCCTTACCTCGAAGGGCATGCGCTGCAGCATGGTGCGAAGGAAGCTGGCAGCAGTGCGGGCGGTAGCCCGGCTGTAAGCCTCCACCACATCCCATCTGCAGATCACATCCCGGGCCGTAAAATGCTTGAGTTCGACTCCGGGAAGGGGCCGCACGTCCAGGGTGTCTACCTCCACCAGGTCGCCAGGGTCCCGGATCCTGTATTCCTTGGGTTTACGTACTGCATAGGGTCGAGGCTGCTGGCGCCTTCGGGCTGAGATGTAGCTCCGGGGAGGTTCCTTCAGCACTCTGCGGGTCTTGAGGTCTCTGAGAATGCGACCCACCATTGACGCAGAGACCTGCCGGCCTTCACGGCGCAGGAGGACCACCAGTTTGTCCTTCCCCTGTTGCTGCTGGGTGGGATTGGGATCATCGCCGGTGGAATTCCCTCCTGGACCTATGCCCTGGATAAAGCCTCAGAAACCCTATCCACCCTCCCGACACCGGGCGGGGTCACCCCTTCG
>CAYPDY010000045.1:0-17588 GCA_964409515.1 uncultured Dehalococcoidia bacterium
GGGTGACATTTTCACTGAACCATTGAGGGGTGTCACTATCTCAGAACTACCACAAATCTGCTTGACATTCTGCCGCCGCAAGTGGTAGGATCGCCAACATTGATGAGCGGCGCAGCTCTTAGCACTTGAGGTGCGCGCGTTGTCAGGGCGATGGTAAATCGCCGGGGGGGGTGACCCACGAAGTGCTGGCCGCAGGCTTGGCGCCGCGGGCCATTTCGTGATATTCCCCTCCTTCGATCGTAAAGACCGACCGCCGTGTGTCTGCGGATACGGCGGAAAAGGGGAGGGAATGAAGAAGAAATCGCACTCCAACAACGGCGGCATTTTCGCCTCACTGGGGCGATCCAGCGCCAGGCACGCCAAAGGCGTCATCATGCTCTGGGGCGTGCTCTTGATCATCGCCGTGGTCCTGTACCTGACCATGTTCTCCAAGAACATGACTACCGTCCTCAAGTTCACCACCGCCAACGACTCCCAGCAGGCGGAGGACATCTTCGCCGAAAGATTCCCCTTCGCCGCGCGCTCCCAAGAGAACGTCATAATAAGCTCCAACAAGTACACCACCGACGACCCCGAGTTCTGGGCCTACGTGGACGACATCTATATCAATAAGCTGGCCAACCTCAGAGAGCAGGGCGTGGTACTGGATGCCCAGTACGCCGACCCGGTGATGCGTGAGTGGATGCCACTGGTGCCGGATGCCCTGAGGGACATGCTGGGCGCCTCCGAGGCGGTCATCGCCGGGGCGCCCTCCGAGCAGCTTCTCGCCCTCTCCGATGAGCTGAGGGCCAAGAGTGATTCTCTGCGGGCCGCGGCCGCGGCCTTCCCGTTGGAAGACATCGCCTATGCCGGCCGGGAAGGCCTAACCCAGGGTGGCCAGGCCGTCGACGGGTCGGCTGAGATCGCCGGCATGCTGATCCTGGTCGACTCCCTCAACAAGGTTTACGATGCGCTCTACCCCATGACCCAGGGCGAGTACCTCACTAAAGAGGTGCGGGACGCCAAGGTGGTCGAGATGAAGGCCATGGTGGCCAGGCTCGCCGATATGGGAGCCTACCTCGAGGCCACCGGCCCTGGCACACCTGACCGGGGGCAGATCCTCACCGGAGTCGCGCAGCTCGCGGAACAGGGGCCGTTGCTGGCTGCCATGTACGAGGCCAAGTGGATGGCCCAGCTGGGGCTCACGCTGGTGGACACGATGACCCCCGGGGAGCAGCTTCCCTCGGTCGCGGCCGTGGACGCCCTGGTGGTGGAGATGCAGGACACCGCCGCGCGGCTCACCTCCATCATCGCCTACGTAGAACAGAACGTACCGCAGAGTGATCTGCGGGACTCGACCCTGGCGCAGCTGCGGGATGGCGCCAGCCAGTTCCAGATGTTCGGCACCACCCTGATGCCCATCCTGTCCAAGGCCCTGGCCCTGGCCGAGAGCGGCGGGCTCTGGGGCGAGGCCGCGGAGGCTGTTCTCAGGTTCGGGCTGGGACTGGCCGAGGGCTACATCGGTGGCTTCAGGGTCACGGCCGAGGACGGCCTGCGCCAGATGCAGGAGCAGACCAGCGCCCAGATCGGGCAGGTGATTGAGGGCCGGCAGATGGTTCCCACCATGATCGAGCAGAACCTGCCCACCCTCCGCGCGGCCCCGCAGATGTTTAAGGACGGGATGGTCATGATCGATGGCCTGTACGGCCCCAACAAGGACGCCACCCTGTTCATAATCACTATGAGCCCGGACAAGGATGAGGCCGCCAAGCACGTCTTCGAACTGCGCGAGGCCGTACTGACCGGCAACGGCAAGGGGGTCGGTGCGGACACTTTCGAATCGGACGGCTTCCGGGTGCGCCTCATCGGCTTGAGCAACACCCAGCAGGATATGCAGGATGTGGCCCTGTCCGACCTCAAGAAGTCCATGATCATCGCCGTGCCCATCGCCCTGGTCGTCCTGTTCTTCATCTTCGGCACCCTGGGAGCCGCCATGCTGCCCATAATCCTATCCCTGGTGGTCATCGTAGTATCACTGGGCATCTGCGCCATCCTCGGCACCTGGGTGCAGATCGCCTTCGCCATCCAGAACATCGTGGCCCTGCTGGGACTGTCCCTGGGCATAGACCACGCCCTCTTCCTGGCCTACCGCTACCGCGAGGAGCGCCGCAAGGGCCGGGACAAGCTGGCGGCCATCACCCGGGCCAGCGCCACGGCCGGCCA
Organism: uncultured Dehalococcoidia bacterium; assembly: GCA_964409515.1. Taxonomy (GTDB): domain Bacteria; phylum Chloroflexota; class Dehalococcoidia; order UBA2247; family RBG-13-53-26; genus JAFGCL01. Next base: position 2,203 of record CAYPDY010000045.1, read on the forward strand.
CGCCATCTTCTGGGCCGGCGTGGTGGTGATCATCTCCTTCATCGGCATCATGTTCATCCCCTGCAACATGCACCGCAGCCTGGGCCTGGGCGCCTTCGTGGTGCTGTTCGTGATCATGCCGGCCTCCCTGACCCTGCTTCCGGCCATGTTGAGCGCGCTGGGCAACGGCTTCGATTTCGGCCGCCTGCCCTGGCAGAAGCGGCTCACCGACCCCCTGCCGCCGGAGACCGAGGACCGGAAGGACATTTGGCACTGGGTGCTCAGCCCTTCCATCAGGGCCCCCATCATCTCCTTCATCCTGGGCACGGCTCTCATGCTCCTCGTGATCTATCCCTATACCAAGATGGAGTTGAGCTACACCAGCGTGGAGAGCCTGCCGCCAGACTCCGTGGCCAGGAGCGGGCTCATGGCCATGGATGAGGCCGGGATCCCCGACGTGGCCACGTCGCCAGTCAACGTCGCCATTAAAGGCTACGACAAGCCGGCCGTGAGGCAAGCGCTTACAGAAATGGTCGCGGAATTGGAGGCAAGCGGCGACTTCTTCACCAAAGTCCCCGTCTTCGTGAACGCCGAAGGGGATGTGGCCTGGAAGATGCTGAGCTTCAATGAAAGCCCATACCGCCCAGAAGCCGCGCAGCTGATCCGGGATCTGCGCAGCGACTACATCGGCGACCGGTTCAAGGCCGCCGGCGGCGAGGCCCACGTGGCCGGCCAGACGGCCTTTACCGTGGACTTCCTCAAGATCAACGAGGACTACATGGACCCCATCCTGAGCATGATACTGGTGCTCAGGTTCCTCCTGCTGATGCTGGCCTTCCGCGCCATCCTGATATCGCTGTTCCTGACGGTCCTGAGCGTGCTATCGCTCTACGCCGGGTACGGGATGGTGGTCTGGGTGTTCCAGATGGGGCACGGTTTCGGGATATACCAGAAGATCACCGGCACCGACCCTTACGTGCCCTTCATGCTGATGTGCGGGCTCCTGGGCATATCCATGGACTTCCTGGTCTTCATGGCCTCCCGAGTCCGTGAGCGCTACGACCAGAACGGCGGCGTGGTGACCGAAGCCATGCTGCACTCGTTCCGCCGCACGGGATTCGTGATCATGGGGGTGGCGGCGGTGATGGTGGTGGTCTTCTTCGCCTTCTCCATCTCCAAGATCCTGACCGTGTCGGAGCTCGGCCTCGGCATGGCCTTCGCCATGGTGGTGGATGGCACCCTGGTCAACTTCCTGTTGTCCCCAGCTGTAATGAGGATACTGGGCAAGTGGCTCTGGTGGTGGCCGAGCTGGCTTTCCTGGCTGCCGGACTGGCGCGTCCATCCGGACACCGAGGAAATAGTGCCAGGGGAGAACGACTACCTGAGCCCGGCGGGCGCCCCCGGATATGCCGCCAGCCCCACGGGCTCCACGCCACCGCACTGGCGTTCCTGATACAACTCCGGCCAGAGACAAGCAGCCTACGGGCCAGGGGAAATTCCCCTGGCCCGTTTCACAAGAGACCTCATTTGACAGTCCAAGCCGACAAGTGCTACGATCGCATAGGGCATGCAGCGCAGCACTTCGTGTACGACGTGTGCGTGCACGGTCAGGGCGAAACTACTCGCCAGGGGTGATGATCCGTGTAGGATGCCGACCACAGGCCGGGTACTGTGGTGCGGCCATCTCTGGCTTGCCTCCTGATTACCATTGTTTGATCGCCGGGCATCCGTACGCCACGGCGGGAAGGGGGGGGCAATGAGTAGGGATCCAAACAAGCACAGCTTCTTCGAAGGATTGGCGCGCCACTGCGCCAGACACGCCTGGCGCGTCGCCGTCCTCTGGCTCATGCTCTTCGCCATCGCGGTGGCGCTCTACCTCACCATCTTCAATAAGAACATGACCACGGTGCTCAGGTTTACCACCGACACCGACTCCCAGATGGCGGACGACCTCTTTGCCAGGGAGTTCCCCCTGGCCGCATACGACCTGGAGAACGGCGTCATCTCATCGAACCGGTACACCACCGATGACCCCGAGTTCTGGGCGTACGTCGACGGCATGTGGGCCAAGCTGATGCCCCTCCGAGAACAGGGGATAGTCAAGGACGCCCAGTACTATGACCCGGCGCTCCGCGACGGCGTGCCCCAGCTGCCTCCTGTGCTGGAGCAGATCGTCGTCACGATCAAGCTGGTCACCGGGGGCAACGCGACCTCCGAGCATCTGCTGCAGGCTTCCGCCGACCTCAAGGCTTCCGCCGCCGGACTGCGGTCCGCCGCCAACGGCTTTGCCGATGAATCCCTGACCAACGGCGGGAAGCAGGGCCGGGATGGAATGCTGCAGGCCGCCGACCAGGTCGACGAGCTCAGCGCTACCGTTCTGATGCGTGATGGCCTCCAGAAAACACACGATGCCCTCCTGCCGGTGACCATCGGCGAGGTGCTGACCCCCGAGGTGCGCGAAGCCACTGTCGCGGAGATGAAGGAGACAGCCGTCGCGCTTTCCGCCGCGGCGGCCTACCTCGAGGCCACCGGACCGGGCAGCTCCAACAGGCCGACCCTGGTCTCCGGGCTGAAGCAGTTCGGGGAACAGGGGCCCATGCTGGCCGCCATGTACGAGGCGAAGTACGCCGCGCAGCTGGGACGCGACTTCGCCCTCATGCTGACGGCCGACAAGCTTCCCACGGCGGCGGCCATGAACGCCGTAGTGGCCGACATGCAGGCCACAGCCGCCCGGCTTGATGCCACGATCGCCTATGTGGAACAGACGGTGCCGGACAGCGAGACCCGCCAGACGCTGCTCGACGGCCTTAACTCGGCCGCCAGCCAGATGCAGCAGTATGGCACCACCGTGCTTCCCATCCTGGCCAAGGCCATCTCGTATATTGAAGACCCCGGATCCGGATTCTGGGGAAACGCCGCGGAGACCCTCCTCAGAACGGGACTGGGCCTGGCCAGAGGCTTCATGCGGGACCAGATAGCCACGGCCGAGGCCGGCCTGGCCATGATGCAGGAACAGACCAGGGCCCAGATCGGGACGGTCCGGGACGGCATAGCCATGATGGAAGGCCAGATGGCTGATGGCTTGCCCGCCGCCGTGGACGGCCTGCAGCAGGCGAAGGACGGCCTGGTGTTGTCGGCCGGCCTGGTTTCCGCCGACAAGCAGACCACCCTGTTCATCGTGAAGATGTCGGAGGACAAGGATGAGGCCGCCTCCCACATCCTGGAGCTCCGCGAGGCCATGCTCACCGGCGACGGCATCGGAGTGGGTCCCGAGACGTCCTTCGAGGAGGACGGATTCCGAGTGCGCATGGTGGGCAACTCCAGCTTCAACCAGGACTTGCAGGATGTGGCCTTCGGTGACCTGAAGAAGTCCCTCCTGGTGGCCGTGCCCATCGCCTTGGTCGTCCTCTTCGTTGTCTTCGGCACCCTGGGGGCCGCCATGCTGCCCATCGCCCTGAGTATGGTTTCCATCGTCGTCGCCCTGGGCATCGCCGCGGTGGTCGGGACCTGGATGCCCCTCAACTTCTGCATCCAGAACATCGTCGCCATGCTGGGCCTGGGCCTGGGCATCGACCACGCTCTCTTCGTCGCCTACCGCTATCGGGAGGAGCGCCGGAAAGGAAGCGACAAGATCGAAGCCATCGCCAGGTCGGGGGCCACGGCCGGGCACGCTATCTTCTACGCCGGCGTTATCGTGGTCGTCGCCCTGTTCGGCATCTTCATGATCCCCGCCAACATGCACCGCAGCCTGGCCATGGGCGGCATCTTCGTGGTGGCCGTCATCGCCGTGGCTTCGATCACCTTGCTCCCCGCTCTCCTGAGCCTGATCGGCAACGGCTTCGATCTCGGCCGGCTGCCATGGCAGAAGCGGATCACCGACCCGCTGCCTGCCGAGACGGGCCAGAAGCGCGGCTTCTGGCACTGGGTGACCCGCCCGGCCATGAAGGCACCCGTCATCAGCTTCGTGCTGGCGACCGCCGCCGTGATCGCCTGCATCCTGCCCATGAGCCACATGAACCTGAGCTACTCGTACGTGGACAGCATGCCCGCGGGCTGCGTTTCCCGGAGCGGGTATGACGCCATGATAAACGCCGGCTTCCCCAGCTACTCCGCGGTCCCGTTGAACATCGCCATCGACGGCTACGACCAGCCGGCAGTGAGGGCCCGGACCGAAGCCCTGGTCCAGGAGCTGGCGGCCAACGGCTTCTATACCGAGGTGCCCATATTCGTGAACGACGAAGGGACCGTGGCCTGGAAGATGGTAACGCTCACCCAGGACCCCTTCACCTTCGAGGCCTCCGAGAAGGTGCGGACCCTGCGGGAAGACTACATCGGCGACAAGTTCCAGAACGCCGGCGGCGCGGCCTACGTGACCGGGTACGGCGCCTTCAACAACGACTTCGTCGACACCACCGCGAACTACAAGACCCCGGTCCTCATGTTCGTCATGGGGGTCAGCCTGATCCTGCTGCTGCTGGCCTTCCGCTCCATCCTGCTGGGGCTGGTTCTCAGCATCTTCAACATGCTCTCGGTATACGCCGCCTACGGGCTGGTGGTCTGGGTCTTCCAGGACGGCAACGGCTTCGGCATCTACCATCAGATAACAGGCATTGACGCCTATGTCCCCATCTTCCTGCTGTGCGGGCTGCTCGGCATATCCATGGACTACTTCGTGTTCATGGTGGCCCGCGTCCGCGAGCGCCACGACCAGTCGCAGGACATGTCCGAGGCCATCACCTTCGCCTTCCGCCGCACCGGGCTGGTGGTCCTCGGGGCCGCCGCCATCATGATGGTGGTGTTCATGGCCTTCTCCATCTCCAAGATCCTCACCGTCGCGGAGCTGGGCTTCGGTATGTTCGCGGCCATCCTGGTGGACGCCACGCTCATCACCCTGCTGATGTCCCCCGCGGCCATGAGGCTACTGGGCAGGTGGTTCTGGTGGTGGCCGAGCTGGCTCGGCTGGGTGCCGGACCTCCGCTCCACGCCGGGCGGAGACCGGGTCGGCCGGAAGGAGAGCCCGGATTACAGGCCGGCCGGAGTACCCGGATATGCCGCGGCGGATTCAGACGAGGAATCCACGCAGCCGCCCTGGCGTTCCTGATACCCTGCCGACACAAGACCAACGGCATGCGGGCCAGGGAGATCTCCCTGGCCCGCATTGACTTCCGCGCTGAGCCAGGCAAACGTTTTTAGCTTCACAAATACTTAGAATTGCTTGACATTTTGCACGGTTGCAGGGTACTATCTGTCCAGTGGCACACAGCGCCGCAAGCCGCATGCGCGCGGGTGTCCGGATCATGCGGTATTGGCCGCCTGACGGTGGCCGCCGGGTGTGCCTGAAGACGACAGGAAAGCAGAGGGAAGAACGGTGAAGTCAAACAAGGGCAGCTTCTTCGAGGGGCTGGCACGGAACTGCGCCAACCACCCCTGGCGGGTGGTCACGATATGGGTCATGCTCCTGGCCATCGCGCTGGCGCTCTTCCTGACCATATTCAACAAGAACATGACCACCGCCACCGAGTTCACCACGGATACAGATTCCAGGAAATCGGAGAACTTGTTCAAGCAGAGGTTCCCCCAGGCCGGCTACAAACAGGAGAACTGCGTCATTACGTCCAACACCTACACCGCGGACGACCCCGAGTTCTGGGCCTATGTCGACGGCCTGTGGGCCAGGCTGGGTGACCTCAGAGACCGGGGTATCGTCAAGGACGTCCAGTACTATGACCCGGTACTCCGCGAGGGAGTGCCCCTGGTGCCCCCGGTCCTGGAGCAGATGGTGGCTGCCATGCAGCTTATCCTCGAGGGCAATGCGACCTCCGAACAGCTGCTCCAGGCTTCGGATGACCTTAAGGCTTCCGGCGCCGAGCTGCGGGCGGCTGCCCTCGCGTTCCCCGCGGACAGCGTGACGGGCAATGGGGAAATGGGCCTCGAAGGCATGCTGCAGGCCGCCGACGGTGCCGACGAGATCGCCGGCACCCTGCTGCTCGCCGATGCACTGCAGAAGACGTATGACGCCCTCCTGCCGGTAACTCAGGGGGCGGTGCTGACCAATGATGTACGTGAAGCCACCGTAGCCGACATGAAGGCCATGGCCACCCGGCTGTCCGCCGCGGCCGCCAGCCTCGAGGCCACCGGCCCGGGCACGGCCGACCGGCCCACCCTGGTCTCCGGGCTCAAGCAGTTCGGCGAACAGGGCCCTATGCTGGCCGCCATGTACGAGGCCAAGTACGCCGCCCAACTGGGACGTGACTTTGCCGTCATGCTGACCAGCGACAACCTCCCCACGGCCGCAGCCGTGAACGCCGTGGTGGTGGACATGCAGGCTGCCGGCACGCGTCTTACCGCCATGATCGCCTACGTGGAACAGACAGTGCCGGACAGCGAGACGCGGCAGACGCTCCTCGACGGCCTTTACTCGGCCGCCGACCAGATGAACATGTACGGCACCACCGTGATGCCGATCCTGGCCCGCGCCATCGAGTATGCCGAAACCGGATACTGGGGAGACGCCGCGGAGGCGGTCCTCAAGGCCGGGCTGAGCCTGGCGAAGGGCTTCATGCAGCAGCAGATAGCCACGGCCGAGGATGGCCTGAGACAGATGCAGGAGCAGACCAGCGCCCAGATCGGCCAGGTCTCCGATGGGATAGCGACGCTGCATGGCCAGTTCTCAACGCAGCTGCCCACTGCCATCGAGGGTCTGCAGGCGGCCAAGGACGGCATGATGCAGGCCGCCGGCCTCGTCTCCACCGACGGACACACTGCCCTCTTCGTCATAAACATGTCGGAGAACGCGGATGAGGCCGCCAAATACATCCTCGATGTTCGCCAGGTTGTCCTGACCGGCAATGGCATCGGCATCGACCCGGAAACCTCCTTCGAGGACGGCTTCCGGGTCCGCATGGTCGGCGGCACCAACGTCAGCCGGGACATGCAGGACGTGGCCTTCAGCGACCTGACGAAGTCCCTCGTCGTCGCCATACCGATCGCCCTCGTGGTCCTGCTCCTGGTCTTCGGGGCACTGGGGGCCGCCCTGCTCCCCATCGTGCTGAGCCTGGTATCCATCATGGTGGCCCTGGGCATCGCCGCCGTCGTGGGCACCTGGGTACCCTTGAACTTCGCCATCGAGAACATCGTCTTCATGCTGGGCTTGGCCGTGGGTATCGACCATGCCCTCTTCTTCGCCTACCGCTACCGCGAAGAGCGGCGCAAGGGGCACGACAAGATCGAGGCCATCGCCAGGTCCGGCGCCACAGCCTCCCATGCCATCTTCTACGCCGGCATCATAGTGGCCATCGCTCTCTTCGGCATCCTGATGATCCCCTGCAATATGCACCGAAGCCTGGCCATGGGGGCCATCATGGTGGTGGCCGTCCTCACGCCGGCTACCATTACCCTGCTTCCCGCGGTCCTCAGCCTGATAGGCAACGGCTTCGACTTCGGCCGCCTGCCCTGGCAGAAGCGGATGACGGACCCTCTGCCGCCCCATACGGAAGGGCGCGGCTTCTGGCACTGGGTAACCCTCCCGGCCATGAAGGCTCCCGTCATCAGCTTCGTTCTGGCCGCCGCAGTAGTCGCAGCCTGCATCTGGCCCAGGTTCAGCATGAAGCTGGGCTACTCCTACGTGGACACCCTCCCCCCGAACTGTGTCTCCCGGAGCGGGTACGACGCCATGATGGAGGCCGGCTATCCGAACATGCTGGTGGCCCCCCTGGAGATCGCCATCAGCGGGTACGATCAGCCGGACGTCAGGGCCGAGACTGAGGCCCTGGTAGAGGAGCTGGAGGCATCCGGGGACTTCGTAACAGCGGTACCTCTGGCTGTGAACGAAGCGGGTGACGTGGCCTGGAAGAGGGTCTTCCTGAACATGGACCCCTTCACCGAAGAGGCCTCCGACACGGTCAGGGCGCTGCGCAACGACTACATCGGCGACAACTTCAAGGACGCCGGCGGCGCGGCCTACGTGTCCGGCTACGGCGCCTTCAACAACGACTTCGTCGACACGACCGCCAACTACACCACCCCGGTCCTGGTCTTCGTCATGGGTTTGAGCCTCGTACTCCTCCTGGTGGCCTTCCGTTCCGTCCTGCTGGCGGTGGTCCTCAGCGCCTTCAACCTGGCCTCGGTGTACGCCGCCTACGGCATGGTGGTCTTCGTGTTCCAGGGCGGCCACAACCTGGGGTTGCCGTACACGAAGATATCGGGCATCGATGCCTATGTCCCCATCTTCCTGCTCTGCGGTCTGCTGGCCATATCCATGGACTACTTCGTCTTCATGGTGGCTCGTGTCCGCGAGCGCTACGGCCAGACGGAGAACCTGTCCGACGCCGTCCCCTTTGCCTTCCGCCGCTCGGGCCTGGTGGTCCTGGGCGCGGCCGCCGTGATGCTGGTGGTCTTCATGGCCTTCTCCATATCCAAGATCGTCATCGTCGCGGAGCTGGGTTTCGGCATGTTCGCCGCCATCCTGCTGGACGCCACGGTCATCACTCTGGTACTGTCTCCAGCGACCATGAAGCTGCTGGGCAAGTGGTACTGGTGGTGGCCGAGCTGGCTCGCCTGGGTGCCGGACCTTCGAGCCAGGCCGGCCGACGAGGTCGAGCCCTAGACTCGCCGCTTGCAGCGGCCCACGTTCGCCACTATACTTTTGAGCCATGAGCGACGGCTTCGAGGTCATCGTCGTCGGGGCGGGGCCCGCCGGCTGCGCCGCGGCCTACAGCCTGGCCAGGGCCGGCATAGAGGTCCTGCTGGTAGAGCGCGCCAAGTTCGCCGGAGCCAAGAACGTCACCGGTGGAGTGCTCTACGGCAGCGTGCTCAACGAGCTCATACCGGAGTTCTGGAAGGAAGCCCCGGTGGAGAGGCGGGTGCAGCGCCACGTCATCTCCCTGCTCTCAGAGAAGTCCTCGGTCTCCATCGACTTCAACACGGACAACTCCGACCGCCCGGGATCAGCCGGTTACACGGTGCTGCGGGCGAAATTCGACCGCTGGTTCGCCCGGAAGGTGGAGGAGGCCGGGGGAATGGTGATCACGGGCAGCCGGGCCGACGACCTCATCATGGAGGACGGCCGTGTCGCCGGGATAGTGGCCGGCGGCGACAGCATCCCGGCCAAAGTGGTGATCGCCGCCGACGGCGTCAACTCCCTCCTGGCCGAAAGGGCCGGCCTGGGGGTGAGCCTCTCTCCGGGCAACGTCAACCAGGGAGTGAAGGAGGTCATCCAGCTGCCGCGGCAGACCATCGAGGACCGGTTCAACGTTGGCCCCGATGGCGGGACGGCCACGCACTTCCTGGGCTTCTGCACCCGCGGCGTCCACGGGGGCGGATTCCTCTACACCAACCAGGAGAGCCTCTCCCTGGGAGTGGTGGTGCAGCTGCAGGCGCTCATCGATAGCAAGCTCAGGGGCGTGGAGCTACTGCAGGGATTCAAGGAGCATCCGGCCGTCCGTGAGCTGATCAAGGGCGGGACCCCTGTGGAATACTCCGCCCACCTCGTCCCCGCGGGCGGCCTCAAAATGATACCCCAGCTGTACGCCGACGGCATGCTGGTGGCCGGCGATGCCGCCGCCCTGGTACTGGCTACCGGCCGGGCTCTGGAAGGCCTCAACTTCGCGCTGGCCTCGGGCATCGCCGCCGCGGAGACGGTCAAGCTCGCCCGGGAGAAAGGGGACTTTGGCCGGACGGCCCTTTCCCAGTATGCCAGGCTGCTGGCGAAGAGCTTCGTCCTCCAGGACCTGTGGCATTTCCACGGCGCGCCGCGCTTCCTGGAGAACCAGCGCCTGTACAGTACCTATCCGGACCTGGCCTGCGGCCTGGCCGGGAGGATCTTCGAGGTGGACGGCCAGCCCAAGGCCACTGCCTGGAAGCTGGCCAGGGAAGAGATGAAGGGCAGGGTCTCCCTCTGGCAGCTCATGCGCGACGCCATGGCGGCCAGGAACACGATATGAGCGACATGACCATGGAGCAGAGGCTGGCCCTCGACCACTACGATGTGGATGCCCAGCCGCACATCAGGGTGAAGGCCGAAGCCTGCCAGGAGTGTGATCTCCGCCCCTGCCTGTACGTCTGCCCCGCGGAGTGCTTCAAGCTCAAGGAGAACAGGATCACCTTCAGCTACGAGGGCTGCCTGGAGTGCGGCAGCTGCCGCATCAGCTGCGACCGGGAGGCGATCGAGTGGTCCTACCCCAGGGCCGGCTTCGGCATATCCTACGAGTTCGGATAACGCGCCAGGCCCCTTGCTGGCGGGCGGCTACCTGCCGGCCGGAGCCGCGGCCGGGTGGCTGTCCGCGTATCTCGCGTCCAGCTCCCGCAGCAGGGCCTGGTATCCCGGGGAATTGATCTTGTCCGTGGTCATGATGACGGCGTCCTCGCTGTTGTCCGTGTAGTAGCGCCGACGGATCCCCACGGTCTTGAACCCGTACTTGGAGTACAGGGCCTGGGCCGAGTGGTTCGAGGCCCGGGCCTCAAGGGTCACCACCTCGGCCTTCAGCTGCATCGACAGCCTGATGACGGCCATCAGCAGGAGCTCCCCGATGCCCTGGCGCTGGTGGCTCTTCCGCACGGCTATGGAAGTCAGGTGTGACTCGTCCACCATCATCCAAATGGAGGCGTATCCGACGATCAACCGTCTCTCCCCGGAAGCGGGTCCCGGTGAGGAGTGGTTCCGGCCCGCCAGGTGCTTCACCCTGGCTACCAGCGATTCCCAGGCGGTCTTCCTGGGCGCCGGCCCGTCCGCGTCAAGGCCTGCCGCCTGCGACTCGTCACACGCCACCAGGTAGCGCACCATGCTGGAGGCAAGCTCCCTCTTGAATGACGGCGGCGGCCACTCGGTGGGAAAGGCTTCCCGGTCAATGGCGCTGACCTGGAGGATGTCGTCAGCATTCATCGGACGCACGAAATAGCGCATCTACAATGTTCCCCGCTTGCGGCCTCCTATTCTATCACAGCCGACAAGGGCAGGGAATCATGGAGGGGGCGGTGGAGCTGCCGGTGGTCCGGCGTGCAGCACAGCAACGATGCCGAAACGAGAGCCCGTCCAGGCTGCCAGCGGCAGCGAGGCTACCGGTTCAGCGACGGCATTACCAGGTTATCCAGCCAGGCTGTCACGACGTCATCGGCCCTGGGGGGCTTGTCGGCGCTGGTCGCCACCGCGGGAGCGCCGGCGCCCTCGGTCACGGAGAGTGAGGCGGCCGCGGCCACTGCCCCCAGGAGAATCAGGACAGCCAACGGATCAGCCATGGCTAGAGTATCCTGTACGTGAGGCCCACTGACAACGGGATCCATTTCTTGCCTGCCCTCCGGAATCCTATCCTTATCGGTGACTATATCACCGAGGCATCACAATCGTGACTCTATCAGTCAGGATAGCCTCTCGGAATCCTCACAGGATTCACCGGCTGCAGACCCGGGACAATCCAAGGCAGACAACGCTCGATTCGGACTCGGCCCCCACCGGTCGAATGATGCTGGTTGACAATCTAGCAGCCGGGAGCTCCACAGTCAATAGGCTGTGACATACCGCTTGCATATCCCCCTCCTTTCGTGTATAGTACGCGTGGTGGTTACAGTGCAGGTTCTGCCAATCCTCTGGACAGCCATCCATGCGGATGCTTGCAGGCTTTGGATGACCCGACTCTAGCCAACTAGTCTTAAGGAAAGGAGGTCATCCAATGAGCCCTGCAGACAAGACTCTTCAATGCTCAGACTGCGGCACCAGCTTCACTTTCAGCGCTGAGGAGCAAGACTTCTTCTCTTCGAAGGGTTACACGAACGAGCCCAAGCGCTGCCCGACCTGCCGCCAGGCAAAGAGAGCACAACGGAATGGCTCTGGTGGTGGGAGCTTCGGTGGCACGAGATCCAACCGCCAGATGTACCCGGCAGTATGTGCCGAGTGTGGCGTCGAGACCCAGGTGCCATTCGAGCCCCGCGAAGGCAGACCCGTGTATTGCAGCCGCTGCTACGACAAGGTCAAGCCGAACAATCGGCGCTAGACCTCATGGCAAGCTCGCGCCAGAGGCTGGGGTTGTCCCAGCCTCTGGTTTCTCCAAGCCCCCAAGTTTCGCAACCCGGAGGGGGGTTCAGCTTTTTGAAAGGAGAACGTCAGAGTGAAAATTTATGTCGGGAACCTGCCTCGCGAACTGACCGAAGACGAACTGCGACACGAGTTTGAGGCATTCGGAAAAGTCGACACCGTGGCCATCGTCAAGGACCGCTACAGCGGCCAGCCGAGGGGCTTCGGTTTCGTAGAGATGCCCACCAAGTCCGAGGCAGTGGCAGCACTGGCCGGATTGAAGGGCAAGGTAGTACAGGAACGGACTCTTGACATCAGCGAAGCTCGCCCCCGGCCCGAGGGCGGCCGCGGTGGCGGGAACTTCAGGGGAGGCCGGCCTGGAGGAGGCGGTGGTGGCCGCGGCGGATTCGGCGGAGGCCGGGGCGGCGGAAAGATGCGCCGCTACTAGACTCTCAACGCACCTTCAGAGACAGCATCGCGCCGGCCGGCGGCGCCTCGCCCCAACATGGAAGGAAGACCACTTGAAATAGCATCGGGGACCTACCTGGTGGAGGTCCCCTTTGTGCTTGGACTCAGGTCGAAGGACAAGGAGTCCATCACCCTCTGCTACCTCATAGAGGAGAAGGCCGGCTGGCTGATGGTAGACAGCGGCTACAACGACCCGGCTTCCTTCGACCATCTCTGCCGCCAGCTCGACCTCCTCGGCATCTCACTGCGGCGGATACGCTGGCTGCTGCTGACCCACTACCATCCCGACCACAGCGGCCTGGCCCACCGCATCCGGGCCGCCTCGGGAGCACAGGTCATCATGCACCAGGACGACTGGAACGTCCTGCGGGCCACGGTCAGCTCTTCGGACATCTGGAACATACACGGCATGATACCCTGGATTCGCGCTCTGGGCGTTCCGGAGCCGGAGTTGGAGGGCTTCTTCCACATCGCCTCGGGGGGCCGGGACCTCTTCCCGAGGGGGCTGGAGCCCGACGTCCTGCTCCAGGGGGAGGCAAACCCGGTGGGCGACAGCGGGCGCCTGCGGGCCATACTCACTCCGGGCCACACGCCCGGGCATGTCTGTGTCTATGACAACGAGAACCGGCTGTTCTTCTCTGGAGACCACATCCTGGTAGAGATCACTCCCCACATTTCGCCCAGCCATCTCACCAGCGAGGATCAGCTGGAGCAGTACCTGCAGTCCCTGGCAAAGGTACGGCCCCTGGACGTAAGGATGGTCCTGCCCGCCCACGAGCGGCCCTTCCCCCATTTCGCGCGGCGGATAGACGAGATACTGGAGCACCACGACCGCCGCCTGAAGGAGGTCGTGGCGGCCATATCCGACCGGGTGGTCACACCGCGCGATATCGCCGGCCAGGTAGAGTGGAACGTAGGCCGGTGGGCCGACATGGATGCCACCAACCGGGTCCTGGCCGTCCGGGAGACGGTGGCCCATCTCCAGCTGCTGGAGCACCGCGGCCTGGTGGTCCGCGTCGAATGCGATGGCCCCGCGGGCTACCGGCTGGCCAAGGGGCCGTCACTCTCCTGACCCCTGGCCCGCGTCGCAGATCTCAACGTCGCCTCCGCGGGTCTACGCCGGCGGACTGCCTGGGTCCGACGAGGCCGGCGGACTGCCCGGGTCCGACGAGGCCGGCGGACTGCCCGGGTCGATGACCGAGGTCTCTGCGGCCTGCCGGCGCTTCCGGTCATACAGGTACCAGGCGATGACGCCGGCAATCACCACTCCCGACACCACCAGGCAGATGATCAGCTTGACCTCCAGTCCCCAGATAAGAGCGTTGATGGTATTGTGGATGATTTCGTCGCCCTTGTCGGCCATGACGATGCCCACCTGGGTGGCGTCCTGGCCTTCCGGGCGCTCCACGATCCTGTCGGGTATGGGGGCCGCGGCGCCAGCCACGCCCACCACAATGGCGAATATCAGGGACGTGACAAACAGCGTACCCACGGCCCACAGCAGACGGCCCTTCCAGGACCGCCCCAGCAGGAACCCGATGCCCACCAGCAGCAGGATCGAAACCGGCCACAGGACAAACTGCATCATCTTGACCGTGTGAATGGCGTTGCGGGCCTTGTCGAGGTCCTCTTCCTTCTCGGCAGCGCTCATCCCGGTCGGGTCGTCCTCCGATTCCCCCAGGTCCTGGAAGTTCTGGTCGGTGATGCGCGCCTGGTCCTCGACGATGAACTTGCGGGCATCGTCCAGGGCCCTGGCCGTGTCCTCGCCCAGAGTGTCCCTCATCTGATCGTTGTCAAACTCGTACGAGCCCGGGATGCGGGCCATGACCTCCTGGTCTACCGCCTGGGCGAAAGTCCGGCCCATGTGCGTCTCCAGGGCATGCTTGAACTGCTCGTAGGTGTAGCCCGCGGGCCGGCAGGAGGGCATGGTGTCCTCCGGCAGGGTCTGAAGCTCGGCCAGAAACTGCATCTCGGTGCAGGTCGCCGGTATGGAGTCGAAGGCGCTGTGCAGCTTCTCTTCCACCAGCTGGTTGACGGCAGTGACCGCCTGCGTCTTGACCTGCGTGAGATCGATTACCAGGTTGAGGCTGTTCACATCGCCCTTCACGTAGTCCGCCATGGTGGCCACCATATCCTTGAACCAGCCGAGGACCTCTGCCTGGTTCTGAGGCATCGATTCGGCCACGACGTCACTGACCTCATCTTCGGACAGCGTGACGCCGTAGGGTAGATCCGCCCCGTTGGCCAGCTCCTCGGTCACGGCCGGCACCATCAGGTCATCGATCACGTAGCCGTAGATCTCGTCGCCGTGATCGTCGACGACACCGTTGATGCCCTCCACCATCGGGTCTATGCGGTCCTTCACAGCGATGGCGACGACGAAGCTGTCAGTGTCGCCCACCATGTAGGGGACCATTTCCCCGGTGGCGCCTTCGAAGGTGGTCTTGAGCCAGGTCGCGGGGAATGCCTGCTCCAGGACGCCCGCCATATCCTGTCTCATCTGCGTGGTGTCGATGGGAAAGTCCGTCGGGCTCTCTTCGCCGGTGTCACTGAGCATGGCCGGGGTCAGTTCCTCATGAACCCAATCGTAGACATCGGCCTGGTCCATCTGGCCGTTGTAGAACCCGGCACTGCCCACCGTAGTGCTGAGATGGGTGAGCAGCATCGCCGCTACGAAGGTAACCACAAACAGGAGTATAAGAGGAACAGCCAGTATCCTTCTCACCCAGATCATACGCGCACCTCCACCAGATATCTCACGTTCAGCATAAAGGGCAGCTATCGCCGATACATCTCAAAGAGACCGTTTCCGGTCACAAAAACATCGTTGAGGGCATCGGCTGGCCATGAATCTACCCGATTGCCCGCGCCATGGCAAGCGGTTTCAACAGCTGCGCGCTTTGTGCCGGCAGAGCGGGGCCGGCAGAGCGGGGCT